>JAUCGG010000063.1 GCA_030378015.1 Desulfococcaceae bacterium HSG8
TGACACGAATAACACGAATTATATTATATTATTTTTTCGTGTGATTCGTGATTCGTGGTTTTGAAATTATAAAACAGACTCCTGACCACTAATGACACGAATTATACGAATTATATTATTTTTTCGTGTAATTCGTGTGATTCGTGGTCAGATTTTTTACTGCTGAGTTCCGAATCAATGAAAAAAATATTGACAACCCCTTTGGTGTTTAGTTACATTGTAGCTACAATATGATTGTTATCAAATGAATAACACGAACGAATTTCGGGTTAATATAAATAAAAACAACATATTAGGAAATATCCGTATTAATTCGTGTATCAGAATAAAAAGTGCAGAAGTACAGAAAAATTAAGGAGAACTGATATGGCAGTACCGGACAAAATTCTGACCTGGCAGATGGTTCAGCCGACCTCCCGTAACAGGGAAACAGGTGAGGTAACGCCGGGCAAGCTTGAAAAGACAGAAATCCCCGTACCGGAATTAAAGCCCGGGGAGGTTCTGGTGGAAGTCGCAGGGTGCGGGGTATGTCACACTGATCTGGGGTATTTCTATGACGGGGTCCCCACGGTATCAAAACCCCCGCTCACACTGGGTCATGAAATATCGGGAACAGTGGTGGCAGGGGATGGAAAATGGGTTGGTAAAGAAGTGCTGATCCCTGCTGTAATGCCCTGCCGGCAGTGTTATCTCTGTAAAACCCGCCGGGGTAACCGATGCCTGAGCCAGAAAATGCCGGGCAACAGCATCGGGATTTACGGCGGATTTTCCAGCCATATTCCTGTGCCGGGCATTGACCTGTGTGAAATCAGGAACCGGGGCGACATGCCCCTTGAACACCTCGCGGTGGTAGCTGACGCGGCGACCACGCCTTTTCAGGCAGCAAAAAGAGCTGATCTGGAAGTGGGTGACAATGTTATTGTCATCGGTGTCGGGGGAGTGGGCCAGTATATGGTACAGATAGCCAAAGCCCTGGGAGCCGGCACGGTTATCGCTATTGATATTGATGAAGAGCGTTTGCAGAATATGCTTTCCTACGGGGCTGATTTTGTAGTTAATGCAACCGGCAAAAACTCCAGGGATGTCTCCGGTGAGATCAAAGCGATCCGAAAACAGAAGGGGCTTCCCGGTTACGGATGGAAAATTTTCGAAGCAACAGGAACAAAGCCGGGACAGGAAACTGCCCTGGCTCTGCTCAGTTTTACAGGGAAGCTGATCATTGTCGGTTTCGGGATGCAGAAAGTGGAATATTCCATCAGCAGACTGATGGCTTTTGACGCTGAAATTATCGGAACATGGGGATGCCTCCCGGAATATTATCCCCAGGTGCTGGAGATGGTTCTTTCCGGAAAAGTCTCCTTGGAACCTTTTGTTCAGACCCGCCCCATGAGTACCATAGCAGATGCCTTTGAGGAAGCTCATAGTAAATCCCCGGACAAGCGTATTGTGCTGACTCCGGATTTTTAATGAATTGGTCAGTTGTCCGTTGCAACTGACCACTGACCACTGACAACCGACTGCCGACTGGCAACTGCCGACTGCCGACTGGCAACTGCCGACTGGCAACTGCTGACAACTGACAACTGACAAGGAGTAAATTATGGCTTTGGAATGGATGCCAAGAGATAATGAGAGAAAAGATCATGCATTGCACACAGATGCAAACTGGGGAGAAGAAGCCCCGACTGTGGTTTATGAAAAGCGACCCCTGAGAGGTCCGAACGGGAATGTGGTGGATAAACTCTATGTATCATGGATTCGTCTGAACAATCCCAAGCAGTATAATTCCTATACCACAGAGATGGTAAAGGGCGTTATCGCCGGATTTGAAAACGCTTCCCTGGACAGGAGTGTTGTGGCTGTCGTCTTTACGGCTACTGGCCCTTATGCCTTCTGCACCGGAGGTAATACAAAAGAATACAGTGAATTCTACAGCATGAGGTCGGATGAATACGGCCAGTACATGGAACTCTTCAATCACATGGTGGATTCCATTCTCGCGTGCAAAAAGCCGGTCATTTGCCGGGTAAACGGCATGAGAGTGGCCGGGGGACAGGAAATCGGGATGGCCTGTGATATCACCATTTCATCGGATCTGGCGATTTACGGGCAGGCAGGCCCCAAACATGGTTCCGCACCTGACGGCGGCTCAACAGACTTCCTTCCCTGGTATCTCAGCATGGAAGATGCAATGTGGAACTGCGTCTCCTGCGAAATGTGGTCTGCCTACAAAATGAAGATGAAAGGGCTGATCAGCAAATGCGTCCCCGTACTGAAAGTGGATGGAAAATGGGTTCGCAACCCCTCGATCATCACGGACAGATATGTGGAGGACGGGGAAATTGTTTATGGCGAATATGAGACCGGGGATAAGCTGAAAGAAGCCCGCGCGTTCATAAAGCAGCATCAGGCCAATGCGGATTTCGAACTGCTGGACAAGGAAGTTGACAAGATTATATGGACCTTTGCCAATCTTTTTCCCGGATGCCTGATAAAGTCTGTTGACGGAATTCGCATGAAGAAGAAATACTTCTGGGATATCTGCAAGAACGGGAACCGGCACTGGCTGGCCGCAAACATGGGCGGCGAAGCATTCCTGGGCTTCGGCGCGTTCAACACCAAAAAAATCACGGGGCAGGGCACCATTGATTTCATTAAATTCCGACAGAACATCGCGGACTGCAAGACATGGAATATGGATATGTTCGCTGAAGTTATGGGGAAACCTAAAGAATGATGCGTGATGACGCGTGACGTTCCTTTTTTATAGTCCGATGCGGGCTTGTTCGTTCAGCTAACTCCGATTCGGGCAAAAGTTTTCGCTGAAGACCTCCGAGGTTTTAAAAACCTCGGAGGTCTGATACTCGGGAACCCGTCAATCGCTGATGCCTCCCCAATTCCCTACCAGCAGAAACGGCGCCCAGTATGCAGGATGCTCATAACGGGACCGGACAATAAATTTCTTTTGCGCATTCTGCAGGGCTTTTGCTTTTGAAATACCGGATATCCCGAGCTGCCGGTAAAATTCTGTGATTACCAGTGAAGCGGATTCGTCATATACTGACCACAATGTCGCAATTACGCTTTTTGCCCCTGCTTTAAGCGCGGCGCCTGCGAGACCCAGCCCGGCGCGTTCATCTCCCAGGGCGGTCTGGCACGCGCTTAATGTCAGCAGGGCGACCTGTTCGTCACGGAATCTGCCAAGACCGATCAGTTGCTCAAGATTCCCCATTGTCAGCTTTTCGTCATATGTGAGCAGGAAAATATCCTGCGGAGCGGCTCCGAATTCCCCGTGTGTGGCCATATGCACGACAGTATATGCATGATTTCTGAATTCACGGGTCAGATTACCGGTGGTATAGTCTTTGTCCAGCAGGATGCTGCCCCCTGTAACAGCCCTGATATTTTCCAATTCCCCGGGCACGTCAGGCAGGGGAGGGAATTCTTCCCTGGATTCGGAAAGACCGCTGAGAAGAACACGGGCATTCCCTGGTTCAGCCGGTTCTGAATCGATCAGTGTTATTCCCGGTATGATCGCTGCTGCATATTTTTCAATCAGGAAACATTCTTTTTCCCTGTCATACAGCGCGGAAAAGGGTATTAAACGAAGCGCCCCGTCCGGTGCGATGACAAGCGTATCAATTTCCCGGGCAGTCAGTTCATTTTCAACAGGGCGTATCAGGCAGTCGTAGAGTTCCTTTGCATAATGCAGGGATCGCTTATCTCTCTCCTCATCATTCATTTTCACTTCTTCATCCAGGCGTCTTCTGAATCTCTTTGCATTCTTTCTGACTGTTTCAGAAGGGACAGAAGTGTTAATCTGCTTCATACCGTCAGGAAGGACCAGCAGCAATGCAAGGGAGTCCGGTAAAAGAACCGGGTAAATCACTGCGGTATGGGGATCTGTATGATCCGGCACCGTAATTTTTTTCTGTGTGATACATTCATCCTGGAAAAAATCCTGTAATTCTGCTTTTTTCAGGAGTTCCACTGTGTCCCTGGCCCGGATGAGTTTCTTTTCACGAAGTTCCGGACTCCCGGAATTCTCAGCCTGTTCCAGTAACAAGGCTGTAAGTTCCAGATAGACAGGTTTTACTTTCTCATAAAAAACATTTTTTTTCACACGGTATCCGGTATAGAATTCCGTGCGCACGGGATCCAGTGCGGATACGGCATGTTGGTAAGTTTTAACGGCTTTTTCAATATTGCCTTCAGCTTTGAACAATCTTCCCAACTGCTGCTGCCAGAGATATAAAATTTCAGGAGAACGGGTCTGCCGGGCAAAAAATATCGCTCGCCGGGTCAGTCTGACAGCTTCGGAATAATGTTCCTGCATTTCATGAAATTGCCCCAGGTATCCGCAGGCATAAGATGTGATGCGGGTATCCTGCAGAACTTCGGCAATCCGCTTTGCTTCATTCAGCCCTTCATACACAAGGGATCTGAATCTCTCCGTTTTTTCTGAGACAAATCCTCCGTTTTGTAAAGGGATTTTCTGTGCGAGTACACACAAAGAAATCAGATCCGCTGCTTTGTTATGAGAATCCGGCAAGCCAGTGATCTGCCGGAGGGCATTTTCAATTTCCGCACCCGTGATTTCATCTGCATTGCTTTGAAACCTGACCCGGAGCAGATTAATCAGAACCTTTGATTTCAGTTCATGCAGAGGAATTTCATAAGTTGTGTCTGCTGATCCGATATATTCAAGAGATTCCTCATAGGCTTTCACTGCTTCTTCATAATCCTGGTATGCTGCAAGAACATTCCCCAGGTTATTCAGAACACTTGCCAGGAGATGCGGATTATTTGTCAGCAAAGCCGTCTTCATTCCTTTTTCCAGGTATTCTTCTGCCTTTTCAATGTCCCCGATAGAAAGATAAAGATCGCCAATACAACTAAAAATCAGGGCATCACACAGATTATTCCCGCTTTTGCCGGCAATCGTCAAAGCAGGTTCAAGCAGTGATAATGCCTTTTTATACTGTCCGAGGGACTGGTAAGCACTGATCAGGTATTCCAGGATGTCTGTATATTCATCAGTATGTTTTTCCATGTTCAAAAGTCCGATGGATTGTTCCCATAATTTTGCGGCTTGTCCGAAATTGCCTTTGCGGTAAAATTCTTTTGCCCTGGAAAATAAGTCCTGGGGACAGAAATCGGATTTTTTGGAAAAATCCGATTTCTTACGATCTGCACGATCAATTTCGAACGGGGGACTTGCCAGGAAATCATCAAGCGGCGCGGGAATACCGTCCCGCCCGCTCACAACAAAACGGCTTAATTTTTCAGCAGACCGCTCCGCGCAGGGCGTCTTCATCCAGCGTGAAGCATCAGGAAAATTATCAGGCAGCACTGTCAGACTGCTGCTGATGTCCTCATCCGGGGATTCAATATAGACTGAGCCGTCAATGCCTAATTCTGATGAAGCATCCAGTTTGCTGTCAGAGGATTTGATGAAATGATCTGTGATGATTGTAATATTTCCCCCGTCGCCTCCGTGAGCATCAGCACTGATCAGGCTGTTTTTTTTAAGAATTGCAAATTCAGGCTCGGAAGTGTCGCCGACGGTAATATTACCGCCGTTTCCCATACCGCCTTCTACGGAAGTTGTAATAGATCCCTTGGTCAGATGTAATGTCCCAGAGACATTGATACTGATGTCTCCTCCGTCGGATTGCTCTGTGTTTGTTTCTATCGAAGCATTATCAATGCTGAATGTATCCTTGACATCAATGCTGATATTCCCTGCATCACCTTCACTTTTACTGCCTGCCGTGACGAGTCCCCCGGCGCTGAGTTCTATACGATCTGCGGTCAGTTCAATATCACCGGCACGCCCGTCCGGCAGTGTGTTTCCGTCCTCTGTATCATCTCCCAGTGTTTCAGTACAAATCTTACCGTCTTTGCCGATGGTCAGAACCGGTGTTGAAATGCTCACATTTCCTCCGTTTCCGCCGCTGTGAGTTGCGGCATAGACGTAACTTTTGTCAGTCTTCACACCGGCGCCGGAAACATTGACAGATTCTCCGGCAGTAATCGAAATGTCCCCGGAACGACCAGCGCCGCGGGTGCTGGTCGTGATGGTTCCGCCCTCAGATACTTCCAGACTGCTTACATTCAGCGTGATGTCTCCGCCCCGACCGCTGCCGTATGTCTGACCGTTAATCATGGCGTCTTTAGTGAGGTGCAGTTCGTCTGTTTTGATGATAATATGTCCGCCGTTTCCTGCCCCTCGCGCTTGTGAAGCAATGCCATAATATTTATCAACTGGCTCTCCTGCATCATCTGTTCCCGATCCGGCAACTCTGACGGACTCGGCAGCGGTGATCGAAATTCTTCCTCCGCTGTCCGCATCTCCTAAATTATTGGATGAGACAGACCCCTTATCCATTTCCAGACGGTTAACATTTAATGTAATGTCTCCGCTGTCACCTTTTCCTCCGGCAAATGTCCTTCCGTTTTTATCACGAAAACCATTATCACCAGTGATAACGCCGTCATCGGTGATACTTATATCATCTGTGAAGATTGAAATATCACCTGCCTTTCCTGTGCCGAGTGTATTGGTGGATATCTCTCCTCCTTTGATTTCCAGATGATTTGTATCCAAGGTAACGTCCCCGCCGGTTCCTTTTCCACCGATCACAGTTCCGTCAAGGATTGTTCCGCTGTCAGATTTAAGTACGCCTCCTTCACTGATATTAACAGTGTCAGCAGAAACCGAAAGATCGCCAGCATCTCCCATGCCAAGTGTATTGGTGGATATCTCTCCTCTTTTGATTTCCAAATGATTTGTATCCAGAATAATGTTCCCGCTGCTTCCTTTCACAGTTCCATAAAGGATTGTTTCGTTCTCAGGAATGAGAATTGTTCCGCTGTCAGATTTAAGTAGTCCTCTCTCACTGATATGCACAGTTTCAGCAGAAATCAAGATATCACCTGCATCTCCGTTGCCGAGAGTCACGGTGGCTAATATCCCTCCTTTTATATCTCCGTCATCTCCTTCGGCTTCGCCATCAGAGACAATTTCACTGCTGGTTGGGATATCGTTATTAGAAACAATTTTTAAAACATCGGCAGAGATTGAAATATCGCCCCCTCTGCCATCACTATATGTTGTCGTGAGAATGCCTCCGCCGGCAATTGTTAAAACATCGGCAGAGACTGAAATATCACCGCCTTTTCCCCTGTTGAAAGCTGTGGTAGATACAAAACCCTTTCTGATTTCGATGCGATTTCCATTCAACTTAATGTCTCCGCCATCTCCTCTGATGACTCTCTCGTTAAAAGAATCCATTGTTCCGCTATTCGCAAAAATTGCTCCGTTATCAGTGAATTCCATCACCTCTGAAGAAATAGAAATATCACCCCCTCTGCCCTCGTCAACCGTTGTCGTGAGAATGCCTCCGCCAGCAATTGTTAAAACATCGGCAGATACTGAAATATCACCGCCTTTCCCCCTATCGAAAGCTGTGGTGGATAGAGCACCGTTTCTGATTTCCACGCGATTTCCATCCAATTTAATATCTCCGCCATCCCCTCTGATGTTTTTCTTATCAAGATAATACTTTGTTCCGCTATCCGCAGAGATTTTTCCGCCATCAATGACTTCCACAACTTCTGAAGAAATCGAAATATCGCTCCCTCTGCCGTCACCCTTCGTTGTTGTGTAAATGTATCCGCCATTTGTAATTTTCAGGCTGTCGCTCATCTGGATATCAATTCCGCCCCCGTCCCTGTCGCCGGTTTCAGAAGAAATACCTGATCCGCCGCTGACAACAAATCTGCCGCCGCGGATACAGATTTCACCGGATTGGTTTCCGCTGACATCAATTTTTGATCCTCCGGAAAGAGTAATATCACCAAATTTTTCAAAAAATGAGGCATCCGAATCGAAATCATTGAATACAAATTCACCGGCAGAAGCAGCACTTGCAATGTTAATTCGTCCGCCCGGGGCACGAAGACGAGTTTCTAACTGGAAGGTATCTGATACAAAGTTTGTAATGTTAATTTCGCCTCCGATCACCGAAATAGTCTCTCCTTCAGGGACAGATATCCCTTTCCGATTCCAATTTTTCTCCACATATTCGGAGCCGCTGCCTTCAAAACTAACAGAAGCGGGAGTATTGCTCAGAAATCCGAATGCGGATGGCGGGGACGCTGTTAACACAGTATTATCCGTATGAACAGCGTCAAATCGCGCGTCTTCACCCAATCGCAGGTAATTTGCTGTGCTGACGTGAAATGAGCCGCTGATATCCAAAGACGCATTGGGTCCGAACATCACACCGGCGGGATTGAGCAGGAAGAAATCCGCACCCTGTATCTCCGAGTGAAGCAGGCCGTCAATCCTGGAACTACTTCCTCCTGTGACACGGGAGATGATATTTTCCACGGAATCGGGCCCGGTGAAGATCGCACTTCCATGTGTATTAATGTTAAATGTGTCAAAGCTGTGGAACAAATTTCCACCTGCTTGTTTTCCCAAGTCGGCTCCGATCTGATAGTCCGGTCCTGAAAGTGAAGCCGCCGTGCCTACTGTGCCGTCTGTGATGATCTGCGCGTGGGCTGAACACAGGAAAACAGCGAGTTCCAATATCATGAAAAAAGTCAGGGCGGACAATATCCGGCGATAGTTCGATGGCATTTTTCAATCCTGATTATTTAAAGTTTAATGAATTCAAATAATTTTACACTTATCCAGATACTCTCTCAACTCTCCCCACTGCCAGTCGTCAACTGACCGTTTCTCCGTATCAAAATTGATCCCCATCAGGTAGATTTCCCGCCCGGTTTCCGTATATTTCTCATAATATTTCTTATCCAGGATCTGCCGGACAGCCTTTTCGGAACTGTGGTCGCATTTCAGTTCGATAATATACACCTTGTCGTCAAATTCCGCGGCAATGTCCATCCTGCCCCTGCTGGTCAGCATCTCCGTATGCACCGTCACGCCCGATGCCGAGAGCATGAGATAGAAAACCGTATGGTAATATGCCTCGTCCTGACCGGATATCTGTACATACGGAATCGAAGCGAATATGCTCCGGACCGCATGGATGAATTCATCTGCTTTTCCGTCCCTGAGATACAGATGCAGACGTTTGTATGTGCCTGCAAGCCTGACATCCTCCAGGCGGATCATGTCATCTAGGAGATAAGCCAGGAACGATGTTTTGACCTCCTGGTTGGGATAATCCATGTGATACAGGATATCATCCAAATGTTTTATGGTGATGTATCCGGTCTGAAACAGAAGCGGTTCGATCTTCAGACGCTCCAGGTCATAGACTGTGAAAAGCTCGGGGGGCAGTTCCAGTGCTTCGATATCAGGCACCGGATACTGTTTTTCCCTGATAAGATTTATCAGGAAGCTCGGAGTGGCGGTTTCAAACCAGTAGTTTTTAAATTTCTTTTTCTGAAACAGCTTTGTCACGGAAAAGGGATTGTAAACTCTTGTCTCCCTGTCTGTGAAACGGTATCCGTTATACCATGTCCTGATTTCCTTTATTATTTCCTGCCTGCCGAGTGCCGATTTTTCTGCCAGATGATCAATGTGATCGCTGAAAAACGACACAAGCTCGTCATCCGTATATCCCAGAACAGCATCGTATTCATCCTGCATGGAAATGTCATCCAGGTTGTTCAGATCTGAAAAAATACTGACCCGCGCAAACTTCGAAATCCCTGTGATAAACACAAACCGCAGGGCTGCGGATACATCCCCGCTTTTGAGTGTGCCGAAAAACGATTTCAGGATATCCCGGTTTTTTTTTGCAACATCAAGACCGGTTTCGCCTTTTCCCAAGTGCTCGATAATGGGTTTGTCATATTCGTCAATCAGCACCACGACCTGTTCATTGTATTTCTTTGCCAGACCGGTGATGAGTGCTGAGAAACGGTGCGGAAGCGACCCTTGTCCGGATTTTATACCGTGTTCTTCGGTCAGTTGCTGTATAAGAAGTGCCAGATCAGTTTCAAGTGTTTCCGGACTTTTGTATGAAATACTGCTGAAATCCGTTTTGACAACCGGATGTGGTTTCCAGTGCCAGCCGCTCTGTTCTATCCGTAATCCCCTGAACAACTCCTGATGTCCTTTGAAAAGATGCTCGAACGCGGATACCAAGAGCGATTTTCCGAATCTCCGGGGACGCGCAAGGAAATAAAATCCCTGGAGCGGAAGCGCCATGTCATAAATATACCGGGTTTTGTCCACATACACAAAATCCCCTAGGATCATCTTTTCAAAATCCTGTATTCCGACGGGCAGAAATTTTGGCATATAACCCTCCTTTGCTATTTTGTTATTGTCTTCCCAGGGAAATCCTGCTTCCTTCGCTACACGGATTAGTGATAAAAAAGGATTACGTGAATGAAAGCACATAAAATCCTTGTTTATCGCTAATCAGAACTACAAGGAAAACGGATAAGAAAAAGAAAATCCGGAATGTCCCCATTCCCTTTTTTATCCGTCGTCCCTGTAGTTGTTTAAAAACAGGAAAATCCGAATGCCCATTTCCCTTTCTTATCCGTTTTCCCTGTAGTTGTTATCTGCGAAGCTTCCGAAGGACACGAATGACATCTGCCAACCCCGGCTTTTCTCCATTCAGAGCTGCTTCTGTATTGACTTCCGAAGGCGCTTCTTTGCCTGCCAATATGTTCAGGGTGAAAATGGCATCGTTCAGATTAATTTCATTGTCCCCGGTAATATCGCCGGGGCTGCCTATGAAGTAAGTTTCTGTTACTATTTCGCTCTTCTCCCATTCATTCAGATATCCTACAGCTTTTATAGTAGTGGTTTCAGATACAAGAAAAGGCTCTTCATAGCCGATATCATTCTCATTAGGCTCGTTGCCATCTGTCGTATAACGTATTGTTGCATCAGGTGTCTCACATGAGAGTTTGACACGCTGGGCGGTATCGTATTCTTCCTCCGGATCGGGAGAGAATTTGGGAGATCTGACTTTGAGTGTATAATCTCCTGGTATCGTTTCACTGAGGGTCTGATCTGTTTTACATTTGAATTTGATGGTCATACTTTCAGACACAGGGACGAGGGATGAGTATATATCTGAGTCTTCTGTGGGTTCACTGTCGTCTGTGGTATAGTAAATGACCGCATCATCTGATGGGCATGAAAGCTCAATATCCTGGGGAGTATCATATGTTCCGGGTTCTGGCGAAAATTCGGGCAGACCTATGATGAATTCCCCCTCCGCCACTTCACTGGGACAGCCTGTTTTACTGTACGCCCTGGCTTTGATCGTGGTATCTTCAGATATCGGAATGGATGATGCGTATTTTTCTGATTTATCTGTAGGTTCACTGCCGTCTGTGGTATAATAAATGTCTGCGTCATCATGCGAGAGGCATAACAGTTCAATATCCTGGGGAGAATTGTATGTATCGGGTTCTGGCGAAAATACGGGCTTGTCTGTCTGCTCTCCGTCACAATCATCAGCATTCTTTTTCTTCAATTTGAAATCCTCCTCCTTTCTCAAATCCTCTGAACTTTTGGAGTGCCCTTTTTCAAAAATATCTCCTACAGACCAATCTTCTATCGGAATATAATCATCTGCTTCGACCTTGAGTGTGGAAGCTTCTCCGGGTACTTCACCCAAAAAACAACCAGCTGAATCTGTAGGGGAAAAGGTTGGTAATATTATTTCTTTCATAATATCAAACAGAGTCAAAGTCGCACCAATCACAGGCTGGTAAGAGGAAGAATTGTCGCCATTGTCCTCATAAACATGTCCTCCAATAAAGGCATCTACCGGATTTTCCTCATTATCGGTACGAAACATTCTTACATCTGACTCCTGAGTAGCTCCGTATTCGTCTATCGCCTGAACTTTCCAATAATAATAGGTCTGATCATCCAAATCGTCGGAATCTTCTACTAAGGAGATGCTGCACATTTCTTCTTCTTTGTAAATCGTACCATCCGGGTTGTCTTTTTCATCATCAAAGGGAACTTTGGAAATAAGAATCCTATAACTCATTTTGTCTCCATCCGGATCTGTGGTGTCTTCCCAGTCTAGTATCGGAGTTGTGGATGTCGTTTCTCCATCTTCAGGGAATTTAAGGGAAAACGGTTCAGGAGGATTGTTATTCTCTTTTCCTTTGTAAACTTTGGTTTCCCTGAGAGGGGATACATTCCCTGTATAAGCGTCTTTGGCAAAAAAGAATATTTGATAAGTTCCCGGTTCGGAAAATTCTTCGTCAAACTCTTTGTCCTTCCATATAAATCCATACGAGTCTTCCGGGAGAGTATCCGGTTTTTCCGAAGAGCCAGGGGTAGTATCGTATAGTTTTTTATTGAGTTCCATTTCTATCTGGCCCGATTCATGAGAATTCATCGGAGGAATATAGTTCGGCGGTTTTTTCTCACACCATATCGTTGAAACATCGTCTTCATTATCCACTTTAGCCCACAGAGTCAGCGAAGTTTCATTGTGTTCCAGGAATTGGGGTTCTTTAACCCGGGTTACTCTGACATCCCCCGGATCGTTGGCGGTTATACTGCTCACGCCGATAATGATATCATCACTAAGCAAGCCGTCCCTTTCCAGCGAGCCGTCCCCTTTCCATATGGTAAGATCGTTGCTTCCTATGCCGTCTCCGTTGTCGTCCAAGAGGGGATGCTGTCGTGAATTATCATAATAAGGGGCATAGGAATTTCCTGAGTCTGAGGATGTAAAAATCTCTGTCAGGGCTGTGGCTTTCTGGAAACATTGGCTGACTGAATTTCCAAGAGAAACGCTCTTGAAAAACTCGGAAACAAAATATTCTCCTTCCCGGATATTATCCTCATCAAGAGGCCCCTTATATGAAGATTCTTCCGAAGCCGCACTGGCAATGACTATCCGATTCTTTTTGTCACTTTGAAGCTCATCCATAAAGGAACCGGAATGACAGAATCCCAGGATAATAATGATTTCCTGGTTTGAAGCCTGCTCCGTTAAACCGTCTTCCAGATTATCCAGCCAAGTGTCGAGTTCTCCGGGTTTTATGATGATTTCACCATCATTATCGTCAATATAAAATTGCTCACGGAGTCCGTGATTCACCATCACGATATACAGATTCGCAGGTTTTTCGTTCATCATATCTTTGGCCCATCCGGTTATGGCATCCTGGATAGCTGAGTGTAAAGGCTTTTCAGAACTCTCATCATCAGTATCATAATTGAAATATCGGATATCATCCTTCGAAAGTCCCCTGTTCTTTAATGTATCATAGACAAAATCAGTTGTCTTTTTATGGGAATCCAAACCTTCTTCACTGTCTATTTTCCCTTGGACGATAATCGCATACCCGGCAGTTTCTTTCACCTTAACCTTAAGGATTTCAGAACTTGAACCCTCATATGCCTCGTGTTCCTCAAATACAGCTTGAACCTCCCATTCGCCAAGAGCATTAAAACCGGTGTAACCTTCTTTTTTAAAATACCCTCTGTCTTTAATCTGAACTTTGATATTTTCTTTTTTTATTCCGTCAGCATGTAAGATATTCAGATTTATATAGGTATCCGGAGGAATCTTGTCACACCGAGGGGTGGTTATAAATCTTCCGCTGATAGACACTTCATCCCCGTTTTTGATGGATTGAGATGTCACGTCCAGGCTAACACTGCTTGAGGCTTTCCTTACCTCAAAGGTCTGTTCTTCACTGGAACTGCTGCACAGTTTATCATCTCCGTTCCAATTTGTCTTCACAATCCACGTTCCGGCACTTTGAATGTCATCGCAGTCAAGTACATGCTCAAATTCACCGTCCTCATTTGCGGTGGCTGGCATTTTGATCGCTTCACCAAGTTGAATATTTACACCTGTTGCGGCTGAATTCGGTTTGGGGGTGATTTTCCCGGATATTCGGAGAGGCTCTCCGAGTATGATACTGCTTTCAGAAAGTTCACAGGTAATTTCTGATGGTTCGCGTTTACCCCAGACAGTAACTACGACAGAGTTTTCTGCATTATTTCCCGCTGCATCAGTTGCTTTCGCTTTTATTTTGTAGGAATCATAAGACCAGCCGTTAACACTGCTGGTAACAAATGACCATGAATCTGTCCCGTTTGCGGGAAGCCATGCCTGGTCTGAATCAAAAGACAGCTTTCCGAATTCGTCAACTAAAAAAATGCCCTTTCCGGTTATTTCTATTTCCAATTCAACTCCGGATACTCCGCTCAGTGTGTCTGATGCTGTTCCCTGTATGATGGAAAGCAGTTCCGTTTCCGAGTTGTCCTGGGGATCGGTTATAGTAATTTCCGGCGGAGTGGTATCCAAAGTCCATGAAGCAGTTGTGGGATTATCTTCAGTCTGCCAGGTTATGGGATCATTCCTTCCCCCGAGTATATAAACCGTATGTCTGCCATCAGGCAGGTTTGTCAATTCTATTTCTTCTGAAATTTGTCTTTCACCACTGTAAGTCCCGTCATTCAGCCTGTATTTATAGTGGCTGATCTCACCGCCTACAGTAAGTGTTACTTCAGTCTGATCGGTCGGTGCTTCTGGCTCACCTGAAACAACTGCCATGGGTAACTCTGTTGTAAGGGAGAACAATCCCTGTGTGGTTCCCCTGGATTTATACTCCTCATTCAGCGGTTCAATTTTAATCATACAGTTATCAGACTTATTCCCCATGACCTTTTCCCAGACATAATGTCCGTCATTTTCAGTGCTTTCGACGATGGTTTCAAATGTACCTTCTTTACCTCCCTTACGGCAAAGAGATATTCTGACATTTCCGGGAATGTCTTGGGGATTCCATCTGATGGACATGGGAGATCCGAGATCCCATGTTGAAGCCTGAGCAGGCTCTGAAATGAATAAATGACCCTCTGATTGGTTTTGTCCGCCTCGAACAGCGCGGATATAATTCTTACCTGACTTAAAGGAAGAATAGTATGGAGAAACTATTCCACCTTGCCCGAAATCAACTCTCCACGCTATTTCTTCGCTAAGGAAGGCATTAGTAGAAGACCAGTATGCGGATACTGTTCCAGGGAAATATTCTTCATCTATTGATGGGCTAAATTTATCATAATTCAAAATAGATTCAAGTTCTTTTATAGTTGGAAGACGCCAATCATTATATCCGCCAAGATCAATATCTTCACAATAAGTGATAGCATCTTTCCAGTTCATCCCCGAATCAGATTTTTGTCTCTGCCACATCAGACCGGTATTGGTATCCGTAACTGTATCGTTGTCATTAATGATAAAATGACCTGATGACTGATTTTGTTTCCCTCGAACGGCATGTACATAAAGTTTACTAGACTTGTGAGTATTATGAAGTCCTTCGTCGAGGCCATTATAGTCAAAATTGACGTACCGTGCCGAGCTTTTATGTTCATAATAGGTAGCAGTAGTAGATGACCAGTAGCATAGGCCATTACAGGTTGAATAATATATATAAGTAGATCTATTGGGAAAATATTTTGTGTTTATCCGCGGATCATTATTACTATTGCCATAATACACAATGGAATTCAATTCCTTTATAGTTGGCAGTCTCCAGTCGGAAAAACCACCGAATTCTTCACTGTTAAGATCATCAATGAAATCTTCAGTATCCGTTCCATCTCCAGGTGTACCTGCGTACCCTCCGTTTGCCTCAGAATTACTATCATACCAAGTGTAAGTATTGTCAGCATCACTAGAATTTGAATAGTCAAGTTGCCCATCTCTCGCCTCCTTCACTTCCCATATCAATCCGGTAACATTATCCCGCACCATGCACCATTCCTCTGCTGAATCAGGTAATTCTTCTCCCTTGTCGTTCAGTTTGGTATAAGACGGCGGATTGATCGTATAATTTGCATCCTGACCATAGAAATCATCTCCGGGTTGAGGACAGGGATTAATTTCTTCAGAATCATTATAGCATTTGGTTTGCCCGGTATCAGGTACGGGATATGCCAGGGCGCACACAGATATTATCAGGATAAACATAGTACAACACACCGTAAATAAATGTCTTTTTTTCATTTTTACCTCCTTACCTCGTGTTAAGTTTATGGACAAAAGTTTTTGCTGCGAAGACCTCCGAGGTTTTTAAAACCTCGGAGGTCTGATGAGCGTTCAAAAATGCACCACCCTTGTAAGCCTGCCATCTTTAACATCCACAGCAAACCTGCCATAAACAAAGGTCTTTGTGCCAAAAAAGCTGTCCAAAACCCGCGATGGTTCACCGTATTGCTTCAATTCAGATAATGTCATCTCCTGCCTGACAGGACTTTCCACCAGTTTCACCACATCCTCCAGCACCAGGACCCGGGTATCCTTTCCCAGAAAATACCTTCCCGAAGTATTGCCTGATTCCACAGGGAACATGGTAAAATCCCCCAGCAGTTTCTTTGCTTTTTTATAAAAATCATTCGGTTTCACAAACGGGGGTTCACTGAAAACCTGCGAAAAAAGCCCCGGTTTTTCCTTTTTTATTCCCAGTGCCTTTCCTGCTTTTTCTGCATAAGCCCCCGCGGATTCGACATCCAGGTATCTTTCCCACGATTTTCTGAATTCCGGGGATTTCCCATGTTCCCAAAGCATACGCCCCAGGTTATATAAGGTATCAGGATAAGCCGGATATTTTTTAATCACATCCCTCAGCCCGCGGACGGTTTGTTCAAAATAATCCACACCCACAGAAGATTGAAACAGGTACATGGCAATGGCGTGATTATTTAAAATTCCCGGATCTCCTGCGATATTCAGGCCTTCTCCCAGGCACGGTATTGCCTTGTCATATTTTCCTGCCATCATATAAGCAGAAGAAAGATTCACACGGCCAGGCACATAAAAAGGATCTTTTTCACACGCACGCCTGAAATATCGTATGGCTTTCCGAATTCCGTTTTTAAACGCGTTTTTTGATTCGGATCTGCCCCTGACCAGCTTTCCGGCACGGGTTTTTGTATCCAGTATTGCTGCCAGCTTATAGCGGTATGCCCTGTCCCGGTCATATTCTGCCAGCGTATTCACCGCCATCTGGTAATGAATCAGCCCGATATTGTTCATGACCTCCCGGCACGGGAATTTTTTCTCAAATTTTTCCAGGAAATCAAGAGCATCCGAATACTTTCCCAACTGATAAAGCCGCACACCGAAATGAAAAATATCCAGATCACGGCTCACAGACTTCATATATGAAAGCAGGAAAGCAGCCCGGTGCCCGGGATCAGGATGGCGTTCATCAGTATAAGCAGCCTTTCCCGTAATCTGCTCCACCCACTCTGCCAGGAAATTTTTTCCCTGCGTATTCACAATGACCCCGGGATCATAACCCGCCATAGCCGCGTACAGCAGCCCTGTACCATCAGCCCGCAACTCTTTTTTCTTCCTGTTTCTCCGGGCGTGGTCAGTATCAACACCCTCTTCTTCTTCGGCAAACAGCCTTCGAAGTTCCTGAACCGCCCTCTGATCCGAACCGTATTTCCGAACCGTTTCAAATGCGATCCAGTCCCCGAAGTCACCGTCTGCCAGATGCGCCAGCTCATGCCCCAGGATAAACGCGGCACGGGCATCACCTTCTGTCTCATTCACATCCTGGTAACAGATATCCATGCCTTTCTGCGTCAGGATAACTGTTCCGTCTTTCAGGCACATGCACCAGGGACCACCAGCCTCACGCATGATGACCAGTTTTGGCGGACAGTTGTCCCGCTTGTCCGCGGCTGCCAGAACCCGGTCAAAAACCTGCCGAACCCTTGAAACAAGCGGGTTGTCATCTGCGGATAATTCACCATCAGGATTCAGCCATTTTATGTGTTCTGCAGGCGATGAAGCAGATGCAATGTCAGAGGATATAAGAAAGATGGCGGCAAGTAAAGGAATAAGGAGTAATTTTTTCATAGTAAATCTCAATTTCAAATCTCAAGTTTCAAGTTTCAAATCTCAAATTTCAAATTTCAAATTTCAAGGCTGATACCTCGGACTTAAATACGTTATCAGATTATCAAGCTCAAAATCAACTGTTTTACACTGCTTTTCACTCAGCAAACCTCCCCCCGGATCTTTCAAAACAGATCTGACGCGCCCGAGTGAGGCAGTCACAATCCCGGGATCTTTTTTTATGAGATGAGACCGTTCTGTAAATTTCTTCTGAATTTTTTCCAGAATAAGCCCCTGCCGCTCCCAAAAGGCATCTGGAACTTCCGCATCTGACAAGCACACAGCCCGCGCAAGAAAACACCACTGTCCCATAAAAAAATAAATATCCCACGATGTTTCCGACCATTCATCCGCGGTTACAGTGCTGTCTCCCTTCCACCGGGGGGATAAGAAATCCGGCACAGGAAGTTCCGAAACCTGCTCTTGGGAATCATTGGTTTCAGAAACATGAAGCCCCAGCATCTGCCTGCCCGACCACAAGCCCGCTCCGAATGCACGGGAATAAGGAAAATACTGCGCCGGGGAAGCGATCTCGAAAGACTGATCCGATATTTCCCAGGGAAAACTGAAATCTTCTTTTAACTCCCTCTGGCTGAACGTCATTTTCTGCACAAGAGCAGCCTGATATGACCCGGCAATCAGTCCTGACATTTCAGGCGTCTGAGGCGTCAGCAAATATATAATCAGGCAGGCTGCTGCCATGCTGAATCCGACCATCACGGATCTGACCGGGGGCACAGCCAGACGCGCCCTGTATCCTGACATCAGGTTTGAAACAAAACATTTCAGTTTCTCCGAAAACGTCACTGGTTCATCAGCCCATTTTTCCAAATCTTCCTCTGCTTCTCCCTGGATCCGTCTGAACTGCAAAACCTTTTTTGAACACCCCCTGCATAATAAAATATGATCTGTTATCATCCGGGTATCTTCATCACTCAGACAGTCTGAAACATAATCATTGAGCATATCTTCCGCAGGGTGATGCCCTCCGGCTGTCTTTTCTTTTAAACGCTGATAGTCATCTGACCGGGCTTCCTGCTCCAGGAAAGACAGGAAATCTTCATTGCTTTCCAAGGACTGTTTCAATGTTATTTTCTTTTCTTCCATCATTACGACTCCTCATATATTAAAGATACCTGTTTTGCTGTTACAGGACATTTTTCTTTTTTAAAAATTCCCGGATATCTGCAATATCCCGCCGGATCGTTCTTTCATTAATATTATATTCACCTGCAAGAGCTTTTTCGGCTTCTTTTTTTGGCATACCTTCGGAAATCAGATGCAGAAGTTCTATAAAAATTTCACACTGACGCTTATATATTTCCCTTTTCCTGGTCCCCGGCTTCGCTTCCCTGATCCGCGTGCTTAAAGCGTCTTTTATAACGGATGATAACGGATTCCGGCGTTTTTCTTTCTCTTCCAGAAGTGTCTCAGGGGTCTCGGCAACAGGCGGTATATCTTTCTCCTCAATACCTGATTCGGTGATAACAATATCAAAACAATAGTCTTCACAATTATCACCATCGGTTTTTTTTCTCGGTTCTCCCTTTTTCGAGCAGATATACGGCGCTGATCCGGATAAATATCTGCATGAGCCGCATCTGACTTCCCGAGGTATCATCCCCTGCCTGGCTAAATTTCTTTTAATCTCCCTGTAAATCGTCGTTTTTACATAAGCAAGCCAGACAGCCAGGGTGTATCCCTGTGTCAGTTTTTTCTTTTTTAACCGGGTCATAACCGATTTAAAATCAATATCTTCTGCCCTGATATTCTCTGCTTTTTCAATTGGGAAATTCCATTCTTTTATAAAGTTTTCAAGATATCCGAGCGCATATTTATGCAGTATTTTTAATGTATTGAGCCTGCACTTCTCCCAGAATTCAGACATCTCCTGTTTTTCGAGCAGCCGGCAGTGCCTGTCGGAATGGTCATAATGTTCACAAGGAAGTCTGCCAAAACGTCTGCCTGCGCCCTCGCAAAAAGACCTGATCAAATCATTCTGCTTTCTTTCTGACATGAGGATTCCTATATGGTGTGAAAACTACAAGGATTGTCTATAAGCAGGGATAGTTGTTTATATGTCCATGCCCTTGCTTATAAGCAGGATAGTTGTTCATCTGTCCTATCCCTGCTTATAGGCAATCCCTGTAGTTTCCATTTAAAAACAGCAAATTATAAAAATATCCGGAACATGCTGATACATTTTTAAAATATTAAAAAAAAAGCAGGGAAAATGTCCTCAATGTTCATTTTTCTGTTCTTATACATTAGCAGGTGAAAAAAATCAAACAAACCATTTGCTCAGGAGGTTATAATTTTACGATGATTATCGAAATTCTGCCGATCTCATTTATCTTCCCGAAAAATCTGCCCTTCTGTGCTTCAATTTCTTTTTTTGAATGTTCGGCACATGATCTGGGAAAAGGATTCAAAGACTGGCTTTATTCGCCCTTTCGCCAACCTCGGAGTATATTTCGAAGTCAGGCGATGAAAGCAAGAAGGTCTGGCCAGTCTGAATTAATAAGGGAATGATATACCCGGTTCGGGGAAACTGCCCCGTTGCTGCTCGGTTCGGATTGACAAATCCGAACCCGCGGCGGGGATTTGTCAATCCCCGCAAGCAGCAGAGGGTATTTTATTTCTTGGGAAATCCCTAAGAACAAGAAATCATAAGGAGGAAAAATCTTATGAAAACAGTAGTAAAATCAGTTATTTTTGTAACAGTTCTATTTCTTGCAGTGAATGCTTTTGCCGGAGATTATGAGTACAGTTTTACATATGGCAGCCAATCTGCCATCGGAGAAGGAACGTGGGGTTCCATCCTTGAAATGACCGTCCGGATCAATGGTGACAATACTGTTACGGCAACGATTGAGAAGAAAGACGGAAGCACCTTCAGGGATGGCTATATGTATCTCCAAAAAGACAGTTACGGTGAGTCTCTCTCGTACAACATTGCCAGCACTTCTTATAATGGCGGTTACAGTGTAACACTCACTTCCGAAAGTCCGTTGGATAATATGAACGCCAGTTGGTCAGGCGATAAAATGAAGCTCTATGCCAGAGCCGAATTCGGCGGAGACGGATATGCCTGGGTGGGCCCGGTAAGAATAACCCGTTCCCTGATAACAGAGCCGGTAAGTGTAACCCTGGATGCACCTCACAGCGGAACATATGAACATGGTGACAGCATTGCTATAAGATGGAATACCAGCGGCGCTGACTCGGGCGATCCGATGACTGTTTCCATGAAGCGGGACTCGTACACTTCGCTTTCCAATCCTGACAATGTGAACTGGTACAGATTCCCGGATTACATATCAAATGACGGCAGTTACTCTGCAACCATCCCGTCTTCAGCAGCATCTGCCTCAGACTGGAAGTTTTATGTCAGTCACAATGACAGCGGCGAATATGATCAGTCCGACTACAACATTACAATATCCTCTCCCGATGAACCACCGACGGTAGAAATTACCAACTGTCCCGGTACGCTGACAAGCTCTTCTTACACCTTTGAATGGGAGGGCGATGATGATGACGGTTATGTCTCCGGTTATTATTGCGATATGGATGATTCGACACCTGATTTCCATACAACCGGTACATCCAAAAGTTATTCAGATCTGAGCAGCGGCAGGCATACCTTTTATGTGAAGGCAAAAGATGATGACGGCTTACACTCTGCCGTGATTTCCTGCAGTTTTTCCGTGGATGTTCCTCCGCCGCCGACTCCGACTGAACCGACTGTGAGAATTATGAATTGTCCCTCTGAACCCCTGACAAGCTCCGCTTATACGTTCAGTTGGAGCGGCAATGACAGTGACGGTCATATTACCACTTATTACTACGGACTGGATGACCCGTCACCGGATAACAGTACAAGCAGTATGTCGAAAAACTACTCAGACCTGGGTAACGGCAGCCATGTCTTTTATGTAAAAGCAAGAGATAATGACGGATTATATTCTCCTGTGGCTTCCTGCGATTTCGATGTGGATGTGGAATCGCCTGGTCCGGAAAATTTGAATATTCCTTTTATATCTCAGGTACCGCCGGGCGACTGGAATAATACGAAAAATTGCGGACAAACCTGCTGTGCCATGATTTTCGCCTATTATAACGGAACAGTTCCGACAGAACAGGATATAAAAAAGATTGATGACTGGATGTATGAGAATTACGGAGATTCGGTGAACAATTATAATGGCTCCTACACGACTGTTGACAAACTTGCAAAACTGGCGAAAGACTACGGGGGATTTCAGAACAGCGAAGCTCGTCGCCAGTGGAATATGAGTGATCTTCAGAATGAATTGGACAATGATCATCCTGTAATTGTTGCGATCAGATTAAATATGGAAACGACAGGAATAGGACATTTCATGGTACTGAGAGGGATGGATGACAATTATGTATATGTGAATGATCCGGGAAAAAGTCTGGCAAGCGGTCATGGCAAAAATAAGAGATATACCAGGACCGAATTTTCAGATTCCTGGAATACTCAGAATAAAGCTTGTGTAACAATTCATCGTGCTGACTCGCCATCCGATACTGTATGGAACGGTACGGGTTCGATAATCAGTCAGGGCACAGAAGATAATGAATGCTGGGGTTGTAATAAAGACGAGGCAAGAGTTCATCCGTCGTCTTCAAATCCTTTTGTTACCTTTCAATGGCAAGTATCTCCCCGATGCAGAGCGCTGAAGCTGGAAAGCAGTCTGAACGATTCGGCAGATATCAGAATAGGTTCATGGCATGACAGAAGCTCCGATCTTATGTTTTCCGGTGTTCAACTGCCTTTCATACTGGATCAGAGCAATCTGAACGGGTTAAGTTTCGAAGATGGCGCTTATTTCACAATGAAAGTCGGATTTAACAGCCCCGTTGACTCGTCAGTAAGTGTTTTTGCATGGTGTACCGATGAGAGTGGTACAAATGCCACACCCGCATCCGCCGACGCTTCCACAGGGGGATGGCACGGAAATGCTTCGATTATCAGCAGCGATTCCAAACCATATGAATGCTGGGGGTGTGACAAGGATGAAGCCAGGGTTCATCCCGGTGAAGATCAGCCTGAGGTTTATTTTCAATGGCAAGGCTCGGACAGGTGCGGAAGTCTGACCATTTCCTGCGGAAATGATCCGTGTGACCAGAATGAGAATCCCGAGGTGGAAATTTTCATAAAACCTTGGGAATACGATGAAGATAAAGATTGTACTTCGTCTGTATGCAATACGGTTACAACCCGCTTACCCTATACTTTTGATTCAGCATATGCGCCATCCGATGGGAATTATAAGGTTATCAGGGTCCGCTTTTTAAATCCTGTTTCGGAAACCAAATCCGTTATTGCACGCTGTCCCGGAGCATGGGACTCCGAGTGTAGGTAATTCATTTTGTGCCAATTTAACCCCGATATCAATGTCAGGGCTGAAAGCTCAATCAGGCTGAAACCAGCTAACAGTGCGCTTTAGCGTACTTGAGCTTTCAGCCGGGGGATTGATCCCGATTGATCCCGATTGATCCCCCGGCGTATTCTGTTTTCTTATTTTATAACCATTTAAAAAGGAGCAAAAGATGAGATATCTGATTTACGCGATTACACTTTTTACCTTATTTATTTCTCTTGCCTCTCCAGCCTCGGCAACACTGACAATAGAGAAATTTACGGCAAACGGTGAGAGCGGAGAGGTGTCAGTTCAAAGCGGCGAACAGATTAAATTTGAATGGGAGATCAGCGGTGGCAGAGATCCGGGCAAAATGGAACTGGAAATCAGCCCCGGAATCGAAATAGATTATTCCGCACAAGGTTCTTTAGATCATACTCCGACCCAGACGACTGTTTACACATTAAAAGTGACTGACAATTCAGGCAAACCTGTGTTTAAGGAACAATCTGTTACTGTGACTGTGCAGGCTTGTAATGCCGATGCCGCATTCACAGCCAGTCCGAACAGCGGTGATAAACCTCTGACAGTAAATTTCAATACATCTTCAACAACCGGCACACTCCTGTTTGATTACGGAGACAACACTACAGGTACGGAAACAGTTCACACCTACACCGCTGCCGAAACCTATACAATCAGACTCACCGCAACTGTTTCGAGTGACTGCAAGGATATAAAGGAGCAGACCATCACAGTGACACCACCGACTTGTAATGCTGATGCCACATTTACAGCCAGTCCGAACAGTGGTGAACCTCCTCTGACAGTAAATTTCGATGTGTCTTCGACAACCGGCACGCTTTTCTTTGATTACGGCGACAACAGTATGGGTACGGACACGACTCACACTTACACCGGTGCCGGAACCTATACAGTCAGACTCATCACAGATGTTTCGAGTGACTGCATGGATACAGAAGAGCAGACCATCACAGTGACTTGTAATGCCGATGCAACATTTACGGCGGATCCGACGAATGGGAATCCGCCTCTGACAGTAAATTTCGATGTGTCTTCGACAACCGGCACGCTCCTGTTTGATTACGGTGACGGAAGCCCGGCAGGTACGGATACAACTCACATTTACAGCGATCCGGGTGAATATACAGTTCATCTGACCGCAACTGTTTCTCCCGAATGTACAGATACAAATAAACAGATCGTTACAGTGACAGACCCACCGTCGGATTGTACTGCCGCACCTGAACTGATTCCATACACGCCCGATCCCGCAGACAGCTTCACACCGACATTGGAATGGAAGCTTGTATCCGGGGCAGGAAATTACAGAATTGAAATTGATAATCAGGAAAATTTTGCAGAACCGGTGATCGCAGCGGAGAGTGCTGGTACGACAAGCTTTACACCGCCGTCTGATCTGCTTTACGGCGATATTTACTGGCGGGTAAGCAGCGACCTGGATTATTCCTGCTTTTCATCATACGATCATTTTGTTATCAGAATCTGCGGCGATGCTGATAATGACGGAAAGCTTGATCTGGGGGACGCTGTACTGATTCTGAACGCGGTTTCGGATAATGCTGTCCCCGATGATTGTATTGACGGTTTGGAAGATGCCATATTGATTTTGCAGGTATTAGCGGGATTCTGAATTACTCGGACAAAAGTTTTCGCTGAAGACCTCCGAGGTTTTTAAAAACCTCGGAGGTCTGATACTCGGGAACCCGTCAATCGCTGATGCCTCCCCAATTCCCTACCAGCAGAAACGGCGCCCGGTATGCAGGATGCTCATAACGGGGTCGGACAATAAATTTCTTTTGTTCAGGTTTCATTCCGGATCAATTCCCATTGCCCGAAGTTTTTCTGCCAGCCTTTTGGCCCGCTGCCGTTCTTTTTGTGCTGTTTTTTCAGCCGACTGCGCCCGTTGCCGCTCTTTTTCCGCCCGCTGTCGTTCTTTTTGTGCTGTTTTTTCAGCCGACTGCGCCCGCTGCCGTTCTTTTTGTGCTGTCTTTTCAGCTAATTGTGCCCGCTGCCGCTCTTTCACCGCTGTCTTTTCGGCAAGTTCCGCCCATTTCCGCATCTGACCGGCATCGCGCAGCACTTCTCCTGTCATGATGTCTGCGAAAACAAGCTGCTGTCCCCGGGCTTTTATTTTCACCTTCATTTCCGGCAGCGGCAGATATCCTTCCGCATCGGGTCGTATCCGGCGGACATTCCCGCTCCTTGTCCTTTTCCAGAGATGCAGGCCGATCTGCTCCTGCGGCTCTGCCCGGGGCGTGATCGCATCAATGATAAGATAGCTTTCAATCCCCAGACCCGCATAAAAAGGAACATTATCTTCCAGGTCTTTCAGATGACTCCCGGGAGATGTGACTTCCCCGACAAACCGCGGCGGGGGTTCGGTATCCAGATCGTATGAAGAGGGCGGATGAGGGCGGAAAGGCATCAGCAGCATATCCGGTCCGATGCGCTGCTTAATTCCCCGGCTGTCCCGGTACATCATGAATATGTCCGTGAGAAGCATCAGTTCCTTTGTCTCAAGAAAATCTCTTAAAATTTCAGAAATATAATTCAGCAGTTTTCCGTGAAGTCCGCCTGCGGGCATCAGTTCCTCCTCTGTCTGATAGGCATAGGGATCCGTGTCCCAGTCATGAAGGATCCCGGGCGGAATCCAGCCCGGACGGTCATACGCGCTGAGACACGGCGCGGATTCCGGTATTTTCAGTGCGATATCCATTGCGGCACCTCCGCTTTCAGAAAAAACAGGAAAGAAATCGGATTTTTTAAAAGCATCCGATTTCTGTTGAAGAATCCGGTTGCTGTTTTCATGATAAAGATAATCATATTTTCGGATGGATGTCAAGAAAACATGGTCGCGGGTCGCGGCTGAACATAAAAGATAAATCGGCATCCTTCATTGTCACTTTACACTTTAATGTATTATATTCCAATTTAGGTTTTTCCAGGCATG
>JAUCGG010000345.1 GCA_030378015.1 Desulfococcaceae bacterium HSG8
CCGGTGATATTCATCGCCTCGCCAGATTTTAAGCTCAAGGACATACCGTCTGTTCCGATACGTGATGACAATATCCATACGCCGTTCATCTGCCACAACCGGTTCTTTAAACTCGAATCCTCTGCCGTTGATGATCGGTCTGAGGTATGACAGGAAGAGCAGGCGGCCTTCCCGTTCCAGGAATTTTTCGTCCCGGTTCGAATAATGCTCTTTCATGAATGTTTGGAAACGCCGGAGAATCAATGCGACATCAAGACCATCAACGGTATAAAATTCGGGACCGCCGAAGCTGTTCATCTGATCATACTTCGTTCTCAGAACCCTGGACATCATATACCCATAGATCCGTTGTTCGAAGATCCGGTTATGAATACGGCAGTGACCTTCTTCTGACTGGACGAGAATTCCATACAGATATCCCAGGTTTATTGTCGGGTCAATAATGCTGAACGTCAGAGTATTTCCGTTGATCACAATCTTAAAAATCAGATCGTACAATTCAGGATTGTTCTCCAAATTTTTTCCCAGACTGTCAAACAGCGTTGTGGTGTATCCTTCATTCACGATCATCCTGAATGCCGCGTCCACATCCTCGACGAACCAATTCTGTTCCTCCCGTCGGGGCACAATATCTTCGTCAATAAATTTGCACAGTTTGCTGACCAAGTAGGGATATCCGGATGTATAATAGTATAATTTTGAAGCAATTGCAGGGATGTCAGGCCGGATGTTCTTTTCCTGGCTATATTCTTGCAGCATGGTCCCAATTTCACGGGATGTAAAACTCAGATCTACCTTAAAATCAACAGCGATGTTCCAAGGACTGTTGTATTTATCCTGAGCGAAGTCGAAGGATTTTCTTTCCTCATCAGGCCGGATTTTGGCTTTGATCGTCTTAATATCGTGAACCCCGGCAAGAATAACCGATTGGAAAGTGATATCCATACCTTCATTACGATCAAGGTATTTTGTTCTCAGCAGTGCTAAAAAGTCCAAAAACAGTTGATTATTACTGCTTTTATCAACTTCATCAATCATAAGAACGACCTGTTTGCCGCTTGTTGAGCAGATACCGGTGATAAAATCGTTCAGGTGTTCGAAGGTTTCAAGTTCACCTTGCTGTTCTGTGTAATCCGACAGTTTCACTAATTTATGAGCGCGGAAAAACCGTTGCAATAAAAAGCGGAATCCGGACAGGAAACGCTGCTGACTGGCATAACTTTCTGTTGCCAATCCTTCGAAGCTGATTCTGAGCGGAAGATACGTTTCTGTTGCAAACAACCGTTTCATGAGTAAAGACAGGGTGGTTGTCTTGCCGAACTGTCGAGGGCGATTAATGGTGAAATATTCCCCCTCCTCGACCAGTTGGAGAATTTGTTCGATTTTAGCGGACGTATCAACCATATAATGGCGAGGGGTTACACACAAACCCGTATCATTGAATTTTCGTCTCATAAAACTCCTTCGATTTACGATTGCCATTTCAACCAACACGCTCCAGGCGGATTGACAAATCCGCCTGAAATGCTTGGGATTTGCCAATCCCAAGCGAGCTTTTCGAGAGTATTTTCCATCTACTGAATATACCCGGTTAGGGGAGACGGGCCATTTCTTGCGGGCGTATTTACAAGTCAGGGGAGTGATTTTCAGTCCCGGAGAGACTTCTGAAAACAGCCCGGCAATTCATTGCCGGGTGAGTATTCCGGATCATCACGTCCCTCCGGGACTGAAAAAACGAGGACATTCGCCCCCGGCAATAAATTGCCGGGCTATTTTCAGTCGTCCCTCCGGGACTCCCCCAAGTTGTAAATGCGCCCATTTCCTGCTCGGTTCGGATTGACAAATCCGAACCAGCGGCGGGGTATTTTATTTCTTGGGAAATCCTTAAGCCAATACAGGGTTTAGTCCGCTTTCGACAATTTCCACCAATCGTAAATTATTATAGTGCTTTCAGCAACGCCGACATTATCCTGCTCGTTGATTTCCGAGGTGTGTTGACCAGCACCACAAAGCAATATAATTCCCCTTTTTGATTTTCCACATAACCGGCCCTTGTTTTAACGCCGGTGAGGCTTCCGGTTTTATAAAACTCCCTGCCTTCATGCTTCATAAGTGTATGGTATGGCTCGAAGATTTCCAGGAGCTTATACATATTCTTTGCGGATATCCGATTTTCTCTTGATATCCCTGATCCCTCGGTAATACGGACAACTCCGGGTTTCAGAACCTTATCTGCATAAGCTGATGCTGCTTGGACTCCTTTTTCCAGGGTTCCCGGGGGGCCATAGACTTTCGCGCCTGTGGCTACGAGCATCTGGTTTGCGATAAAATTATTCGAGAACTCAAGAAGCTTTGATATGACTTCTTCTATTGAAAACCTTGAAACATATTTGAAAATAAGGGTGTCATTATCCTTGTCAACTTCTCCGATCCTTATGCTTCCGCCTGATTTTACTCCTTCTTTTTCCAGGAAATACTGGAAAAGATGACCCGCATAATAAGTGATTTCATCCTGCTCCCGGGCAAAGGTCACTCTTTCCTTTTTCAGTCCGTATTTTCTGATTTTCTTTAGTGCAAAGGGCAGCAGGGGTGTCTGGGGTTCCGCACTGGTGTAGCTTCCTTTTTCCCGCTTAAAATAAACAGTATTGTAATTGGCGCACAGTGCCCCATTGGGAGCATCATAGGGATTCAGGGTTGTTGTCACCCCGGGAATCATGACCGGGTCAAAATAGGAATGATCCAGAATAAGATCAGTGTATCCTGTTATTTTTTTACTGAGATTTTCGGATATTTCAGCTATAGCTTCCGATATCAGCAGCGGATCTCCGTAGCCCTTTATTTTCAGATTTGAATTCCTGTCTGTGTAAAATTCGGTCACAAATCTGAAATCTTTTCCCAAGTGATGCATTGCCGCAAGGGATGTGAGAATCTTTAATGTGGAAGCAGGGATCAGATTTTTATCAGCATTTTTTGAGAGGAGGATATTGCCCTGCGGGTCAGCAACAAGTATGGCATCCTTCTTTCCCACCAGCTTTTTTACATTGTTCAGGCTTCCTGCAAGAATATCTGCCGGGCTTACCAGGCACAGGAAACAGATCAGGATGATTGTCCGGATGATATGTTTTTTTTCAGATATATCTTTCATTTGCTCTCCGCAATCAGTGTTACCGGTCCTTCATTGATTAATGAAACATCCATCATGGCGCGGAATTGGCCAGTCTGAACGGAAACCCCTTTCTGCTTAACCTGTTCAACAAAATATTCATAAAGTTCATTCCCTTTGTCCGGGCCGGCCGCATTGATAAACGAGGGCCGCCGTCCTTTCCGGCAATCCCCGAGCAGGGTGAACTGGGATACAACCAGCATTTCCCCGCCTGTTTCAAGCAAAGACCTGTTCAGTTTGCCGTTCTCATCTTCAAAAATTCTCAGGTTGACGATCTTGCCTGCAAGATATTCAGCGTCTTTGCCAGTGTCTTCTTTAGCTACACCGAGAAGAACCATAAGACCCCTGCCGATCTTTCCTATAATCCTGTTGTCTGTTGATACAGAACTTTCTTTTACTCTTTGTATTACTGCACGCATAGTTTTCAAATCCGATGGCCGGTGGGTGTCAGTCCGACCTGAAAATGGTTTAAAGGTATGATATATGATATTTCTGGGCAAAGAATGATTTTCGCGGGCCTTTGTTTATTCATACTGCTGTGTTACGAATATTGCAAGGGTCTTTTGACCGATCTGCAAAAAAATTCGGGATAATGTTAATTAACGCTAATGCCACGAAGGCTCTTTGTGTTTCTTTGTTTCTTCGTGTCTTCGTGTATTTGTGGCATTAGCTCTGTGTCCCATACGGCGATATTATTTTCCGGAATCCACTTTTCAAAAAAGTCTCCGATCTGCTGACCAGCCAGGAAAATTGAAAAGCTAACAGA
>JAUCGG010000064.1 GCA_030378015.1 Desulfococcaceae bacterium HSG8
CAGAACCAATCATTCCAGCGGGTGCGTGAAAAGTCGCTGATTTAATTGTTGGTGCGCGAAGCTTGTTGCTTCTTGCAGGATGCAAGTCCCTGCCGGGTAAGGTTTGGCCAACCCGCCCGTACCGAGTGCTGCGTCCGCTTAGGACAGACGAACCCGGGCGAAACGTACACAGGGAATCATGCAGGCTGCAGGGAGTCCCGAAGTATGGTACAGCGCCGATACCGAAAACAATGCAGTCGGCCATGTTGTCAGCAAAACAGAACCCTGTACTGAGGAATCGGCAGAGGCGGGATTCCGGAGGGACTTCCGGACGGAATCAGATTATGAATGCGGCATAACCTCCAGTTGCTCGTGTCAAGTTAAATCCAGATCGTTGGGAGCGGGCGCAAGCCCGTGAAATTCGATAATGTTACCCGGCGGGTGATCATTGTTTAAATGAAAGTCCCGTCTGATCAAAGTTGAGCCGACAGGTCAGTAGCCAACCCCGCAGGCAAACCCGGCAACGGGAGTCTGAAGCCGGGGACGGCAAGAGCGCAGGCTCTGTATTGAGCCCCGAAATGGGTATAGTTGTGGTCTTATCGGATAAACTTCCGGGCAGCCGGAAGGGAAAGCCGACGGTTTGCAATTGCCGGAAGGCAGCAGTCCCGGATGCGATATGGCCAGTGTCAGGGACACCGCCGGGGTCTGAGACCAGGGCATGTGTTTAAGGGGGTAACCTGGGAACTTGGGAGAGCCGTCTGTCTCCCTGCGGAGAGAGAAAGGTATGAGGAGGAGGACCGGCCGGAAGGCGAAATCCCGGCATCACAGAGGAAGCCCCGCCTTTGCGATGAGTCTGCGAAAGCGGAGACACAAACATAAAAGACGGGCAAAGCAGGGTATCCGGGAAGGACAGAGAAAATCGAACGACCCGGAGATGGTCAGACGGCAGTCTTAGCGGAACATAGTACCGATGATCGGAGAAGAATGAACCGGTCGGGAAGGCGGGGAAGTTTCGCCCATGCGACCCGCTGAAGGGAAGGTGATGCAGGGCATAACATTTTTCTGGAAGGAACTATGGGAGATACGCAGAGGTCACAAACCATATCAGCAGAAATTCAGGGAATTGCGGAGCAGACGGCCTGCGATTCGGACGGAGAAGGCCCGCCGGTGCTGACCGGCGAGAATTCGTTCGGAAAGATCAGAATGCTGGCGGAAAAGAATCCGGACATGGTGTTTACTTCTCTTATACATCGGATTGATCTCAGGTTGCTGAGAGATTCGTTCCGGCTGGTGAGGAAAAGTAAGTCTGCCGGAGTTGACGGGATGACGGCGAAACAATATGCTGAAAACCTTGACAATAACCTCTATAATCTGTATCAGCGGCTGCGGAGAGGTCAGTACGCTGCAACACCGGTAAAACGGATTTGGCTGGAAAAGGAGGACGGAGGAAAACGCCCGATTGGCATTCCTGCGCTGGAGGACAAAATTGTCCAGAAGGCGACGGAAACCATTCTGTACGTCATATACGACGTTGATTTTTATGACTTTTCCCACGGGTTCCGAAAAGGTCACAGTCAGCATGAGGCAATTCACGAACTCCGTGAACAGTGCCTGAAACTGAATATCAACTGGATCGCGGATGCGGATGTGAGCGGATTTTTCGACAATATAAACCATAAAATGCTGCAGGATATAGTAAGCCGGAGGATAAATGACGGCGGAATACGGAGGCTGATCGGGAAATGGCTGAATGCGGGAGTGATCGAAGGCGGGAACCTGAGCCGTCCGGAAAGCGGGACACCGCAGGGCGGCGTAATCTCACCCCTCCTGGCAAACATATTTCTGCACAACGTACTGGATGACTGGTTTGTCAGGGAAGTAAAACCACGGATGAAAGGACGGTGTTTCATTATCCGATGGGCGGATGACTTCATAGTCGGTCTTGAGGCGAAGTCGGACGCAGTGAGGATAATGGAAGTTTTGCCGAAGCGGTTCGGAAAATACGGTCTTTCTCTGAACATGAGAAAAACAAAGCTGATACCGTTCGGAAAGCCGGACAGAGCGGGGAAGTACAAACCCGGGACTTTCGATTTTCTCGGTTTTACGTTTTATTGGGCAAAATCCCTTCGGGGATACTGGGTGATAAAGAAGAAGACAGCAAAGAAACGCCTGATGCGTTTTATGAAAACGCTGTGGGACTGGTGCATGAGGAATCGCCACAAACCCCTGAAAGAACAGCACAAGGCACTTTGTGAGAAGCTGCTTGGATACTTCCAATATTTCGGAGTGAGAAGCAATTACAGGGCGCTTGAAACTGTTCGCAATCATGCGGTGAAGGCGTGGAGGTTCTGGCTGAGTCGCCGGAGTCACAAGGGCGGACTGAGCTGGGAGAAGTATGAGAAAATAATCTCAGACTTTCCGTTACCTCTGCCCAGAATAATCCATAACATCTGAAGAGTCTGCGGGGCAGCAAAAGTTATGCGTCAGACGGGGTCGTGCCTGTCTGATTTCCGAAGGGGTGAAAACCTTCGGAACCGAGGAACCGGATGAGGGAAATCTTCACGTCCGGATCTGTGGGGGGTGCGCCGGGTAACCGGTGCATCTACCCGGAAGCGGACGGAAAAAAATCGCTCGAACCTATTCACTTGGCGAGGACAATTCTCACCGCAGCTTATGGAATCGCTGATTGCATCGTTCGGTTTGATTTCAATACAAATGAAGATATGCACATGAAAATAGTTGCAGATACAAATACCTTTCTCGCGGTAGCTCTGAACGAGCCTGAGAAGTCCCAAATTATAAAGCTCACTACAGGACATGAATTAGTCGCACCGGATGTTTTGCCTTTTGAGATTGGCAATGCTTTGACAGCAATGATGAGGAAGCGTTTAATAAAAGCTGATCAGGTAACGGCCGCTTGGGATAGCACACAATCCATCAGGGTCTCATTGTACAGAACCAATATCCGTGGTTCATTGAAAATAGCTTCGGAACTGAAGATTTACGCGTACGATTCTTATTTTTTAGAATGCGCATCCAGCCTGCAACTTCCGCTATTGACACTTGACAGACGTTTAAGAGAGGCAGCCCAAAAATACAGAGTAAAAATAATTGAGGTAACGACATGAAAGTTTATACATATTCAGAAGCTCGTCAGCGGTTATCGGAAGTGCTTGACATTGCGAGGATGGAAGAAGTAGTAATAAAAAGAAAAGAAGGGGAGTTCTTTTCAGTTATCTGTAAAACGTCATCAAAATCCCCTTTTGATATTCCCGGAATTGAGACGAAAGCTACAACTGCTGATATTCTTGATGCTGTCAGGGAATCAAGAACTGATAGAACGGAACAAGTAATTCCAGCGGACGGCTAATGCCTCTGAATTGATCGTTAAACAGAAAGTTTTCGATTTCAGAAATAGAAATACGAGTACGAAAATATGTCAAATCCGTTTTCACGCACAACACGTTCACTGAAGGCTGACAGCTACAGCCTCTCAGTGACAGGACTGATTATCGCTGCCTTGGCAATGACGGCATGGTGTGCCTGGTTCTTTATGTCAGAAGTATCGGTTTACAGGACAAGCACCAGCGCATCGGTAACCGGAAAAGATGTTCTTGTATCGGAATTTCCACAGGATGGAAGAAGGGCGCGGGAGATAAGAGAAAAAAGTATTATCGCCCAGTTTTTGCCAGGGGAAATAGGAGATATCCGGCCCGGTCAGGCCGCGACGGTTTATCTGAAAGGGAAGGGGCAGATTCCTGCAACAGTTGCACGGGTGATCAACCAGCATGACAGGGCACTGGTCGAGCTTTTTGCCCGGCTGGATGAGGATGCCCCGGTTCATATTCAGGAAGGGGAAACCGGTCAGGTTAAGATTGAAGTGAAATATGTGTCCCCCGCATCCCTGGTGATGCATGCATCCGGAATAATTTCCGATATTCGGGAAATATCTCATCCAGGGAAAAATAAAAAGGAACCTGGCCGGTAATGATTTCTGACCAGTCCCCCCGGAAACGGCGATTCTTCGCCCCTGAAGTGGTTCAGACCTCTGCAATGGATTGCGGCCCGGCAACCCTTAAATGTATCCTGGAGGGCTTCGGCATCCCCGTCAGCTACGGACGGCTCCGGGAGGCGTGCCAGACAGATGTGGATGGGACATCTATTGACGTAATGGAGGATGTGGCAGTACAACTGGGCCTGGATGCCGAACAGATCATAGTCCCGCCCGATCACCTGCTGCTCCCCGGAACCCGATATCTGCCTGCCATCACCATTGTCCGACTGCCAAACGGTTTCACCCATTTTGTTGTACTCTGGAGCCTGCACGGCCCCGTGATCCAAGTGATGGATCCGGCAACTGGCCGGATCTGGCGGACTCACCGCCAGTTTCTCAGCGAAGTTTATAATCACATCCACCCCATACCTTCGGATGACTGGCGGGAATGGGCATGCTCAGAGGCATTCTGTGATCCGCTTTGCCAGCGTATGGAGCGGATCGGACTTGAAGAAGCTGATATAGAAGAATTTGTTGATACTGCATCCTCAGATCCCGGGTGGCATTCCATTGCTGCGCTGGATGCATCTGTTCGTATGACAGATTCCATTATACGCGCACGCGGCTTGGATCGGGGCGAAGAAGCAAGAAAGGTTCTGAAATCATTCTATGAGGATGCCTGTGAAGATGTGCCGGGCAAAATGGAAATTATTCCCCGGCCTTACTGGTCTGTCCTGCCTTCGGAAGATGAAGAAGAAATGCTCCTCTTCAAAGGAGCAGTTATTGTCCGTGTGCTGGGACATCTGCAAGATGCCCGGACCGAAGAAGCTGAAGAATCGGATGCCCCCCGGCTATCTCCCGAACTGGCTGCCGCACTCGAAGAGAAGCCGGCCCGGCCAGGATTCGAAATTCTCCGTTTTCTGAGTGAAGACGGACTCTTTATCCCCTCTGTTCTGTTGTCCGGCCTTGGAATATCGGTATTCTGCGTAATCATTGAAGCCATCTTATTCCGAGGGCTTCTTGATATTGGCTATAGTCTGAATCTGACCGCAGGAGAGCGCACCGGGGCAATAGCTATGCTCTTTCTCTTTGCGGTCGGAATGATCTTCCTGGAAGTTCCTGTAGCTGCTGTCAGCCGGCGCATGGGCCGCCGGCTCGAAATCCGGCTTAGGACAGCCTTCCTGAAGAAAATCCCGCGTCTCAGCGACCGTTATTTTCACAGCCGTCTCACCTCGGATATGACCTATCGGATTCATGAACTTCGCGGGCTTCGCACCCTGCCCCTGCTCGGAGTCGGTCTGATCCGCACATGCTTCCAGATTATTCTGACAGGTGCGGGGATTGCCTTTCTGTTTCCCCCCGGTGCCATGATTGCGATCCTTGCCGCTGCCTTTGCCGCGCTCATGCCCTTTGCTGTTCAGTCCTTCATGTCGGAGCAGGACCTGCGTGTCCGCACCCATGCCAGCGGTCTGAGCCGGTTTTATCTTGACACCCTGCTGGGACTGATACCAATACGCACTCACTGTGCAGAGCGGGCTGTCCGCCGTGAACATGAAAGCCTGCTTGTGGAATGGATCATGGCCAGCAGGGATTTTTTTAAGACAACCGTCTGTATCGGGGCCATTGAAGCCCTGGCAGGGGCCGGATTTGCGGTATGGGTCGTGTCCAACTACATATCGGGCGGGGAAACCAGCGGTCTGCTCCTGCTTCTTTATTGGACACTCAACCTCCCGGTCCTGGGGAAAAACCTCGCAGGATTTGCACAGCAGTATCCCATGCAGCGCAACAGGGTTCTCAGACTGCTTGAACCGCTGGGAGCAGCAGAGGAGACCGAAGAAGACCCGGGCAGCGGAAAGGAAGACGAATCCGTCACGGCGGAAACCCCGGAAGCGTGTGAAAAGGGAGTTGCCATCACGTTGGAAAATGTCAGTGTTCAGGCCGGGGGACATACGATCCTCAGCAGCATTGATCTGAATATAGAAGCCGGGGAGCATATCGCCATCGTGGGGCCTTCGGGGGCCGGAAAATCGAGCCTGGTCGGACTTCTCCTGGGCTGGCACAGGCCGGCATCCGGCGAAGTCCGGACCGACGGCGTACCCCTCAGAGGAGAAAAGCTGAGAACCCTGCGCCGGGAGACTGCCTGGGTTGATCCCGGAATCCGCCTATGGAACCGATCCTTATTCGAAAATCTTCACTACGGATCGCAGAACGATGACCTCTCTCCCCTGAACGCGATTGTCGAAGCTGACCTTTTCGACGTGCTGGAGAAACTGCCCGAAGGGTTCCAGACAAAACTGGGCGAAGCCGGCGGACTGGTTTCAGGAGGCGAGGGGCAGCGGGTCCGTCTGGGCCGGGCAATTCTTCGTACCGGAACAAGGCTCGCAATTCTTGATGAACCATTCCGAGGACTTGACCGGGAGAAACGCCGGGAACTTCTGGCCCGGGCCCGGAATCACTGGCAAGATGCGACACTTATTTTTATTTCCCATGATGTGGGGGAGACCCGGACCTTTCATCGTATCCTGATGATTGAGGATGGCTGCCTGGTGGAAAATGACAGCCCGGAAAATCTCATTAAAAATCCGAATTCACGCTACCTCGCCCTGCTGGAGTCCGAGGAAGCGGTGCGAAAGGGCCTTTGGGAGAGTGCTGACTGGCGCCGCTTCTGGCTGGAGAACGGGAATGTGATTGAAAAGCCTCGGGATCAATTCCGAGGCTGAAAGCCGAAACAGGCTGAAGCCAGCGAAGATTCCCCGGAATCAATTCCGGGCTGGAAAGCCGAAATAAGCTGAAGCCAGCTTAATCCTCACCGACAATGCACTTCAGCCAGGGCGTATTTATAAGTTGGGGGAGCGATTTTCAGTCCCGGAGGACTGCTCCCCCAAGTTGTAAATGCGCCCTTCAGCCATTTTTTATCCTCCCGGTTGAAAAGTTGAAAGTTGCCGCAGACCTGCGGAAACTTCGGGCATATTTCAGAATTTGCTTGACAATGATGTCAGATACAGCCAATAAAGAAGATAAAAGGAGGCATTTTCCAAAAGCAGGCTGGATATATATCATATAAAACTCAAAATGTTACTCGTTCCCAAGCTTTGCCTGGGAATGCATTCCGCAAGGCTCTGCCTTGCGAGATATTTCACTTAACCAGTCGGTTTTACGCTGAAATATGAAGCAGAGCCTGGGCAGAGCCTGGGAACGAGAGTTTCCAACTTTTTGGGAATGCGCTCAAGATTAAGAAGGCTGTGATACGTTTTCATGTGCCGCGGTTCATTTAAGAAAAAGCCCTGAATAAAATTTCAGGGCTGAAACCCGAAGCCGGCTGAAGCTGACTCTTTTAAATTCGCTTCAGCTCTTTTAAGCTTTCAGCCGGGAAATTTATCTCCCGGCTCTGGGAATTCAAATTAAGGAGGAAAATGTCCGTAGAATATTATGTCCTGATGGCAGGATATGTTCTTGGGTTTTATATGTCCTGGAACATCGGGGCCAACGATGTTGCAAACTCAATGGCTTCTGCTGTCGGCGCAAAAGCCATTACAATTAAACAGGCGGTATTTATTGCAGGCATTCTGAATATCGTGGGAGCCACATTTATCGGATCTCATGTGACGAACACGATACGTAAGGGGATCGTTTCGACTGAAGTTCTGAATGACCCTCAGGTGCTTCTCCTCGGCTCGTTTTCTGCTCTCCTGGCCGCATCCCTGTGGGTCAGTTTTGCCACCTGGAAATCCCTGCCGGTTTCAACCACACATTCCATTGTGGGTGCAATGATAGGCTTCGGAATCATGGCAGGGGGCTTTTCAGTGATCAACTGGGGTAAACTGGGGGCAGTTGTGCTGAGCTGGATTATCTCGCCGATTTTCAGCTTGGTCATTGCTTTTGTCATGTTAAAAATAATCGTCAGGCTGATCCTGTCCAGGAGAGACGCGTTTGCCTGGGCCATAATTTTTTCTCCGTTTTTTATCGGGCTGACTGCCTTTATCATCTTTCTTTCATTTCTTTTCAAGACGCCCCTGGGCAAAACATTGGCAATCGGAACGCCTGCATCGCTGGGACTCTCGCTGATTTTTTCCCTTATTTTAGGATTCGGAGGAAAAAAGATTTTAAAGCATTATATCAGAGAAGAGTCCGGCGGTGTTGAGGAGATATTCAGACGAATTCAGATCGGCACATCCTGTTATGTTGCATTATCCCAGGGCGCGAATGATGTGGCAAACGCCATCGGCCCTCTTGCCGTGATCTATTTCCTGGTGAAAACCGGCAGTGTAGGGAAGGAAGTATCTGTCCCTCTGTCCCTGCTTATGTTCGGAGGTGTGGGGATTGCCTGCGGTATTTCAATGTGGGGGTATCGTGTCATGGATACCATTGGGAAAAAAATTACCACTCTCAGCAATACACGCGGTTTTTCCGTGGATTTTGCGGCAGCAACGACAGTACTGATTGCTTCCAAGCTCGGATTGCCTGTTTCGACAACCCACGCCGCGGTCGGCGGTGTTCTCGGGGTGGGGCTTGCCCGGGGGATGGACGGAGTTAACTTCGGAATCGTCTTTAAAATCATGCTGTACTGGATTCTGACAGTCCCGGCGGCCGCTTTGACGAGTATGGCAATATTCAAATTACTTCAGCTTATTATCACATAAAGGAGGTTTCTATGCGGATTCCGTTCTTATCACTGTTTATAACATCTCCCTTTGAAGGCCTGCAGGATCACGCTGAAAAAGTAAAAGAATGCGCATGGGTATTTCAGCAGGCCATGGAATGTCACGTTTCAAGACAATGCCATACCTATGAAGGATTCAGGGATGAGGTCAGGAAGCTCGAAAATGAGGCAGACACAATTAAAAGGCGCATACGGGGCCATCTTCCCAAAGGCACATTGCTGCCTGTGGACAAATTCCAGTTGTTCAGATATTTAAGAGAGCAAGACCACGTCCTCGACTCAGTACAGCATTCTCTTGACTGGATTTCCTACAGGATTGATCCCGGGATTCCTGATGAACTCGGGAAGGATTTCCTCTCGCTGACGGATGCAGTGGTTCAGCCCATCGAAGAATTAGACCGGATGGTGACAGAGGCACGAAAATTTTTCCGGAATTTTTCCCCGAAACAGCGCCAGTTGGTAAAGGATATCATCCGAAATATTCGTGAGCAGGAGTTTAAAGTTGACAGGATGGAGGATTCGCTGAAGAGAAAGATATTTTCAGCTATCCAGGATCCGGTTACGATTTTTCATATGGTAAAACTTGTTGATATCATAGGAGCAATAGCAGATCATGCAGAAAATACAGGGGACATGATGAGAGCAATGCTCGCACAGTAAAGCCAAAAAGAGTGCAAAAATAGAGCGAAGCGATTTTTTGCATTTTTTGCGGGGATGCAAAAAATCCGCCTAACGGCTCCGTTTTTGCACTCCGCCCTGCATTTTATAACGGGGCTTATAAAAATCAGTACAGAGAAAATGTCCGAACAACATTTGAGCAGAAATAATACCATCGAAGGGGAAACAAAATGAGCGTTCCCCTTAATCCGCCCAACCCCATCATGATTGTGGATGATGAGGAACCGATCCTTCTGGCAATTGATACCACTCTCCAGATGGCCGGTTTTGACAATATAATCACCTGCCAGGACAGCAGGAAAGTCATGGATATCCTTTCAGGCAGAACTATTGACGCCATGCTCCTGGATCTGAACATGCCCCATGTTGACGGTGAAAGGCTGCTGAACACGGTCAACCGGGAGTTTCCGGATATCCCTATCATCATCATAACCGGCGCGGTGAAACTGCTCCGGCTTCTCCAGGAAGAAGAATACATTGCCCCTGGGCATGGATGAGCCGCGGAAATCAGATGCCCGCATTGTGGCTGCCACCAATCAGAACCTTTCCTCGCTCCAGAATGAAGGGAAATTTCGCAAAGACCTGAATTACAGGCTCCGTACCCACCGCATTTATATCCCGCCCCTGTGCGATCGGATGGATGATGTCCCCCTGCTGACGGAGCATTTTCTGGAAGAAGCCGCGCGCAGCCTGAAGAAAAAAAAGCCGACCCCGCCAAAAGAACTGTTCACCCTTCTCAGGGCATACTCTTTTCCTGGGAATATCAGGGAATTGCAGTCCATGATTTTTGACGCTGTGAGCAGGCATAAAGGCGGCATTCTTTCCCTGGACGTATTCAAATTTCATATTAACCGGGAGCAGGCCAATGCTCCTGAAAGTCTGCCCACAGAGCAGACAGCAGGATCGCCCCCTCCGCTCGTCAGCTTTCCGGGCAGAAAACTGCCCACCATAAAGCAGGCCACAGAGGTGCTTGTTGATGAAGCCATGAAGCGGGCTGACGGAAATCAGTCCATTGCCGCCAAAATGCTGGGAATTTCCCAGCAGGCCATGAGTAAGCGTATGAAAAAAAAGGGCTGATCGCTAACGGCGGGGAATCAATCCTCCCGGCTGAAAGCGTTGTAGGGTGGGGCTTGCCCACCGATGTTCATTGATGTTCATATCGGATATAACCGAAATGGCGAGATAGCGATAATGATGGGGCAAGACAGAGTATGCGAAAGACGAGAAATCCCTGAAAAAGAGTGACAATCCTTTTGCGGTTCTGGCGTATCTGAAAACAAAGGCAACTGCCGGAGACAGCAGCCTGCGGATGCTGGAAAAAATCGCTCTCATAAGACATCTGTATCACAAAGGCTTTTCAAAACAGGATATTATAAATCTGTTCCGGTTCACTGACTGGCTTATGTTTCTGCCGGAAAAAGAGGATGACCTGTTCTGGGAACAGGTATCAGTTTTCGAAAAGGAGGGAAAAATGCAGTATATCACAAGTGTTGAAAGAATCGGATATAAAAGAGGATACAAGACCGGGGTCCAGTCAGTTTTAGCTAGACAGATCGCCAAAAAGTTCAATTCTCAGCCGGATATGGAGTTGCCGAAACTGGAAAAACTTAGCCCTGACGATTTTCCGGAACTCGGAGAGCAGATTCTTGATTTCGAATCTCTGGAAGCACTTCATGAGTGGGTTGAACAGCGAGTTGCTCAGAAGCAGGAAGATAATTAATCAGGATTACTGCGAACCGTTTTGGCTGAAAATCTGTCCCCGTCACGCTCGGTTCGGGCTGACAAGTCCGAACCCCGCTGTGCCTTCAGAAAGCCGAGGGATCAATCCCCTGGCTGAAAGCGAAAGCAGGCTGAAGCCAGCTATTATCAGTAGATCGAAAACTTTTCTAACATACTGATTTTAAAATATCCACATGCCAAATATCAAAATACTCTATAAAAATAATATGTTAAGACCGGGAATGGTGAAAAACGGTTTTTTCCGGACGGATCCGGAAAAGCCGGCTTCCGAAAAATCCGACCCCCGGTTTTCAAGAGATTAACAAAACTTTTCGATCTACTGATTATGCTATATGACCGGATTTTCAAAGCCGGTGTCGCCCGATATAGGTGATAGCTGCCTTCAGGCTGCTTGAGCTTTCAGCCCCGGCATTGATGCCGGGTTAAAAGAGAGGAAAAAATGACGCTCAATCCGGATGCTATCGGAAAAACAATCGGCCCCTTTACGCGGCATTACGACTACAAAGATGTAATTCTCTATGCCCTCGGTGTGGGCGCGGGTTTTTCCGAACTGGAGTACTGTTATGAAAAGAATCTGAAAATCATACCGACCTTTTGCATGGCAATGGTTTTCGACTTTTTCTTTGAAGCCGCGGCCGCTGCCAATGTCAACCTGGACGGAATCCTTCACGGTGAGCAGGAGATGATTTTTCACGACCCTGTGCCAGCCAAAGGATCGCTGACCACCCGGGGAGAAATCACCCGTTTTTATGATAAGGGAAAAGATAAAGGAGCGCTGGTGATTGCCGAAAGCGAGACCATCCACACAAACGGCAGTAAGATTTTTAACGGCGTAACAACTATTTTCGCCCGCTATGACGGCGGCTTCGGAGGTGATAAGGCCCCGAAAAATGAAGTCACTTTCCCAGACAGGAATCCTGATTTTGTATCAGAAGCATTCCCCTCTCCTGATCAGCCTCTCCTTTACCGGCTTTCCGGTGATTTTTTTGAACTCCATGCGGACCCCGAATTTGCCAGGAACTCCGGCTTTGAGAAGCCGATCATGCACGGCATCTGTACCCAAGGATTTGCCTGCCGCGCGCTGATTCAGCATCTTGTTCCCAAAGAACCGGAAAGGGTGAGACGAATTTCCTGCCGCTTTTCAAAATTCCTGTATCCCGGAACTCCCATCATGACACTGATCTGGAAAACAGAACCTGACAGGGCGGTCTGGAAAATCGTGAATCAGGAAAGCGGGGATGTGGTAATCGACAGGGGGATATTTGAATATGCCTGATTACGTTATGTGCAACTTTTTTTAATATTTTAACCACGAAACACACGGAATACACGAAAAAAAGAGAGCGTCCTTCATTTTCCGGTTCGCGGTTGCCGAAGGCGGAACTGCGAGCCCGGAGTGTCAGATGCCTTTATGCTGATATGAAAGATACCGGAAAAAGAATATAATTTCGATAATTTCGTGTCTTCCGTGTCTTTCGTGGTTAAAATTTTCGCGGTTAAAACAAATCTGATTTTTATGCCCGGGTTCAGCACACTGAGCAGGGCCACGGAGGTTTCAGGAAGGGGTGTGGGGCTGGACGTGGTGAAGAGTAATATTACATCACTCGGAGGAAACATCACCATTTCCGACAAACCGGATAAAGGTGTGCGGATGCGGCTGAGAGTACCGGTTTCCATATCCTTTACCGATGTTCTTTTAGCAGAAGTCAGCGGAAGACATTATGCCTTTCCTTTTTCTTCAATATTGAAAACCCTCAGGATCAGGAGGCGGGAGATTTACGGCCCTGAAAACAGGGAGATCATACATTTTGAGGGGAATGTGCTGTCCGTCAGACATATCGGGGAAATCCTGGGAATAGCGGGGGTAAAGGGGAAGATCGGCAAAAAGGATTCAGATGATGAAATTTCCATCATCCTGATTATTTTTGGAAATCAGATTCTCGGACTTGTTGTTGATACCATCCTGAACCGGGAAACCATCCTGATCCGGCCGCTTGAAAAATATCTTGCCGGGATCAGGGAATTCTCAGGGGCAGCGCTCCTGGGAGACGGAAGCGTTGTACTGGTTATTGATCCGATGGGAATAATTTACTGAAAAAAACAATATCCGAATATCAAACAAATCGCAAATGAAAACAGTCATATAAAACTGGATTTATTTGAAATTCGGATATTGGGATTTGAAATTTATTTGGAATTTGGAATTTATCCGAATAAGGAGGAAGACATGTCTTTGCAATCATCCGAAGTCGTTATTCAGCAGGATGGCAGACTGAACATGGATCAGTTGCTATCGCTTATCCGTCAACTGGATGAGCCTTCCCGTGTTCAGGTTGCCAAAGTTTTGGCAGAAACCGAAATGGACAACAAGATGGGAAAGCTGATTGAACGACTCAGAAAGAAAACTGCCGGAGAAATCAGTGATTCGGACATTGAAACTGAGATAAGAAGGGTCCGTCATGCTTAAAATTGTGATTGATACGAATCTCTGGATACGGGCCCTGCTGGGCGGGCCTATGACGACACCTGTTTTAGACGCTTGGAAAGAAAAAAAATTTCAAGTTGTCATCAGTAACCAACTTCTTGATGAACTTGACGAAGTCTGGCAACGTCCCCGTCTTAGAAAGCTCATCAGGACAGAGGATGCGGAATATCTGTTGGAGCAACTGCGATGGAGAGGTCTGCTGGTAACAATATGCACTGTTCCGCCACGTTGCCGTGACCCCAAAGATCATCCTGTCCTGGCGACGGCAATAGATGGCCACGCGGATGCCATTGTTTCAGGAGACGGAGACCTCCGGGCAGATGACGAACTCCGCAAAAAAATGACTGCTTACGGAGTGGAAATATGGGGCATTGACACATTGCTTGCCAAAGTTTCTTAATAATTGATTTAATTATCAGGTTTTATGGGAAATAAGAATCAGCGGGAGTGCCGGGACTGCTCCGCCAAACTGTAAGTTTGGCACTCCGCTTATTGATTACTGGAAGGAGGTAATTTGTTTATGAAAAAAATACTGATTGTAGATGATGCAGCTTTTAGCCGAAGTATTCACAGGCAGGTAATAGAATCCGGGGGATATGAGGTGAAAGACTCTGCTGAAAATTAATAACCACGAATCACACGAAAAAATACTATCTTATCTTATCCGTGTCATTCGCGGTTTCGGGAAATTATGAATAAGGCTCACACGGGAAACGAAAAAAATAGTATTATCAGTGTGATTCGTGGTTTCAGGAAATTGTGAATGCTCCCGTCCCGCGGCACGTTATGGCAGAGCCTTATGATTCAGTAAAACGCAAGATTCCGGTTCAGGGAATTTTCCATCTGCTCCTGATCAGCAGATGGAAAAAGTTTGCAGCCCTGAGGTTAACTCACCGATGCCATAAAAGGGATTTTTATTCAGGTCTGTGAAGAACCATAATCGTCGGATGCAGTGGCTGTATGGTTTAACAAAATGACAAACCGATTCCGTTCCTGTCATACAATCCGCCTCCTGCCGATGCTGATGCTCGGCATAATTTCCGGTTCGTTTTGCCCGGGCGGCAGTATCCTGGCTTATCTGATCATTTTCACGTCCCTGTTTTTCTACATACGGAATTTCCTGCAACCGTCTTTTGAACTCACTGACCGATCTTTACATGTACTGGAGGGGAATGGCGTTTCCAAAAAAATTATTTCCAAATTAGAAAAACTGATAAACCACGAATATACAACAAAAACCGAATGCAAAGAAGCCATTGAAGAAGCGGTGGGAGACCCGTCTTTTTTGCACAAGGCGATGGCTATAGAATACGCACGAAAAAATGCCATCCTCCCGGTCGCCTGCCTGTTTTTTGCCTGGGGATATCTCTCCCTTCAGCCTTATGTCTCGCCTGAATTCCCGTCCGATCACGTTATTCATTTTACAGATAAACATAAATGGCTGATTGTCGGCGTTGTTGACGAAAAGCCCGTAAGGCAGAAAGGCCGGCTGAAATTCATCCTCCGGGTCGAAACTCTTGGCAGCAGTTATACGTCGGTTACGGGAAAAATCAGCGTTACCACATTACAGGATGTCCAGGGACTCTCCGAGGGCGACAGGATATCTTTTGTCAGCAGGATCAAATCCATCAGAAATTTCAATAACCCGGGCGGATTTGATTACGAAAGATACATGGCTTTTAAAAAGGTCTGGGCCTCCGCTTATATCCTTGAAAACTACCACATTGACGTGCTGGAAAAAAGCCCGGGAAAAGGAAGACTGGAGGAATTCCGCAATAAAATTTCTGCCCTTATTGACGAAACCGGCCCGGGGAAGCATGTAGGCGTGTTAAAAGCACTGATCACAGGAGACAGAAGCGAGATTTCAGAACCTGTGCGTAAGGATTTCAGTCAGGCAGGCATTGCCCATCTTCTCGCGATTTCAGGACTCCATATAGACATCATCTGGAACCTCACATTCTTCTTTGTCCGATGGTTGTTTTTTTCCCGCCTGGGATTTTTCTATTGGAAAGCGCGGGTCAGGAGCAGCGCGGTGATTTTATCATTATTCCCGGTAATGATGTATGCTTTGTTTTCAGGAATGTCAATCCCCACCCAGAGAGCTTTGATCATGTTCACTATTCTCAGCATATCTTTTGTGAAGGAGGAAGAATATGATTCTCTGAATGCTTTGGCTCTCGCAGGAATACTGATCCTTTTCATTTACCCTTACGCACTTTTTTCAGCCTCCTTCCAGCTATCATTTTGTGCCATCTTCTCAATTATATACGGAAGCTCCCAAGTGCGCCACAAAATCAGCATGATAACAGATGATACGGCTGACCATCCTGGAAATCCGAATTCGCTCATGGCTTTCTTCCGGCCTTCTGAAGAAGAAAAAAGAGCCGCGCGTAAAGCCGTCCGATCCGGGGGAGTTGAGAAGCTTTTCTCCCTTTTCTGGGTTTCCATGTCCGCTATTCTCGGCACACTGCCTTTTATCATGCTCCACTATAACAAAGTTACACTTGTGGGACTTTTTTCAAACTTTATTTTTATCCCGGTCATCGGTTTTATTGTAGTTCCCCTGGGTCTGCTCTCCGTATTCCTGTATCCGTTCAGCATTCAATGGGCTTTGCAGTGCATCAGCATCAGCGGATTTATGCTGGCCAATACGCTTCAGACAATAACGCCTTCTTATTTTGAAATATCCTGTTTTTATGTATTGGGATGGGCCATCTTAAACCTCCGGAATATTTACATGCGTAAAGTCGCGAAACTTGTGATCGGACTCGTTATCATTGCCGGGGCTGCGGATGTCTGCTACTGGATGAACCAGAGGTTCTGGCATGAGGATCTGAGGGTAACGGTTATTGATGTGGGGCAGGGAGGATCTTCCCTCCTGGAAATTCCCGGGGGAGAATGCCTGCTTGTGGACGGAGGCGGATTCCCGGATCGTTCGACTTTTGATGTAGGAGAAAGAATCGTTGCCCCTCTCCTGTTGAAGAAAAGAATAAAAACAATTGACAAAATCGTACTCTCCCATCCTGACAGCGACCATATGAACGGGCTGCTGCATATTGCCGGGCATTTTAATGTCAGGGAAATTTGGACAAATAACGATATATCGGAAAAAATAAACTCGCATGAGTTCATGAAAATTCTTGACGAGAATGATATCCGGCAGCCTGGGCTTGATGAGATATTGCATGCACGCGACATCAAAGGAGCGGATATAGAAGTGCTATATCCTCCGGATGATTTCGTTGATCATAAAAAAGAAGACGGGTGGCGGAAAAAAAGCAACAATAACTCGCTTGTGCTGAGAGTTACCCTCGGTTCCCTATCATTTCTTTTTCCCGGGGATATTGAAGCCCAGGCGGAGAAGGAACTGGTTTCAATGGCAGGAGATCGGCTGAAAAGCACGGTACTCATCGCTCCGCATCACGGAAGCAAAACGTCGAGCAGCGACGAATTTCTCGATGCTGTCAGTCCGGAATATGTTATCATATCATCTGGATGGAATAACAGGTTTCAACTGCCGCATCAGTCTGTTCTTGATAAATACAGGGCGCGGGGATATCAGATATATCGTACAGATATGCAGGGCGCGATCAGTATCTCAACAGATGGCGAATCCCTGTCGGTCTCAGGATTCCGAACTCCGTAGAATACAAGGTTTAAATTCCGAGGAGTTCAAAGCTTGTGTTGTGTCTTTATGTATCCGAACGAAAGGTGTATATAAGCCGGGATGCTCACAAAGCAAGCTTTGAACTAATATCCTGTAGTTTAAAATATATATGGACTTGGGAAAAACGCATTGTTCCATGAAAATTGTAGAGGAGTGCAAAATTAGAGCGAAGCGGTTTTTTACACCACCGCAAAATGCAAAAAACCGCTTCGCTCTATTTTTGCACTCCTAAAACTTTCATATAAACGGCCATGAACTGACGGTCACAACGAAATATGGAAAAGTCTCCGGAGTTTCGGGAGGTATGCGCAAGCTTCGCTTCGCTCGCTTACGCAATGCCAGACTGTAAGTCTGGCACTCCGTTGCCCGCGGGACTTTCATATAAACCCTCATGATCTGTCGGGCACAACGAACCATGAAAGTGGGAACAAAAATGCAAAAAACCGCTTCGCTCTATTTTTGCACTCCTGGGTTCACAACTTAAACCGTTTTACAATTCCCGAAAGTGCGGCAGCGATGTGGGAAAGTTTCTCTGACGATCTGTTTATCCGGGACGCGCCGGCAGACGCTTTTTTTGATGCCATACTGATGTCATGTATGTTCTTCGAGATATCCATTACCCCCCGTGCGGCCTCGCCGGAAGAATCTGCAACATCTTTTACTCCTCTCGCCAGTTCATCCACATTTTCTGCCACATCAGATGCCGCCTTTGATATTTCACCCGTTGATCTGGCAATATCCCCGACCAGGGTTGCCGATTCCGCTGCATCCTCGGCAACACGCTTCACCGTCATGGCACTGTTTGTTACAGACCTTGAAATTTCATTGGCCGTGGCGGTCTGTTCTTCCACCGAGGATGCTGTCATCTCATTGATACCTGCAATCTCCTCTATTATCCCGGTTATCTCCCCGATTGCTTCAACTGTTTCGCCGGTTCTCTTCTGAATATGCTCTATCTGCCCGGCAATCTCATCTGTCGCATCCGCGGATTGCTTTGCCAGTTCCTTGACTTCTGCCGCGACCACGGCAAACCCTTTTCCGGCTTCTCCGGCTCCGGCCGCTTCAATTGTCGCATTCAGCGCCAGCATATTTGTCTGATCCGCAATGTCTTTGATTACTCCTACAATTTTCCCAATCTGCATGGAAGCGGAAACCAGTGCGTCCATCTTTATACTGACATCTTTGGCACGCTGACTGGCGTTCTGTGATATGCGTCTTGCCTGCTCGGTATTTTTTGCAACCTCGTTTAACGAGGAGGTCATTTCCTCCACGGACACGGCAACACCGTCTATTTCAGATGACGTTTCCGCACCTGACCCGGCCATCCGCTTCACGTTTTCAGCAGTCTTATTTGCCAGGTTTGCCACATTGATGAAGACGGATGACATTTCTTCGGTCATGGCGGCAATATTGGACACGGATGTACTTGACTGCTCCGTGGCAGATGCCATAGTGCCGACATTGGCGCTTATCTGTTCGGATGCAGTGGCAGCGGTATCAGCCCGGATACTCATTTCTTCGGCAGATGAGGCCATCTCCGTTGAAACGGATGACAATTCCCCGGATGAATGAGAGAGACTCTCTGTTGTATCCGAAAGCTCCTTCATAATATCCCGAAGCCTCGATGCCATTTCGTTTAATGCGTTCGCGAGTACCCCGATCTCATTTTTTTCCTTAACATCTATATCCGCGGTAAGGTCTCCGCCTGCCACGGCTACTGCAAAATCAACGCCCTTTATCAATGGTTTGGTAATTTCCTTTGAAACAAGCCAGATAACTAAAAACGCAGCAATGGAAACTAGGAGGCCGGCTCCGATCTGGAACATGAGATGACGTGTGCTGCGCTTTTTCATGTCCGATGCCAAATTTCTGGCGTGAGCCAGCACGACATCTTTAGGAATTTCGATAATCACGGCCCAGGGTTTTCCTGTTTTCCCGATGAGCAGCGGGACAAACACCTCTATATTGTCATGAAGGAAAGAAATTTCTTCTTTTCCTTCTTTCACCAGCTTCATATCTTCCTGCCAGTCCTCCGGCATCCAATGCTTCATATGCTTGCCTACAAGTTCAGGATTATCACTTATCGCTGCCATAATTCCGTTATGAGTTACAACGGCAGTTTTGCCCAAGCCTGAATAGAGGCTCTTATTCATATCTTCCACCAGGGATCGGATAAAATCCAGGCGCAGATCTATACCTATCATGCCGTAAAACGTATCATCCGAAATAATGGGAGCAACCATTGTAGTCATCCAGATCGTCTTATCCTGAACAGGATACGGATACGGATCAATTGCACACTCTCTTTTACGTTCCCGGGCACGAAGATAATATTCCCCTTTGCGAATACCATTCTCGTACTTTTCGGTGCTTTGATAATCCGCCAGCGGCGCAAGACTGATTTTTCCATCTTCTCCCCGGCTCCAATAGGGAATAAAACGACCTGTGTGGTCATGGCCTTCAGTTCCTTTGAAAATATCATCCATTTCATCCAACGCATCGGGTTCCCAGGCATTGCTGATGCCTACAAACGACTTATTCCTGGTCAGTAGGCCCCTCAGAATCTTGTTTATCCGTTCCCTGTCAATCTTCAGATTTATGTCTTTATCCCTGACCCCGGAAAACACGTCAGCCAGGGTTCGGGCTGAATCCAGGGCAATCTCAAGTTCCGCTTTGATTTCAAACCCCGCTGCACGGGCATTCGCAAGAAGCTGTTTTTCCGCAGCGTCAGCAGCAGAAGCCGTCATTGAGTCCAGCATAAAGGTCTGTATCCTTTTGCCAGAAACAATACCATATATCACAAGTACCCCGATAACTGACAGCAGGCACACACCGAAAACAACCACCAGTTTCCTCTGCAAAGATTTAAATTTTAATTTCATGACCCTCCCATCTGATCCCAGTAGATCGAAAAAGTTCAGAATCGGGCGCATTTACAACTTGGGAGCAGTCCCGCGGGGACGACTGAAAAGCCCTGGTTTTTCAGTCGTCCCTACGGGACTGAACGACCCGGAACTCACCCGGCAATGAATTGCCGGGCTATTTTCAATCGTCCCTTCGGGACTGAAAATCACTCCCCAACTTATAAATACGCCTTTCAGAATTCCGCCTTCAGGTACGCTCCGAAACCAGGTATAAATGGCTTTTACGGCGATTACCCTGCAAAATATCCCGGATAGGGATTGCCATGAATGCCTGCTGATAAAGGTTTCAGAATAAAATCTCAAAAATGCAGTTCGACAGGTTCGACAGGCTCACTGCCCTGCCTCTGAGCCTGCCCTGAGCCTGCCCTGGGCCTGCTCTGAGCCTGCCCTGGGCCTGCTCTGAGCCTGCCCTGGGCCTGCTCTGAGCCTGCCCTGAGCCTGCCCTGGGCCTGCCCTGAGCCTGCCGAAGGGCGATCTACTGAATGCGTTAATAATTACAATACCGACTGAAAGCTTTCAAACTCCTGTTCCAGCTTATCCATGAGTGAACGCACTTTGCCCAACTCACCTTCTTGTCCGGCTGTTTCCATTTCAGAGGCAGTTTCATTCAGTCTGCATGCTCCCATGTTGGCAGACATGCCTTTGATGGTGTGCGCTTCCATACTTGTCTGTTCCGCATCATTATCATCCAGGGCGGTCTTCAGCCTTTCAATCATGCCCGGCATGTTCTGTAAGAACATATCCAGGATTTCCCTGCAAAGTGCCTCATCATTTCCCAGACGATCCAGCAAATTCTCCCTGTCAAAAATTTTTGAAACTGAATCATCCGACCTGATTTTATAAGGTTGGCGGCCTGATTTTACAAGATTGGCTGATTTCAAACTCTCCTCAATGGCAGCGAGAACTTCCTGTGGTCTGATCGGTTTTGAGATATAATCATTCATCCCGGCATTGATGCAGTCTTCCCGGTCTCCCATCATCGCATTTGCGGTCATTGCCACAATCGGAATATCAGGATTGAGTGCTCCGGAATCCGGATCACGGATGACCCGTGTGGCTTCCATACCGTCCATTTCCGGCATCTGGATATCCATCAGGATGAGGTCATAATGATTCGCTTTCACTAATTCGACAGCCTCCCTGCCATTGGAAGCGATATCTGAGGAAAACCCGAATTTCTTCAAAACAGCCAAAGCTATTTTTTGGTTCAAAACATTGTCTTCCACAAGGAGAAGGCTGACGTTCTGCTTAAAATCCTCGGAAAGAGAGGCATCTGATTTTGTCGGGAAAAAAGCGGAGTTCGCGGTACCGGCCACTTCATGACCTTCGGGCAGTTTTTCAAAACATGCGGTAAACCAGAAGACTGACCCTTTGCCTTCCTGACTTTCAACGCCGATCTCCCCGCCCATCAGTTCTGCAAGCTTTTTTGAGATCGCCAGTCCCAGACCGGTTCCGCCGTATCTCCTAGTTGTGGAAGCGTCTGCCTGAGAAAAGGCACTGAACAGACGATCCGTCTGATCTTTGGGAATACCGATGCCCGTATCTGTCACAGCAAAACGCAGTTTGCAAAAATCGGATTCTCTGACTTCCTCTTCCCAAGTGCTTCGGCGTGAGCTCTGTCGAACGCTGATCGTCACCTGGCCATGCTCTGTAAATTTGACGGCATTGTTCACAAGATTGACAATGATCTGACACAGGCGGTTGGGATCACCGCGAAGCAGCAAGGGAGCATCCTGGGAAATCCGGCTGACAAGCCTGAGATTTTTCTCTTTTGCGCTTATATCCAGCATCTTCACCACGTTTTCGATCATATCCTCCAGATTGAAACCAACCGTTTCCAGCTCAAGCTTCCCGGCTTCTATTTTTGAAAAGTCGAGGATATCATTGATAAGAGAGAGGAGCGTCTCCGAGGAGAACTGAACCGCTTCAGCCTGGTACCGTTGTTCTGTGTCCAGTTCCGAGCCAAGAAGAAGACCCGTCATGCCGATAATGACATTCATGGGTGTGCGGATCTCGTGACTCATGTTGGCGAGAAATTCACTTTTGGATCGGGTGGCTGCTTCAGCAATCTCTCTGGCTTCATGAAGGCTTTTTTGCAGCTTTCGGATGTGAAGATGAGTTGCGACCCGTGCGGTAACTTCTTCCTGCTGAAAGGGTTTTGTAATATAATCAACCCCGCCGGCATCGAATCCCCTGACTTTATCAGCCGTTTCGGAAAGCGCACTCATGAAGATCACCGGGATATCTTTTGTATTTTCATTCGCCTTCAGTCGGCGACAGGTTTCAAAACCGTCAATATCGGACATGAGAATATCTAGGAGGATGATATCCGGATTTTTTCTTTTCGCCTTATCAAGCGCGTCTCCTCCCTCATCGGCCACCAGCACGATGAACCCGAGATCGCTTAAATGATCGTAAAGCACACCCAGATTTGCCGGTTCATCGTCAACAATCAGAATCACGGAGTCTTTCAGTTCTTCAGTGTTCATAATTTATAATTATAAGAGTAGAGTTAAAGGGTTAAGATTTAAGGGTTAATAGGGGGTGCAATTAAAAGTGTTAGGCAGCCCTCGTTCCCAAACTCCGTTTGGAAACGCATATTGCACGCAAAACTCCGTTTTGCAAACAGAGTTTGCCAGGCAGGTGTATTCCCAAACTCCGTTTGGGAATAAGGGCTGCCTAACACTTTTAATTGCACCCGTTAATAGGAGGGCGAGAACTTGCTTTGCTGCCGGATTTATGTTAAAATTCGGATGCTGAAAGCCCTCAATCTTTCTAAGTGCTCTGTTTCACAATTAGTGTCCGGGTTGCACGAGCGCAATGTAACGTAATCTTTCAGATTGCGTTCTCCGCTTTATTTATCCGGGCGCAATCTGAAAGATTACGTTACAGATGACCGCGGAGTTCGGACATGCCGAACAAAGCAGGACTTCGGCGTGAGCTCAGACTTCGGTGAGATCTGCCGAACCGTCGAACGCTTTGCACTCCGAGGAATTTATCACCCGGACATTAATTGTGAAACAGAGCACTAAAGTGATTTCCGGAAAAGAATATACCAAGTGCGGTTTGTAGTTCCGCCTTCAGGCGGTGTCACGCCGCCTGAAGGCGGAACTACAAACTTTGATCTGGTATGTTTTTTATTGGAAATCACCTAAGTACTCAGTTCCATAAATATAAATAGTGTCCGAGTTATAAATTCAGCGGAGTGCAAAGCTTGCTTTGCACTCCTCCGTTTTAACCCGGACATTATTTCTGAAACGAAGCACTTAAAAATTCACAAATCTGTTTGAGCTGAAAAGTGTTCGCCAATTTGCGAAGTTTTGCCGCAAACGGGGCATACCGCTCATCTGCCCCTGTGATTTCATCCAGTTGCCTGCGAAGCCCTCCGATATTGCCGTCTGCGGCAAATTCGTAAAGCAGGCTGATTTCCGAGGCAGGCGGAATTACAATGGCCTCGTCATCTTTTTCCTCGGTCTCAGCCGGTTCGGCTTTGAGATCGGTGGCGCAGATCTGTTCCGGCTTCTCATCCCATTCGGACGATTGGGAGAGTTCCAGTTCAAATCGGAATATGCTGCCTTTGTCCACTGTGCTTTCAACATGCAGCTCCCCGCCCATAATCCGGACAAGTTTTCGGCAGATAGCCAGTCCCAGTCCCGTGCCTTGCGATTTGTTCACAACACCGCTCAACTGTCTGAACGGTGAAAATATCTCTTCCATCTGATTTTCGGGAATTCCGATGCCTGTGTCTTCCACCTGAAACCGGAAATTTGAAACCGGATGCTGGTTTAGTTTCCAGTCTCCAGTCTCCAGTCTCAAGTTTCCAGTTTCCAGTTTCCACACCCTGAACGTCACATTGCCCTTATATGTGAACTTGACAGCGTTGTCAAGCAGATTGAGCAGGACATGTCTTAGCTGTTCTTTGTCACCGCGGACCCCGGTGAACAGATCAGGGGCAGCTTTGAAATGAAATACCAATCCCTTCTGTTCTGCCCGGGTTCGGACTGTTTCAGCAACATCCTCCAGGAATGAGGGGAAATGGAACATGGATTCGGTGAGTTCCGTTTTCCGTGTATCAAGTTCGGACAGTTTCAGAATGTCATTGATCATATCTGAGAGACGGTTGCCGCTCTGCTCAATAACCCTGACACCTGATTCCTGGGATTCGGTCAGGTTTTCATTTTTTTTGAGGATTTGGGCATACCCCAGGATGCCGTTGAGGGGGGTACGGAGTTCGTGGCTCACATTGGCGATAAATTCACTTTTGGCATGGCTGGCCGCTTCAGCGATTTCTTTGGCTTGCTGCAATTCTTCCTGCGCCTGTTTGCTAGCGGTAATATCTGTTGCAATTTCCAATCTGACAATTCGACCGTCTGTCCAAGTGATTGCTTTGTCCCGCACATCAAACCAGCCTCCTATTTTGACGTTTTGAAATTCCCAGACATAAATGTCTGAAGGATTTCCTTCTTTGTCAAGCAGTTTGTCGTTTGTGCAAAAATAGCAGGGGCCGCTATGGCTTGTGTGAAATGTTTTCCAACATATCTGCCCGACAGCATTGCCGAAAAATTTTCTGGCAGACTTGTTCATAAAGAGAATTTCATAAGTCTGCATATCAGCAACATAAACAAACGCCTCCATGCTGTCCAGGATAGTTGCAAATCGTTTGTGGGATTCCTGAATCGCCTTCTTTGTCATCTCGTACTCATGGATATCTCGGACAAGAGTCAGGGTCTCATCCTTCCAACTGCTCACAGTTCTGGCTTCGTAATGACGTGCCTGCCCCCTCACCGGCATTTGAAATTTGAAAGTCTGAATATCATCGGTTTGCAGTGCTTTTTCCACACTGGGCACCATCTGTCTGGCCACATCTGCCGGGAATATTTCATGCACTTTTTTTCCGACAAGCTCATCAAGGGCAATGTCCCAGTTTCCCTCCTTTGCGGATTTATAATTCACAAAAATGCCGTCCCCGCGGATTCGGAACATCATATCCGGCATTGCATTGAGAAGAGCTTTGTTTGTGGCCATGCTGTTCCGCAGTTTTTCCTCTGCCAGTTTGCGCTCGTTGATGTCGCGCACAACCGCTGTGATGCCGGCAAACTCATCACGACTGTCTTTGCGCATTGAAATTTTTGCGGTGTACCACCTCTCCTCATTTCCAATTTCCATAGGATAATCAAATTGCTGTACTGCACCAGTATCTTCCGCAACCCTGAGAGCGGTCTCCAATAATCTTGCGACATTGGGAGGCAATACTTCTTTGAATGAGTTCCCTATAAAGACTTCCGGAGGGACATATAACTCCGGTTTGCCCGGGGGCTGGTAATACTCAAGAAAGATGCCGTTTTTATCTATCACGAACACCAGATCATCCATTGATGAAATGGTTGACCTGAGTCTTTCCTCGATCTCCTGCAAGGCTTTTTCTGTCCGCCTGCGCCCGATGATCTCCTGCTGAAGCTGCTCGTTGCTCTTTGTCAGTTCCACGGTGCGCTTTTCAAGATGGTCGCGGTATTTCCTCAGTTCCTCATTCGCATTCATCAAATCCGCTGTACGTTCATTTGCCAGTGATTCCAGTTGCATTATTTCCTCGGCTTCCAAAGGAATCCAGCGGCGAAGTAAGATAACAATAATCAGCACAGCAACGATAAGATTCAGGGTTTTTGGAATAAACATTATCTCGGGGCGAGATAGCAACACAGAAATTTTTTTTGTCAAAAGGCCATTCAGCGATGTATATAATGCTCCGAAATACAGACTTTCAAACAGTGTGCGGAATGCGTCAATTGCCAGAACAAAGATGAGTGTCTGAGTCAGACGATCTTTCAGATGATGCAGTCGTCTGACATAAAAAAACAATATGAAGGACCACATTATAATCAGCGACCAGTAAATTATCGGGGTCATTATTTTGAATATATCCATAGTTCTATTCCTTAATGGTTAAGGAGAAAAGGGTTTTAAAGATTAAGGTCAACAGCACAGAAAAGCCTTAACTTTTAATCCTTAAAACTCTTAATCCTTTCAAGAAACTCACGAATCTGTTTAAGCTGAAATCCCCGGGCCAATTTACGCAGTTTTGCCGCAAACGGGGCATACCGCTCATCTGCCCCTGTGATTTCATCCAACTGCCTGCGAAGC
>JAUCGG010000346.1 GCA_030378015.1 Desulfococcaceae bacterium HSG8
GTTAGGGGTAAAGCCGCCAGTCCTCGTTCCCAAACTCCGTTTGGGAACGCAATTGCCTGCAAAACTCCGGTTTTGGGTGAATAAGAAAGCATTATGCATATTCATAATCTGAGCCCATGGCAGATCAAAGGTTTGGCCCTGGGCCAGCATAAAAGGACTTTTATGTGCGTTTTTTGCACCGGACATAAAAGGTACAAAATTTCTGACGTTTGCCATCGCCCGAAACAGTATTCCGGTGCATTCCTGATCTCTGAAACTCTCTGCCTGCCTGAGTTTCCGTTTAACTGTTTTCAGGAAATTATCCGCCCGGGATGTTGTTTTTTTAATGCCTTTTCTGCTTTTATGACAGGTATAGCGGGAACCGTCTTTAATGACCTGATCCAATACTTTTCGGAGTAGCGGATGGCTGAATGCCTCATCCTTCAGAGAACCGATTTTAATTTTCAGGCTGACCTCGGATGTTGCAGTATCCAAAGCCTTTCTGAACTTTTTATAAAGTTTCCTGATCTCCTTTCCGTCACATCCTGTCTTTTTCCGATATTCGGAAAGGGCTTTTCGGAATTTTCTGAGGCAGTGAAGATGACAGAATCCTATCCACAACCGGTGACAGACACTTTTCAGAGCATCAGCGGATGGCTGCCATTTGTCTTTTGTCACTCCGAGAATCTTAAAATTTATCCGTTCGGCGAACTTTTCAAACGACTTGCTGAGCGTTTCCTCATCTACATGATCAACGTAGTCCGGATGCCATACTAAAAGGTTTTCGGGATCAACCATTGCCACTGTATAGGTGCGAAGGCCGGATTCTTTTTCAAATCCCTCATCCTCCTGAAAGTACCCTGACCCTTTTATGCCCGCACGGGTTAAGATCGTTGCCGGATGAACTGTCCCGAACCACCGGAGCCAGTTCAGGATGGTCTGCCTGCTTTTAAGTTCGGTGCCTGTGAGCCTGAAGTTTTCGAGCGCACTGCGCTGACTGTGCCCGAAAAGAAGAATCCCCCTGACTATGCTCCCGATAATATCAATGCCGAAATGTTTCTCACGGGGCAGGAAGCTCGGGATCAGGGAAAACCTCTGTCCGCAGTCGGCACATTCGATCATCCGGATAGGAAATTCATGTTGTTTCCCGCCTTCCGTCACAGTCTTTCTCCGGGACGAACGCCAGCCTCTCAGCCAGTATTTCTTTTTACATCTGCAAGTCGGCCTGTGTCCTGTGGCATGGGGACAGCCTTCCAATTTGTCCACCACTTCGGAGCGGAACAGTTCCCGATTCTGAACAAACGACAGGTACTCAGACATGTCGGACCAGGGAAAGATATAAGATTTGTCCCCTCTTTCGGATACGGAAAACCTGATCTCATTTTCATGGTTTCGGGAAATGTGCTTCCCAAATGCTCCTGACAAGGCTTTTCCAAGTTCAGTCTTAATCAGGGTTTCATCAGTTTCCGGATTTGTCAGACATTTTATTATGCGTCCGATCATGCCATCAGCCGATTTTTCCAGTCTCCTGCGTTCCCGGGTCAGACGGGCCTTTTTCACACCCTTTTTTCCATTTGCCGGAACACATATAACTATCAGCTGTCCGACAAGCTCGCTGACATCTTTCAGAAAGACTGCCATAAGTTCGCTGAAAACCGGCACATCACAGAAAATGCCGAATTCTTTTATCCATGAACGCAGGGAATTCAGATGGGATTCGATCTGAAAAAATATTTCCGGGTATTGCTCCCGACTGTGATAATTTCTTCGTGCTATCCGGTTCAGTTCCTTTTCCAACATGCAAAGAGTCCGAAGAACATCTGCCAAAAGTTCAGGGTTGACCGAGGAAGCTGCCTGAGCAGAATCGCTGTCATTTTTATATGTCATTTTGCCTCCTTAATTAATTTTTTACTGACTACAGAAGGCTGATATAACATATTTTTTCAATTTATTAAAGCCTGTCAAAACTTATAGACCTATCCGATTTTATTTTCAGACTTCTGCAGACCGGAAAAATTTTACAGCAGGATGGGATTCTACCACATCATCTCTATAATTTCAACAAGTTAATTCGGCAAGCAGCAAATTGGCGGGAAGTTATAGTAAGCTGGAGCAAGGATTTATGGAGTTAAAATCGGCTTTTCGTCCGACTCACTTTCATATAAAGGATTCAAAGTTTTTTTAGTTAGGGATTTCCCAATAAATAAATAATCTACCCGTCTGACCTTAATTTTAATATTGCTCTTGTTCTTGCTCTTTATCAGCAAGAGCAAGATAAAGAGCAAGAGCAACTTCATTTGTCAGTTTGCACTTTCCTGCAGAACGATTTTTCAAATCGTTCCGAACGACTTGAAAAGTCGCAAACTACTTTTCAGCTTTTATGAAAGATGCCCGTAATCCTTATGTTATCGCTAATCCGTGAAAGCAGATTCGATTTCTTCTGAAATGCGTACAGCCGCGTCCCGGGGATCTTTCGCATCTCTGATCGGTCTTCCGATTACAAGATAATCGGCTCCGTTTTTTATTGCCAGTGCAGGTGTTGCCACACGTTGCTGATCATTTCTTTCAGCACCGGAGGGACGAATGCCCGGTGTGACTGTGACAAAATCTTTCCCCAGGTTTTCCCTGACCGCTCGGGCCTCAAGCGCGGAACAGACAATGCCGGCACACCCTGTTTCCCTGGCCATAGCCGCTCGTTTCATAACAAGTTCTGACACATCTGAAGAAAATTCTTCCCTGAATCCGGCAGCAAGGATATCATCACCCGAAACGCTGGTCAGCACCGTGACCCCCAGAACCCCGACCTTTCCGAGGCTTCCTTTTACAGCAGCTTCAAGCATTTCCCGGGATTCCCCGCAATGAACCGTTGCAAACGTCACCCCGAGTTCTGTAATGCGTTCCATCGCACGGGAGACAGTTGCAGGAATATCGTGAAGTTTCAAATCCAGGAATACCCTGGCCGCGCCTGATGACCTGATGAAGCGGATGATATCCGGCCCTGATCTGATAAAAAGTTCCAGCCCTACTTTGAACATCCCCACATGGTCAGAAAGGAGCCTGACGTATTCCTTTGCCTCTTTTTCAGATGGAACATCAAGGGGAAATATAATATAGTCCTTTGCCTGTTTCATAAAATAATCTCCGAATGCCGGATTATGTATTTTTTTCAGGTAAATACGGTAGATACAATTTGACCGATTTTTTTAATGCCCTGAAGGGGGCAGTAGAACAATTTTTCAAATTGTTTTAAACAATTTGAAAAATTGTTCTGCATTCAGCAGATTGAAAAGTTTCCGGTAAACCCCGTCAGACAGCGGATCCCGGGTTAAAATTAAAAAACATCCGTTTTTTAATTTTCCCCGGAATGACGATTTAACGTACTGTCATTCCGGGAAAATTGGAAAACGGATGTTTTCCGGTTTTAACCCGGAATCCGCTGTTTGCAGAAGTTTCCGATCTACTGAGAAATCAGCAGATGGAAAAGCGGCGAAGCCATGATTTCGACCGGATGCATTCTGATCAGTGAAATGTTCGCTCATTTTTCCGAAGTTCTTTCACTTCATCCGCGCTTAATCCTGTCACATGCGCGATTTCGTCCGAACTCAGTTTTTCCATAGCAATAAGGCTCCGGGCAGTCTCTCTCCCTTTTTTTTCCATGCCTTTTTCCATGCCTTTTTCCATGCCTTTCCTCTCAGCAGCGGCCAGCATCGAAACTTCGTCTTTCAGTGCTTTTTCCCTCATTTCCGCCTGATAGCGGGTTATCTCATCCGCGCTCAGGCCTTCGAGTATGCCGAACGCTTTCCGGACTTTCGGATTGGTGTAATGCTCTCTCATTTTTATATCTCCTTCCTTAT
>JAUCGG010000347.1 GCA_030378015.1 Desulfococcaceae bacterium HSG8
GTATCATTCGCCAACAAAGATGGTGGGTTACGCTTCGCTCCACCCACCCTACATTTTCGGGTATTTTATCTTTTGGAAAATCCCCTAATCTCATGAGGGTATGTGTATATAAGCCTATACCGAACAATCGGAACGATTTATAGGCACTGGTTCAGTTCAATGGGAATTCTTGTAAAATCAGGTTGTTGCTGAGGCTTCTCAGATATCCGACAATCTGTTGTTATTTCAGACAAATCCGGGTGCTTTTCCCAGAAAATCCCATTGAACTGAACCAGTGCCGGAAAAAGAAACATCAAGGTAAAACATTATCTGTGAGAACAATTATGACAGATCATATTGACGGAACGCGGCTTGTTGTCTGCATTGACAACGGGGGAAACGAAGCGTCCCTGGAAAAATGGAAGATTTACTATAAGCATTGCCCGATAACGAGGCGGAGAGACACAACGAGATTCGTGTGATTGATGAGGAGGGGGAGGATTATCTGTATCCGTCCGACTGTTTTTCTCCTGTTTTTGTGGAGTCGTCTGTCGCAAAAACATTCATTATGCAGAATCCGACAGGCAGACATACGGCATAAGTCTTAACTATGGGAGCATTCATGGATTCCTGGGATTCCTGAAACAATTAACTCGTCAGAAATACGCAGGAAGCTTACCACGAATCACACGAAAAAAAATATGATCCGTGTTATTCGCGAGATGTTTCAGGAAATTGTGAATGCTCCCGTTAACTAGTCATTGCACTGGATTGAACTTCACGGCGTCGGGGCGGTTAACAATAGGATAAAATTTACCTGATAATCAATGGTTATATTCTCTAATGATTTGAAAATATGAAAATACTTGTTGTAGGTTCGTTACACTTTAATGGCTCTGATGAAATAAGAGAAAATTTCATAGAAGCATCCTATCAGATAGGAGCAGAATTAGTCAAATCAGATCATGCGATAGTAATCGGCTCCGATAGCCCTAATATAGCTGACTTGTATATCGTCAACGGGGCTAATTCTGTAAGAGGTAAACATGAGGTAATAGTATGTTACCCTGCTCAAAAGAAGAAAAAGAATAAAATCCCTTTCAAAAACAAGGAACATGATTACGAGAATATCACTTTCAGTTATAAAGAGACTAAAGGAACATGGTCAACGGGACGTATTCATCAGATTCTGTCATCAGATGGTGTTATTATAATTGGTGGCAGTAAAGGCACTTACAAAACAGGTAACCTTGCTCCGAATTTAGAGCGGCCGGTTCTTCCAATTCCATGTTTCGGCGGCTCTTCTGCTGAAATTTGGAACCGGATTGAATCCGAATATAGAAAATTGGAAATTTTTTCCAGTGATGAAAAATTCTATCTGAATGATTGGATTACAACGGATGCTGAATTATCCGTAAAAATTATGGAAAGACTGATTTTAAAGAATCCTTATAAAGCAGAGAGTTATCCGCTTGTTGATATTCAGAATAAATCAAAGAAATCTAAAATAAAGGTTTTTATCAGCTATGCCAAGGAAGATATAAAAATTGCAAAACAAATATATAACGATCTTAAAAAAGAAGGATTTGATCCATGGCTTGATGATGAAAATCTTTTACCTGGTCAGAAATGGAAAGAGGCAATCAAGAAAGCTATTAACGACTGTTCATATTTTATTGCATTGTTATCTTCAAATTCTCTTACAAAAAAAGGGCATGTTCATAAGGAAATGAAAGAAGCCTTTGAAATAGCGGATAATCTTCCCCATTCCGACGTGTTTATTATTCCTGTACGAACTGAAGATTGTGAACCTGAACATGATAAACTTCAGGCGTTGCACTGGGTGAATCTTTTCCTTTCTTATGACCATGGCTTTAAACAAATTTTACGAGTGTTTGAAAAAACAATATAATTGATATTATTGAAAACGAATAAAAAATAATAACAAAACGGTTGAGCCGGACGGGGTTTTCTCCGCTTCGCTGGCTACCCGACACGGGCTGCTTGATATAGGCACACATGATGAAGTATGTATGACGGCAGACTTCCGAAAATAGCTCAGGAAAAATTGGACATTGCGAAAAATAATTCGGGCCAGATAAGTGACAAAAAAAGGGTTGCGGCATAAATCCGCAACCCTTAATTTAAAATTGGCTGAGGGACCAGGGTTCGAACCTGGATTAACGGGGCCAGAACCCGTCGTCCTACCATTAGACGATCCCCCATCAGATTAAGTCTGACCTGATACACCAAAGCACGGACAAAGTCAAGACAAATTTTATTTTTTATCCCTGATAAATTGAGCCGCAGATTTCAATCGTGCCAGACTCCTTTCTTTTCCAAGCACTTCGATGATTTCAAATATGCCGGGGCTTACGGTTCCGCCGGTCAGTGCCACCCTCACAGGCTGGGCAATCTTCCCCAGTTTCAGCCCGGTACGCTCCATCACCTCTTTAAACGCGTCCTCAAGCCCTTTTTCATCAAACACATCAAGGGATTCAATCTGTCCGATCAGAAGCTCCAGGGGTTCAAGCACCGCGGGCTTCAGGAATTTTTTGGCAGCTTTCTCATCATATAATATGGTATCCCGGAAATAAAACATGGCTGCATCTGCCATCTCTTTCAGGGTTTTACTCCGAATATTCAGGGTGTTAATTATGCCTTCAAGATAATCATCATCCTGGTTTTCAATCCCGTTTTCTTTTAAAAAAGGTAAAAGATGGGGGATGAGCTTTTTCGGCGGGGTTGTTTTGATGTGGTCAGCATTCAGGGCCAGCAGCTTTTCCTGATCAAACACGCCTGCTGATTTTCCAATGTTTTCAAGGGTGAATTTTTCGATCAGTTCATCTCTTGTGAAAAATTCCTGATCCCCGTATGACCATCCCAGCCGGACAAGGTAATTGATCAGCGCGTCCGAAAGATATCCCATATCCCTGTAGGCCGTGACCGACATTGCCCCGTGACGCTTGCTCAGACGGGTTCTGTCGCTGCCAAGCACCATAGGCACATGCCCGAAAGCAGGCAGGGCACTGCCCAAAGCCTTGTAAAGCAGGATCTGTTTCGGGGTATTGTTGACATGATCGTCTCCCCGTATCACGGTGTTGATTCCCATTGTAATGTCATCCACCACAACCACAAAATTATACGTGGGAGTCCCGTCACCGCGGGCAATGATAAAATCGTCCAGTTCCGAATTCTGGAAGACGATGTTACCTTTTATAATATCCTCGATCACCGTGGTTCCCGCGAGGGGTGCTTTGAACCGGACAACCGTGTTCTCACCTTTGGAGAGCTTCTTTTCCCGGCATGTGCCGTCATATTTCGGTTTGCCCCCGGCCGCCATTGCCTGCTTCCGCATTTCCTCCAGCCTCTCCGGGGAGCAGGAACAATAGTATGCATGGCCCGAATCCAGGAGCTTTTGTATATATTCTTCATAGATGCTGAAACGGTCGGACTGGAAATAGGGGCCGTCATCCCATTCAATACCAAGCCATTCAAGGGCTTCGAATATCGCATCCACGGACTCTTTTGTGGAACGCTGAACATCTGTGTCTTCGATCCTGAGGACAAATTTCCCCTTGGTATGACGGGCATAAAGCCAGTTGAAAAGAGCGGTCCGCGCCCCTCCCACATGAAGATACCCCGTGGGGCTGGGAGGAAAACGTGTTATAATTTTTTCCATTAATTTCACCTTGATATATTTTTTACTTTTCAAAACATGAGAAGTTTTAGTAATCAGTTCCCGGACGACATTTTATCCGAAATCCCG
>JAUCGG010000348.1 GCA_030378015.1 Desulfococcaceae bacterium HSG8
CGGTCGGCTGGAGCATTTTGTCAAACCGCTTACCTCTTATCATAAAACAAAGACTGCCGGGGATTTCACGCATTACGGGGATCAGATGTTTGTTCTCCTTCAATCCCTTGAGGCTTCATCCGGCTTTGATCTTAATCACTTTGGTGAAACCTGGAAGGCTTTTTTCAAAGATTATGACGGGTATTTTGATAAGGCAACAAACGCAACCCTGGAGAATTTTGCAGGTGGGAAAGGTCCCCAAGAATCCGGCTCTCCTTCAGATGACCTGGGCGGTGCTTCGCGGATTGCCCCGCTGGCCTACTGTTACAGTGAAGACCTTGAAAAAATGGTCGAACATTCCAGGGATCAGACAGCCATGACGCATAATAATCCCCATGTCATTGATGCTGCCGAGTTTTTTGCGAGGGTGGTATGGAAAGTCCTGAAAGGAAGTAAACCGTCTGATGCCTTAAAATCAGTAGTTGATGAAAACTTCCGGAAAGAGCCTTTTTCGGAATGGGTGACAGACGGCATGGAGAGTGCTGAGATGGAAACCCGCGGAGTCATCTCTGACTTTGGCCAGATGTGCGAAATCGGAGCCGCGCTTCCCGCTACAATTCATCTGATTGTAAAATACGAGAATAATCTGAAAGATGCCCTTGTCGAGAATATAATGGCCGGCGGGGATTCTGCTGCAAGAGGTATGTTAGCGGGTTTGGTGCTGGGGGCTTACCTCGGCTTTGACGCCATTCCTGAGGAGTGGCTTTCCGATCTTAATTCCTATCATAAGATTACCCAGCTCTTAAAATGATCAGAAATGCGGAGTGCAAAGCTTGCTTTGCTGCGACTCATGCCCGAATACAGGAACTTACAATACAAAGCAAGCTTTGTACTCCGCAACAGAATTGAGAATTACCGGAGACCGGTCCGGAGTGCAAAGCTTGCTTTGCGAGTCGTGCCCAATGCAGGAACTTGGGATTTAAATACAAAGCAAGCTTTGTACTCCGCAACAGAATCAAGAATTACCGGAGACTGGTCCGGAGTGCAAAGCTTGCTTTGCGAGTCGTGCCCAATGCAGGAACTTGGGATTTAAATACCAGCGTACTCGCGGGGGATTGACAAATCCCCCGCCGCGGGGTTCGGATTTGTCAATCCGAATCAAGCAGGTGAGGAGCCGAATCGGATATATTATTTGGAGTACCTTACAAACCAAGCTTTGCACTCCGCATATACAAAATCGTGAAGCAAAACAAGGGATAAAATGAATCAGAAAGAAATCATATTGGTTATCGGCGGATGCAGAAGTGGTAAAAGCAGGCATGCTCTTGAACTGGCAGAGCGAATTTCTGAAAACAGGAAAATTTTTATTGCAACCTGCATACCTTATGATGATGAGATGACAGAAAGGGTCACAAATCATCAGAAGGAAAGAGGAACGGACTGGATTACCGTGGAATCTCCCATACTTTTGCCGGAGGCTGTTGCCGAACAAAGCCGGAAAGCAGATGTCATTCTTGCGGATTGCCTGACCCTCTGGATTACAAACCTCCTACTTGACCCGCATGAATCTGAAAAAATTGATAAGAATGTTCGAAAATTGAAACAATCATTTAAAAACGCACAATGCCCGGTTATCCTGGTTTCAAATGAGGTCGGGGCAGGGATTGTTCCGGAAAACAAACTTGCAAGGCAGTTCAGGGATGCTGTTGGCAGCGCAAATCAGGTTCTGGCTGCATCTGCTGACAGGGTGATATGGATGGTGGCGGGAATTCCTGTACCAATCAAATAAATTTACGATTTACGATTTACGATTTACGATTACTGTCCGTCCCCCGGTCATAAATCGTAAATCGTAAATCTGAAATCGTAAATTTCAGCCTTGTTCCCAAACTCCGTTTGGGAACACACTTGCAGGCAAACTCTGTTTGCAGATACCTGACATTTCATGCAAAACCGGAGTTTTGCGGGCAATCGCGTTTCCAAACGGAGTTTTGGGAACGAGGACTTACGGCGGCTTCATCTGACACTTTTAATTGCACCCGTCATAAATCATAAATCGTAAATCGTAAATCTGAAATCGTAAATTCTAAGAATTAAGTATCTTCTTAGCGCTTTCGTCATTGACATCCGAAACATGCGGAATGCCTGTTTCTTTTGCTGTCTCCCTGTTGCCGGAAAAGATATCGCCGCGCGAAATCTTATTCATGGAGAATCTTCTCGCACCTGCCATCAACTGCTGCAACCCGCATGAAAGTTTGTCAGCCAGAGTGTAGAAAGCAATCGCACCGTAAGGAATGTGTTTCATCTCATCTTTGCCTACTTTTTTCTCCACGTCAAAATATGAGGCAAAAATTTCCTTCGCGCTGCTTCCCACCCGCTGAACTGTCTTGGGCAGTTCAGACCAGTGCCCGTTGACTTCCGCTCTTCTTTCGGGGTAAAGCGCGCCTTCGATATTTGATCCTGCAAAGCCCGGGATCATGATCGCTCTTCCCATACATACAAGCTTTGTAAACGGTGCGCCCAGAGCAAGTGCTTTGAATATATGATCTTCAAGTGCAAAACCGCCTGCAAAAGACATGTCAACAACATCAAGGCCCTTGGCTGCCAGTATGCTGGCGTATTCATAGGCTTTTGAATGAAGGTTGATCGAGGGAACGCCCCAGCTCTGCATCATATTCCACGGGCTCATTCCTGTTCCGCCGCCGGAACCGTCCATTGTGAGAAGATCAAGTTTGGCATCTGTGGCGAATTTTATTGCCATAGCCAGTTCTTCCATACCATAGGAACCGGTCTTGAGGGTGACTCTCTTGAATCCGAGGCCGCGAAGATATTCAACACTGCTCATGAAATCCTCACGCACCTGGGCCACTGTATCCAGATTGGTTCCGCCCAGGCGGCTGTGGCGGGCAAAGGATTTGATCGAGCCGTTTTCAAATGCCTGCTGAACTTCAGACACTGTGGGATCCGGATCAACAATATAGCCTCTCTCTTTGAGGAAAATGGCATAATCAAGGCTTCTCACCTGGATTTCACCGCCAATATCCTTGGCGCCCTGGCCCCATTTCAGTTCGATGATACATTTGTCGCCATATTTTTCAGCTACAAATTCCGCCACACCGTTACGGGTATCCTCGACATTCAACTGCACAATGATCGCGCCGTAACCGTCATAATAACGAAGATATCCGTCTATCCGCCGCTCAAGCTCAGGAGATTTCTCAATCTTGCCTTTTCTTTCGGAACCGGCTTTTATCTCTGATTTACGATCAACCCCGACAACATTCTCACCGATGACCACAGGAATCCCGACCAGCGCTCCGCCTATTGCAAAGGAATCCCAGTATTTTTCAGCGACAAATGTCGAACCCAGCGCGCCTGTCATCAGCGGAATGCGGACTTTGGTCTTCATCTCCTTGCCGAATTCAGTTTCAAGGCTTACATTCGGAAAAATACAGTCATCAGGATTGTTGGTCATATTGTCGGACAAGCCGGAAGCCCCGTAAGCATATCCCTGGATTCTGAGCGAGTTGTATGAAACCCCGACATGGGTGGTGTTGTTGGCACCTGCTGTAACAATGCCGAAGCTTCTCGGATAAAGCAGTTTCCGTCCCACAAGACCCGATAGCCAGGTTTCGCAACTACCCTTACAGTCAGCGCGGCAAAGTGTGCAGAGGCTGGATTCAGCCGGATTTCCTCGGTTAACGGTTCCCAGTGCATCATTGTTTTTTGAAAA
>JAUCGG010000309.1 GCA_030378015.1 Desulfococcaceae bacterium HSG8
TTTGCGGAATTTAGGTGGGTTCCGCTTCGCTCCACCCACCCTACTTATTTATTCCTTAAACAAAGGAATCCTATAATTGCCCCCGTAAATCCGGAAGATGCTGTTGATCCCCTCATAATCGGAAAAATAGATGTCTTCCCTGTCCTTCACATATGCCAGAACATCCCCGGTGAATCCGCCGGTGGAGACTAACCACATCTGTATTTCCGGAACAGGAAGTTTCGCGTCTTTGCACTCCTGTCTCAGGGCAGCCGCAGCCTGTTCCAGCTTTTTCACCCCGCGGATGCCCATCTTTGTTTTCGTGTATTTACATTCGCATATCCAGACACGATCTTTATTTCTCTCCTTACCCATGATATCTATCTGGTACTGCGGGGTTCTGGCGCCTTTGACATATTTAGTGTCAGTGAACCGGAACAGCGGCACCTCGATATCCCCGGATTTCCCGAAAAATTCCCCGTTAATGACCTCATGATCGAACTTCATCATCGTCACCTGCACCACCATTTCCAGGAACCGTCCCTTCAGCGTGTTGAAAAGATTCCGCTGACTCAGATCAATCTCATCCACATCTTCCAGATCCTTCTCATATACGAACCTGATGAAGCGCATCAGGCAGATGTCGTTGAAAGTGTAGTATCTTGCGCTGCTGCGATAGACCAGATCCGCCAGGTAAAGTTTCTCAATCTTTTCCTCCACCGCCTTCTTAGGAACCTGTAATGTTTCGGCAATCTCCCCGGTTTCCACCGGACGGTTGTTGTACTTCGTGAAATAATAAATAATCTTTTTGCCCAGTTCTTCGTCATTATCAGCGTTGATGTAATTCCGATTGTCCTCGAAATGGGTCTGCCAGAAACCATAAATCTTCCCTTCCTCGATCTCATAACGGATGATCCGGTCAACAGAATCCTTATCAGAAAACCTTTTCGGTTCATATTCAGACACACTCAGACAATACAGGTAATAGGGATGACCTCCCACCTGCGCGCTGGCGTACAATGCGTTTTCCGGGGTGATCTCCGCATCAGAAGCATACAACTTCACCAGGGTATGCAGGAGCGCTGCCCCGTCTGCGACAGACATCGGCTTCAGATAACTGAAACCGAAGCGTCCGCCCAGCGGTCCCCCCATCACTGTTCTGAACAGAAGCGTCACAGCCGATCCGGACACGAGCATGGGAGCCTTCCGGCTCTGAGCCTGCCGGTCATACGTTGCAGTCAGGTCAGTGCCTTCTGCGAAGGGATCACGGCGGCGTTTTTCGATGATCCGTTCTACAGATTCCTTCTCCACATCGTGAACATAAAATTTCATGTCCTGGAACTCGTCAATGATAACAGCAACTCTTATCCCGGAATAGGATGCCAGCCGTTCGGGGATACAGATAAAATCATCCCAGTGATTCCTGGGGCTGTTGTATCTGTTTTCTTCATAGCGCCTGAGAAATGCCCGGATAAATTCCTTTGCGAGAGCCACTGCCTTATGGTCTGACGTACAATCCAGCAACTCTCTCAGCCCCATATGAGTGTCCTGGTACAGAACCGGGTCCTGCTGACAATAGGCGATATACTGCCGGAAAAATGTCGAGGCATATACCATGAGAAATTCCCGGAGCGTGGTTTCTTCCCGCTTCATCCGGAAATAGAAGGGGGCCACCCGGTATTCAGGCTTGAAAAATACTGTATTCACCAGCCTGTCCAGCAGAACAGTCTTTCCCATCCGCCGCGGCGAGATGATCGCCGTACTCGGAGAGGCCGTCCGCCGGATGTTTCTGACCCATGAATCCAGTTTCCGAAGGATTTCCACCCGATCCGTGAACTCCTCATAAGCCACCATTTCTTCCACGGGAAGTATTTCTTCTTCATCATACATTGTCAATCTCTTTGTTACGGTCCTTGTTCCCAAATTCCGTTTGGGAACGAGGACTGACTAACACTCTGGCTAGGGCGTATTTATAAGTCGGGGGAGTGATTTTTAGTCCCGGAGGGACGACTGAAAATAGCCCGGCAATTCATTGCCAGGTGAGTGTTCCAGATCATTCAGTCTCGTAGGGACGACTGAAAAAATCGGGCTTTTCAGTCGCCCCGCGGGACTGAAAAAAACGGGGGATATTCGCCGGCAATAAATTGCCGGGCTATTTTCAATAGTCCCTCCGGGACTGCTCCCCCAAGTTGTAAAGGGTGCAATTAAAAGTGTCAGGTGAGCCGGCCAGTCCTTGTTCCCAAACTCCGTTTGGGAACAAGGACTGCCTGAAACTTTTAATTACACCCCCGGCTATTTCTTCTCCTGCATAACCGAAAAAAGGGCGTTTCTCAATGCAATCATACGTTTATCTTCAGCCAATCCTTCAAGTTTGTTCATAACGTAAGAAAAACACATTCCCGAGTCTGGGTCCATTTCCAGCCAGGAACCCCCCAGACCGCCCCAGTAGAACGAGCGGGGATTCAGGCAGGGGAGCCTCTCATCGGCAATAAGCCCGAACCCGAGTCCCCACTTTATCAGCATACCTATCGCAGGATCAATATCTCTGAACTGTTCTTCAATCGCACGATCAATCGTGGCTTGTGAAAGGAGACGCAGACCGTCCAACTCACCTCCGCAAGCTAAGACAGAGCCTATCCGTGCGGCTGAACGCGCGTTTCCATGCCCGTTGCTGGCAGGGATTTCAGCGGCTCTCCATGCCCTGTCGGAATACGCGGGGATGATCGGCGTATTGAAATAAATTTTTCCTACCATTGAGCCGGGTTCGATGGGAGGAGGATCCATCGGGGGAAGCGGGATCATTTCAGCGACACGGGCATCGTGTTCCTCTGCCAGACCGATATGGAAATCAGCACCTAAGGGAATCGCTACTTCATCACGGAAAAAGGTTCCGAAGCTTTTGCCGGAAACCCGTCGGACCAGCTCGCCTACAAGATATCCGAAAGTCACCATATGATAAACACTCCGGGTTCCGGGCTCCCACCAGGGTTCCTGCTTTTCCAGCAACTGTACGGTTTTTTCCCAATCATACAGGGTTTCCAATGAAAGAGGTTCGTCAAAACACGGGAGTCCCGCGCTGTGGCTGAGTAACCACCGGACAAGAATCTTTTCCTTTCCGGCCTGCGCGAACTCAGGCCAGTAGTCAGCAACCCGCGCATCTAAGTTCAGTTGGCCCCGGTCAGCAAGAATCAGCGCGCATAACGCCGTCATCACCTTTGTGGTTGAGTAAACATTCGTAATCGTGTTCTGCTCCCAGGGACTTGTCCGGGCAGCATCAGAATAACCGCCCCATATATCAACAACATATTCACCGTTTATCGTAACAGCAAATGAAGCCCCTACCTCTGAACCGGACTCGAAATTTTTGGCAAACGCGTCTTTCACTGCCAAAAACCTTTGATCACAATGTCCTTGAATATCAACTTTCATTGTCATGTTTCTCTCTCCTTACAGACTGATGTTATTGTTTCTTCGTTTCGGATATCCGGCATTAAGTCCTGATTATAACGGATTCAGGGGAAGCCCGGAATGACGGATGGAAGAAAACGGCATCCTGTAGCATAATAATTTCAATAAGTTGTTATTTAATGAAATCTATTATAATCAGATTATAATCCATTTTACAACGGGGAAGAGGGCTTGTCAATCCAATAGGGAGCCTCCTGGCAGAAAGTTGTCTGCCTTGCACTCTTTTAAAA
>JAUCGG010000349.1 GCA_030378015.1 Desulfococcaceae bacterium HSG8
TATGTTGTTTTCCCGGAAATCCAGCAGACCGCGGAGCCGAATATTTGCAGATTTTATTTCGTCACAATGGGTGTTCTCTTCCTTGGTATAACGCAACGATTTTCTGAGTTCGCTGTTTTCTTTTGCCGCCGAAACAAGAAAAAAATATCGTTTCCATATATCTCTTACAAAGTAAATCGAATGGGTTACAGTTTCCTGAAAAGGCGAAATAAAGAGCATGGCGACTCCGGATCCGTAAGAAGAATAACCGCGCTTGCCGGAAATAGAAATTACTGTAATGCAGATACCGACCAGAATAATTATCCCGGCAATCATCACCGTCTTTTTTGAGAACATATGCCATTTGTCAGTTCCCAGTTACCTCTCTGAGAAATACTGATAATTTACGAAATTACAACCTGTTTAAGAATCTCAATATTGTCAAGGCATTTGCCGGAACCATAAGCCACGGTTGACAACGGGTCTTCGGTTACTCTTATGGGAAGCCCGGTTTCTTCGCTAAGAAGCTTATCCAGATTCGTCAACTGGCCGCCACCCCCTGTCAGGACAATTCCCTTGTCAACAATATCCGCGGACAACTCCGGCGGGGTCTGTTCAAGGGCAATCTTCACTGTCTCAACAATGGCATCTATCTGTTCAGAAATAGCAATCCGTACCTCTTCCGTATTAATAGTAATAATTTTTGGGATTCCTGACACAAGATCCCTGCCTTTGACATCTATGGTTTCCAGATTTTTGGGATCCGGATATGCGTTTCCGATCGTTGTTTTAATAATTTCAGCAGACCTCTCACCGATCAGCAGGTTGTATTTACGCTTAATATGCTGCATTATAGATGCGTCCATCTTATCACCCGCCACTCGGATGGATCGGCTGTAAACAATTCCTGCCAGGGAAATTACTGCAACTTCCGTTGTTCCCCCGCCGATATCAATTACCATATTACATGTAGGTTCGGTAATGGGGAGGCCAGCTCCGATAGCGGCAGCCATTGGCTCTTCAATCAGAAAAACCTCACGCGCTCCTGCAGATTCTGCCGATTCTTTGACAGCACGCTTTTCAACCTGTGTAATTCCGGAAGGTACTGCAACAATGATTCTCGGCCTTACAAAGGTTCGTCTGTTATGTACCTTATGGATAAAATGCCGGATCATTGCTTCAGTTACTTCAAAATCAGCAATAACCCCGTCGCGCATGGGACGGATTGCCACAATATTGCCCGGTGTTCTTCCCAGCATATTGTGCGCCTCAAGACCGACAGCCAAGACACGGTTTTTTGCCCTGTTATCTGTACGCACTGCGACAACAGAAGGCTCACTGAGCTCAATGCCTTTCCCTTTAACATAGACAAGCGTATTTGCAGTGCCGAGGTCGATGGCAAGATCGTTGGAGAATACACCTAAAATTGCATCCAAAAAAAGATTCATATTCCCTCATTATTTGTGTTTGGTGCCTGATGGCTGACATTCCAGACACCGATCATCAATTATCACTACCAAGATTCTGTTATTATTACAAGTGAAAAATCATATTAATATACTGCTTTTCATGTTGTAATTGCAAGACTTTTCATCACAGCATCATGCAATTCCGGTCTGAAAGCTTTTATTTTCACATTATCCCGTGAAGGATGAACACGATTTGTCAGAAGTATGACAAAGACAGAAAGGTCAAGGTCCATCCAGAATGATGTCCCGGTAAACCCGAGATGGCCGATACTCCTTTTTGAAAAAAAACGGCCACAACTGGCATCACGCGGCGCAGGCATATCAAATCCGAGGGCCCTGTCTGTATCTTTCTGACGTTCAAAAAACACTTTTAAAATATCTCTGTGAAATACGCAAGCTGAAAAACAGCTTTGAAAATTCTTCAGCAACTCTGACAGGAGGATATAAATATTTTCTGCTGTTCCGAATAGCCCGGCATGTCCCTCGATTCCACCGGACGCGCAGGCGTTATCGTCATGCACAATCCCCTCCAGAAGGATATTTCGCCATGGGCAAAGCTCAGTAGCTGCAAAGTTTAACTCACGCGGCCATTTTTTTTTAAATACGTCTTTTCCTGCAAAAAAAGAGTTTCCACCTTCCCCGAAAGGTGGGAAAGGGGGTACTTCCACAAAAAAAAGATTTTCAAGTCCCAAAGTTTTATATATTGCTTCGTCAACAAAACGGTCAAGGCGTTTCCCGCTCACCCTTTCAACAATCCATCCGAGAATCATAAATCCCAAGTCGCTATAAATGACCTTTTTACCAACAGGGTATATCAGAGGCTCTTTCACAAGAAGAGATCGTAAAGCATTTCTACGTTTATCAGGCGAAAGAAGCCTTAGCCGCTCGTAATAGAGCCGATGATCAGGTAATCCCGAGTAATGCCCCAGGAGATGCCTTATTCTGATTTGCCCTTTTTCCGTGTTTTGAAATTCCTGAAGCACTGATTCAAGAGTCTGCTCGATATCCAACTCGGATTCCTGTACCAGCTTCATCACTGCCAGTGTCGTGGCAAGTGTCTTTGTGAGAGAGGCCAGATCAAAAACAGTATCTTTTGTCATCCTGCGTTTTGAAAAAATATTTGCATATCCGTAAGCTTCGAAAAAACGGATCGCCCCATCCTTTGAAACCAGGAGTACCCCTCCTGGAAATACATTATCCTTTACGGCCTGCTCCATGAGCCTGTTAATCTGTTCCATGATTGTCAGTTCATTTATTATTATGATATGGGTACTGTTGCAGGTTTATGGTATGACAGCAGATGGTTATCCGCATCAAGAGTTGCTTTGAGACCCATTGGAATGGTGATATTACGAGCGCCATGCCCCGCGTCAAACCCTGCAAGTATCGGAACAGGGTTTTTCTTGAAAATATTGTCTGCAATCCTGAAGATATCTTCCGATATGCTGCAATCCTTGAAAGAGCCCAGGGCGAGACCGGCGAGTCCGTCAAAACACCCGGCAAGTTTCATCTGTGTAAGCATTCTGTCGATCTTGTAAGCCGGTTCTCCCCTGTCTTCAAGTAACAGGATATGTCCATTATATACTGGTTCGAAAGGCGTTCCTATAAGATGACACAATGTGTTCAGGTTTCCTCCTGAAACCGGCCCCGAAGCATTTCCCGCCCTGATTGTGATCCCCTTTGCAGGCCTGATTTTAAGCTGTTTTCCGGATGAAAGTGCCGAAAGCATTGAAGTTTTCGTCTCCTGATCTGTATCTGCCAGACTGGTCACCAATGGGCCGTGGAATGTGGCAAGCCCGCATTTTGCATATAATACGGATAAAATAGCAGATATATCACTGAATCCGACAAAAATTTTCGGATTTTCCCGGATGCACTCAAAATCAAGCAATGGGAGTATCCTGATGGAACCGAAACCACCCCTTGCGCAGAAAACAGCTTTCACAGTTCGGTCGGCAAACAACCTGTTCACGACACCTGCCCTATGGGTATCTGAACCTGCAAGATATCCTTTTTTTTTAAAAATATCACCGGAAACAGAGATACGAAATCCCATAGACTTCAATATGCTGACCCCTAGGTAAAAAGCCTTCATGCCAAAAGATCCGGCAGGCGCGACAACTCCGATTGTATCGCCCGGGATGAGACGGGTTGGTATGACTGTCTTTTTATTATCCACTGCACACAACCAAACTCAGCAGATCAAGATTTTGGTAATAACACAGATTA
>JAUCGG010000350.1 GCA_030378015.1 Desulfococcaceae bacterium HSG8
ACAATTTTTCACATTATTTCAACCGATTTGAAAAATCGTTCTACAGCCCTGAAAGCCCGGCCAACCTACTGACCGGAACGTTTTTTTGCCCGCTTACGCTGTTCTTTCCGGATGATCATCAGGGTTTTTGCCCGATAAAATACCCGTGTGACAAACTGACCGGGGCGTTTCCGAAAATCTGTCACACAGTTGACATGAAGCCCCGCTGCCAGGACAAAACCGATTCCCCATATCAGCGCCAGGACAATAACAGCACCCGCTGAACCGGAATGAGCGGTAAGAAATGAATTTATCGGGATTCCGATGAGGCCTCCGGATGAAATCCTGTTGCCGAAGATCAGGTAATCGGGCCGGGCCAGCGCGAAGATACTCCCCGTGGTAACAGCAAGCAGAATACCCCCTATCAGGCTTTTCACGACTAGCCATTCCTGATGATCTGTGAAAAAACGGAGACTTGAAAACAGGAACACCCCCGGAATACAGATCGCTCCGACCCCGCACAGACCGATAAGAATGCCTGAAACATATGCCCCGGGCAAACCGAACAGGTTGTGAACATTATCCGCATGTCTGGCATAATGAATCGAAGGGTCAGAAGGACTGTATGACAGGAGACTGATCAGGGTGAATATAAAAAGAAAGAATAGGATGATTCCGGGAAATTCTTTGCGCATGGTCCGTTGTCAGTGGTCAGTGGTCCGTTGCCAGTGGTCCGTTGTTCCTTTTGTAAAGGGTGACGAACTTTCAAAGTGGCAGTCAGTCTTAACTGACAACTGATCACTGGCAACTGACAATCTGTTTTCAAACTTCGAGGATAAAAGGCAGAATCACAGGCCGGCGTTTGATGGTGAAATTGAAATATCTTCTCAGGTCTCCCTGTATTCTCGAGCGGATAATTTCGATCCGGTTCGGTTTTTCAGGCCCCACATCCTCCACGACCTCCAAAACAACACATATAGCGTCTTCAAGAAGATGACCGGTTTCGGTTTCAAAAACAAAGCCCCGGGACACGATTTCAGGGCCGTAAACCACGATCCCTGTTTCCTCGTCAAAAGCCAGTGTTATTGCGACAAAACCGTCTTCTGACAAAGCACGCCTTTCTTTGAGGATATTCCGGCCCACATCGCCGATCCCTTTTCCGTCAATAAGCACGCGGCCCGTTTCAATGCTGTCCCGGATTCTTCCGCCATTCTCATCGAATTCGATAATCTGGCCGTCTTCAGCAAGAAGAATATTGGACTCCGGGATACCGGTCTTCTCAGCCAGCCGCGCATGAAGGAGCAGATGGCGGTATTCCCCGTGGATCGGAATGAAATATTCGGGCTTTGTCAGGTTAATCATCAGTTTCAATTCTTCCTGGAACGCGTGGCCCGATACATGAACTTCCGCTATCTTTTCATAAATAACGTCAGCCCCCCGACGGTAAAGATTATTGATAATTTTTGCAATGGATTTTTCATGCCCTGGGATAAATTTGGAGGAAAGAATTACCGTATCTCCCTCACGTATCTTGACCTGCTTGTGGATGCCCGAGGCCATTCGGGCAAGGGCTGACATGGGTTCTCCCTGGCTGCCGGTCGTTACGATGACAATATCTTCATCCGGAAACGAATTGATCTGATCAATATCAGCCTCCATATCTTCGGGAATACAGAGATGGCCGAATTCTTTTGCGATTTTAACGCTTACCTCGATGCTCCTGCCGTTGAAAATGATTTTGCTTCCTTTTTTTTGTGCAATATCAGCAAGCTGTCGGATTCGGCCAATATTGGAAGCAAACACAGCGACGATCACGCGCCCCCTGCTTTTTAAAATGATCTTTTCCAGTGTATCACTGACCTTTTTGTCGGAAATGGTGTATCCTTCTTTTTCCACATTTGTGGAATCTGACAGCAGGGCAAGAACTCCCTCTTCACCGAACTGGGCAAATTTATTAACATCTGTCATCATGCCATCGGTGTTCGTATGAGTGATTTTAAAGTCACCGGTGTGGATAATAATGCCGGTCGGCGTTCTGACTGCAATGCCGACGCCATCAATAACACTGTGGCTGACCCGGATGAACTCAATTTCAAAGACACCTAATTTCAGGCTGGTTCTGGGGAATACCTCACGCAACACCGCAGATGAAAGGAGATCATGTTCTTCCAGTTTGTGGCGTATAACTCCCAGTGTAAAAGGGGTCCCGAAGACCGGGACATTAATTTCCCGGAGCAGATAGGGCAGCGCGCCGATATGGTCTTCATGGGCATGGGTTAAGATGATTCCGAGAATATCTGCTTTTTTCTGCCGGATATAATCCAGGTTCGGGATAACAAAGTCAACGCCCAGCATATAATCTTCGGGAAACATCAGTCCTGAATCAATGACGATAAGGGAATTGTCATATTCAATGACCATCATATTCAGGCCGATTTCTCCAAGTCCGCCAAGAGGGATAATTTTTAACATAATTTGTCAATGGTCAGTGGTCAGTGGTCAGTGATCCGTTCTGACTGGCAACGGACAACTGGCAACGGACAACCGACTAATCCTTTCGTTCTTTTTCAAACGATTCGCAAATGGTCTGTCTGACTTCTTCCATGAGCTCGTTTTTGGTTTTTCTGGTATAAACCGAAGTTTCCACAGGTGTCCTGATTTCAAGAATTACGTCTCCGGGCCTGATAAGGAGATCTTTTTTTGCCATGATTGATCCGGTTCCGTGAATAATGACAGGTACAACCGGAACACCTGAATCCACTGCCAAGACAAACCCGCCTTTTTTGAAAGGAACAATATTTCCGTCTTTGCTGCGGGTTCCTTCCGGAAAAATCAGAACTGACACGCCGTTCCGGATCGTTTCTGCTGCCATTTTCAGGCTGTTAAAGGCAGACTTCCGGTCAGAGCGGTCAATGCTGATATAGCCTGCCCGATACATGGCCTGCCCGAAAATGGGTATTCTGAAAAGCTCCGTCTTTGCCAGCCACCTGAACTGAACCGGAAGATGTGCCAGCAGCACAGGGATGTCATAAAGACTCTGATGATTGGCCATGTAAATATAGGAGCGGGCAGGATCCAGGTTGGAAATGCCCCTGACTCTGACAGGTACACAGGATGCAAGGAGGATGGATTTTGCCCAGATTCCTGCGATCTTATGCGGTATATCGCTGTTAATAAAGGAAGCAATAATCATCATGGAAGCAAAAAAAATTGTCATCAATATGGTCCATGATATTATGAAAACCGATTGCATTATCTGACCCCTTGTCAGTTGGTCAGATGTCAGTTGTCCGTCGAAACTGGCAACTGACCACGGACAACTGACATCTGATATCTCAAATTTTGATTTCAAGTTCATCCAGCATGGTATCAATCTTTCGGATGAACCAGTTGAACTGGGTTTCGGTTGCATAAGCTATGCAGTTGCAGCGCACCCTGTTTTTTGTACGCACGAGAATCTCGCAGGTCACACGATCTTCCCCGAGTTCTATGGCAAAATAAAAGGGCTGGCATTCTGTATGTGCTTTCTGAACATCGGTCAGGATGGTTTCGTCAATCGGAAACCAGTAGATCCCCCCCATCTCGGAACTCCCGAGGTTCATATCCAGATACCCTTTGACCTTTTCATAATCTTTGAGCCTAAGCTCGTCAATCACATATTGTTTCATAAT
>JAUCGG010000310.1 GCA_030378015.1 Desulfococcaceae bacterium HSG8
ACATCAAAGAATGTAATTTATGAGAACAATAAAATGTTGTTATTTCAAAAGGCAGAATTTCCATCGCGAGCAGTAGCTGGTATTTTATTTCTTGGCAAATCCATTAATTATACGATTTCTGTGGCCAGAGGAAAATAGCAATGAAATGCAGTTCCTTTTCCTGGTTCGCTCTCTGCAATTACGGTGCCGCCGTGGCTCTGAACAATCCCGTGAACTGCCGCAAGCCCCATGCCGGTTCCTTCCCCCGAGGGTTTTGTGGTGAAGAACGGATCAAAAACCCGCTCAATGACTTTTTTATCTATCCCGGGGCCGCTGTCGCTGACGGTAAGCCTGGCATAAAGCCCTGGTCTGAGGTCGGGAATCCTGGTTTCTTCCTGAGAGTCCGAAGATATTTCTTCAACACGAATTTCTATAACGCCTCCCTTTCCCCGTAGCGCATAATTCGCATTGGAGCAGAGATTCATAAGTATCTGGTGAATATGGGTAGGATCGCCCCTGATGACCGAAGATTCAGATTCAATTCGCACATCTATTCTGATAGTTGAAGATGTCATCGAGCGGATCATGGTGACCGCCTCCCTGACAATCTTACTGATATGGAAAAGTTTCAGTTCCTGCTCTCTCTGGCGGCAAAAATCAAGAATCTGCATGATTATTGATTTTCCCCTTTTAGCGGCCGTCATAGCATCATCCAAATCTTCCCTGCCCCTGCTTTCTTCAGGAATCTTCATCATTGCCAGTTGCACTCTCCCGGAAATAATTGACAAAATATTATTGAAGTCATGGGCGATTCCACCTGCCATCGTACCAATGGCTTCCATTTTCTGGGTCTGACGGAGCTGTCTTTCAATCGCCAGTCGTTTTTCTTCTTCTTTCCTGATTTCAGAAAGGTCATATATAACTGTTAGGAAACAGTCCTGCCCCTCGAAAATGATCTGTTGCGAAAAAAGAGAGGCCGGAAAAATTTTGCCGTCAGCCTTTTTCAGTCTGGCCGAGAAATCCCTGATCCCGCCTCTTTCGGCAATGGCTTTCAGAAAAGTATCGCGATCCCCGGGGGTCTCATATAGTTCGGAGGTATTGATCTTATAAAAATCTTCCCCTGAAAACCCGAATATTTCCCGGGCTTTTTCATTGGAGAAGAGAATTTTGCCCGTCTGTAAGGCAATCATCATGGGAACCGGCATCGTATCACTCACAGCTTCAAATAACTGTCTGAGATTCTTTTCAACTCTGCCTGAGTGTCTGCTGACAATCTGAAGTGTTTTTTCAAGACCGGCAACCCGCCGTTTCAGCTTTTCAGTTTCTCTGTTCTTATTGTCCATCTTTTACCTGTCTGTCTGTAATATTCTGATATGAAAAATGCACTCATCCCGGAAATGGAACATGGAGACTTCCCGAGTTTCCGGAACTTCGGAAGTCCGAAAATATTTCACGAAAAATATTACAGGATGGCGGAATGAGGGACATATACTTATTCAAACACGACTTCCATATTGTCCATAAGTTCTTTAAATGTAGGAACGGTTTCTTTCTGCCATGTATAATTATCTGAACACAGGATTTTCATGTGAAGCCCTTCTATGTCGGCTGCTTCTAAGATCAGACTTACGCATATGGTTTTGATCCCGGAACTGTTCAGGTATTCAAGCTCTTTGATATCCAGCGTAAGTTTTTCCGGCTCGGATTCGACAATTTTTTCAAAAAACTCCTCTACTTCTTCATAGTCTTCCAGCATTATCGAGAGTTTTCCGGATATTCTGATCACGCCATCCTCATATTCAACACTGTATCCTTCTCCCCGGATATTCATTTTTAGGCATCCTTTCTTTTCAAAGATATTCTTGCGAGAGTCGTCACCACCGTATCATCTGCTCCCTGTTCAAGTTTCCAGGCGAGCTTTGCCCCGCGGTCTTTCAAAATGGTAATCAGGCCCACCTGGGATTTTTTACTGGCGGATTTTTTCGATTCTTTCAACTTTTTAACGAAAAATTTCCGGAGATCGTCAACCTCAAGAAGCGAACGGATGAAGGCTTTGAATTTTTCAACTTTTTTTGTCTCAACGCTGTTCTTCACATATACCAGAAGTTCATCAAGCCCGAAACAGAGTTGGATCATGATGAGATAATCCGATTTTACGCTGTGATATACCGCGTTTTCCATGAGTTCGGCGCAAATAAAATGGAGTTTTGACTTAATATCATCACTATCCAGCATATTCCTCCAGAAATCTCCCAGGAATTCTGCCGTAATATCCTTACTTTTCCAAAGCTTTCCTTTTTCAATATAGGCGGCTCTGATACTGAATGTTAATGACCCTTCAAAATCAATACTTTCCCCATCAGTAAAATCACCCAGTATGGTTATGTTCGGTTCATCCATTTTGTCCTTCCCTTTCATTATATAGTCATTATAGTCCGTAGTCAGTTGTCCGTAGCAACTTTTCTTGTAACCCCTTTTACAACTGACAACTGACCACGGACTACTTCATGTCTCTTTTCTTCTGACAATTACGAGAGTCATATCATCTGCCCGATTGTTATCGCACCATTTTATCACATCCGCCATGATCATGTCTTTCATAGCTTCGGGAATTCGGTGAGCATGGTTTTCCACGATTTTTACAAACCCGCCAAGATCAAGCATCTGACCGTCCGGATCCAGCGATTCTGTCAGTCCGTCTGTGTAAAGCACGAGGATATCCCCGGGATCAAGAGAGAATTCCCTGTTTTTTGTAGCACGGGAGATATCCTTCTTAAAGTTCAGATAAACTCCCCCGGTTCTGACAAGCTCGCATGCCCCGGTTTTATGACGGAAAACAATCATGGAAAGATGCGCTCCCGCGTGCTGAAACAGGCCATTGCCCAGATGTTTCAGTGCTGTGAATGTCATAAAGTGGCTTTCTTTCAGCCGCTCATGAACATTCATATACAGGATTTCATTGACTTTCACAACAACGCCCCGGGCATCACATTCGAGGTTGGTCGTCACAGTGGCCTGAACTGTCTGCGCCATCATCATAATCAGCCCGGGGGTGACACCGTGGCCGGATACATCGCCGATGGCAAACCACAGAGCGCCGGTTCTGTCAAGGGTTATGTCATAAAAATCGCCGCCGACTTGTTCTGCCGGAAGCATGGTGGCAGCAATTTCAAAATCAGGGTGAAGGCTTTCTGTCAGGGTCGGCAGGAGCGAGGTCTGGATTTTTCTGGCAAGCTCCATTTCTTTTTTCAGATGTTCCTGCTCTTTCAGATTTTCCGTCAGGTCTTTTATTGCCAGCCTCATTTTTTCCACATCCGATGACAGTTGTCCTATTTCATCTTCTCTCTGGGAACTGACAGTTGTGTCCAGATTTCCTGAAGCAATGATACGGACACTTTCGGCAATACCTTTCACGGGAAATACCACGCTTTTCCGGATGCTGATAAAAAGTATTAAGGATAAAAGAATATTTAAAATGATGATGATGATAACCCTGCGTATAGTTTCAGTCCTGAGCTTTTCCCTCATAAACGCGGGTGAAATAAAAACCCCGAGAGTGCATAATTTTTCATCATCCTTGGAAATTTCTTTATTTTTTACATAGTAGTTCCCGACAATTTTTCC
>JAUCGG010000311.1 GCA_030378015.1 Desulfococcaceae bacterium HSG8
AACAGTGGATTCCGGGTTAAAATCGGAAAACATCCGTTTTCCGATTTTCCCCGGAATGACAGTAAGTTAAGTTGTCATTCCGGGGAAAATTAAAAAACGGATGTTTTTTAATTTTAACCCGGAATCCGCAAGCCCTTTCTATGTTTAAAATTTCCGAACAAATCATTTTTATATATAAAACTGATTTGTTATACTGGATTTATAATCTTTCTTGAATTTTTTATTCTTGATTTATTTTTTCTGATGCGGCATTATTTTTGCAAGTCGTCAGTATGCTGAATTTTAAGAATGCTTCAAAATATCTCCGTTAACCAATAAAGTCAGAGGTTGGACTCATGACCAAACAAAATGCTTATATTATCACCGATGATATTTTCATGGATTCGCTGAATATCATAAGTAAAAATTTCAGTGAGATACCGTATGCCATTGTCGGCGGGGGTGCTGTTCAGGTATATGTGACATACGCAGCCATTAAAAGCGGAAACTTCGGTTCAGTCAGGGAAATTAACGGATTATCTTTTATCCTGCGGAAAACAGGGGACATTGATATTTCATTTCAATATGACCCCACAGAGCTTGTAAAAAAATTCAATCTCATAATTGCCGAGACCAAGGGTTTTTACAAATTTCACAGTTTTTCAAAACGGTTTGTAATTCAGCACAAAACCCACCGGTTTAACCTGAACTATCAGACAGAACCGGGTGATCTGAAAGGAATTCCCTCTTATTATGAGGATATCATCACAACTGCCATGTCCCTTGAACTCCCCTATAAGACTGATATGCTGCAACTTAAAATTGCCCGGCCCGAGTATCTGGTCGTATCCAAACTCACAAGGGGCAAACCCAAAGATCAGATAGATATATCTCTGATATTGAAGTCTGCGGAAGCGGACAAGTACCCGTTTGATTCCGAGGAAGTCAGATCAATATTAAAGTCTGTTAACAAAGCTGACAGGTATGATATCCTGGCGGAACTTATGCCCTGAAGGTGAAGCGTGATACGTGATACGTGAAGCGTGAAGCGTGAAGCGTGAAGCGTGAAACGTGATACGTGAAACGTGATACGTGATACGTGATACGTGATACGTGATACGTGAAAAGACTTGAATATTCCCATTTTCAGAACCTTGGCACTTACCATGTATCACGCATCACGCATCACGCATCACGCATCACGTTTCACGCATCACGCATCACGTTTCACGCCCTGATTTCCACCTTCCCCTTCAGGTAATTCTTCACATCCCCGATAGGAATCTCCCTTCGATGAAAAATCCCGGCGGCCAGGGCTGATTCAGCATCGGTTTTCGTGAAGACCTCGAAAAAATGTTCAGCAGAACCTGCACCGCTGGAAGCAATGACAGGAATGGAAACCGCGTCTTTCACTGCACGGATCAGTTCAATATCAAACCCCGTATTGGTTCCGTCCCTGTCAATGCAGTTCAGGAGGATTTCCCCCGCGCCCAGCTTCTCACAGACCTGCGCCAGCGTTATAGCGTCCAGGGGCCTGCCTTCACGTCCGCCTTTGATGGTACACTGATACCAGCAGTATCGTTCCCCGTCCGGGCCCGGAACAGATGTTTCAATCACATGGTGGCTGACAGCATCCCGTGATCCCACATACACTCTCCTGGGATCCACAGAGATTACCACTGCCTGATTTCCGTAAACCCGGGATATTTCCTCAATAGAACTTTTACCGGTTTTCCGGCCGGTTTCCAGGAAATCTTCAACAATCAGCACCGCGTCGCTGCCTATGGAAATCTTGTCCGCGCCTGATCGGAAATATTCGGCAGCCACCTCAAGCGCGCTGTATTTTCTGCCGTTTTTATCTGTGTAATCCCGAATTCCTCCCCCGATAGTAAGCGGCACAAAAACATTTTCCGAAGTCTGTTTCAGCACCTTGATCATGGGCATGTCTTCCAGGGGAAAATCTCTGAACCCCGTAATATTCAGAAAGGTAATTTCGTCCGCGCCCTCTTCGTAGTAGCGACGCGCCAATTCAACCGGCTTTCCCAGGTTCCTGACATCACCTTTTTCCCGGACATCATACTGATCCCCCTTGGTAACCACCAGATCCCCCTGGTCATTGGAGCGGACATCCAGGCAGGCGATAATCCGCTTGGCGAGATGCGTCCGTTGTCCGTTGTCAGTAGTCAGTAGTCCATTGCCCGCTGCAACGGACAACGGACTACTGACTACTGACGATTCCAGGAAATTCTTCAGGATCATAAGACCTGCCGCGCCGCTCTTTTCCGGATGGAACTGTGTGGCAATGATGCTGCCTTTCCGGATTCCGCTGACAAATTCATAGCCGTAATCGGTTGTTGTCAGAACAAATGTATCGTCCTTCGGTGCCACATGATATGAATGTACAAAATAGAATTTTTCATCCCCGCTGAGACCGTTGAATACCTGTGACGGCTGCCTGATGCTGAGACCGTTCCACCCGATATGCGGAACCGCCAGATCCGTGACAAAACGCTTCACCGAACCGGGGATAATACCTAACCCCGAAACCCCGGGAGCCTCATCGCTGTCCTCGAACAGGGCATGCAACCCCAGGCAGATCCCCAGGAAAGGTCTGTTTTCACTGAGATATGCTTTCAAAGGCTCTGTGAAGTTTTTTTCATCCAGGATGTTCATCATGTTGCCGAAAGCCCCGACACCGGGGAAAACCAGTTTTTCAGCAGACAGGATATCTTCACCGGTTCTGACTATCCTGACCTTTTCCCCCAAACTTTCAATGGCATTGATAACGCTTCTGACATTTCCGGCACCGTAATCCAGCAATGCAATCATTGTTCCTCCGTATTTAATCGTCATTTGTCCGTTGCAACTGGCAACGAACAGATGACAACTAACAACTGACCAGAAAAATGGCAACACTTTTTAACACCTCCTTGTTTCCGGTTTCATATTGTGATATAAAAATTCATAAAAGCTGCAAGTAGTACATCAACTTGTAAATTCTTCCCCCCTTTTTTAAAGGGGGGCCGGGGGGGATTTCTGCCGCAACACCCTTTTTTTGTAACATAAAATCCCCCCGGCTCCCTTTAAAAAAGGGGGGGACGAACTTAAAAAGTGGTGTAGTAGTTTACACTTTTCGGAGCATGTAGAACAATTTTTCAAATTGTTTTAAGTTAAGGGAACTCCAAATAAATAAAATACCCGATTCCGGAAAATGCAGGGTGGAGCGTTATCGTAATCCGCCCTCTTTGTTCGCGAATGATGCGATGGTGGGTTACGCTTCGCTCCACCCACCCTACATTTTCGGGTATTTTATTTTTTGGGAAATCCCTAAGTACCCGGCCAAAAGTTTTCCGGGATTTTTTCTCGCAAAGGCGCAGAGGCGCAAAGCCGAGAACAGAAAAATTTATGGCCAAGTACTTAAACAATTTGAAAAATTGTTCTACAAGAAAATGTCTGGAAATCAGGCCGGGTTCGTAGTTCCGCCTTCAGGCGGCCATGTAAAAACAAAAGGTTGCCTTAGTCAGACCGCCTGAAGGCGGAACTACGAACCTATCTGCTGATTCACGGGAAAAG
>JAUCGG010000351.1 GCA_030378015.1 Desulfococcaceae bacterium HSG8
TCAGTACTGAAACCATGACGGACATGCTTTCTGATTCGCCAGATTGGCGGGGAAATCCGTGTATTAAAAAAAGCAAGGGGCATATTCGGGGCAAGAAAGTAAATCATTTCCCCATCTGCTGACCATCCAAAAACACCGAACACAGAATATATCAAAAATGTATAAACAGCTTATTATAAATGTTACCGAACATGAGACCCGTGTTGCACTTCTTGAGGACGGGACAATTGCTGAAATTTTTATTAAACGGAGAGGGGATTCGGATATCGTCGGGAACATTTACAAAGGGAGAGTCCAAAGGGTGTTGCCGGGTATGCAGGCAGCGTTTGCCGATATTGGTCTGGGTCAGGCAGCTTTTATTTATGTCGGTGATATCGTTTGTAATAACCATAAAGAATTTGAACATATCTTCATGGAAGACAATAAAACCGGGACAGAAGATGATGGTAAAGCGAATGACGCGGATGACAGAGCGTCTTCTGTCTGCGACTTCCATATTGAAGATATTATCACAGAAGGCCAGGAACTGCTGGTTCAGGTGGCCAAGTCTCCCATAGGAACCAAGGGTGCGCGGGTGACTTCCCATGTATCCCTCCCGGGTCGTTTCCTGGTGCTGATGCCCACGTCCCATCATGTGGGAATATCCAGGCGTATAGAAGATGATGTCGAACGAAACCGTTTGAAAGAACTGGTTATATCTTTAAGAAAAGAGGAGGTCGGTTATATTGTAAGAACGGCCGCTGAGGGGATTGAAAAAGAAAAAATTGCATCTGAAATGGATTTTCTCAATAACCTGTGGGAAAATATCCGTATAAAATACCAGAAAGCCCCTGTTCCCTCGCTTCTGCACCAGGAACTCACAGTAAGCCTCCGTGCTGTCCGGGATCTCTTTATACATGAAGCAGATAAGCTGGTGATTGACTCCCGTAATGGTTACGAGTCCATTCTTTCATTTCTCGGGACATTTATGCCTGCCCTGAAGGATTCCGTAGAGCTGTATGAAGGGTCAGAGCCGATTTTTGACGCGTACAATCTGGAAGGTGACATATCCCGTGCTTTAAAGAAAAAGGTATGGCTTAAATCAGGAGGTTACATCGTAATTGAGCACACAGAAGCATTGGTGGCAATTGATGTCAATACGGGCCGGTATGTGGGCAAGCATAATCTTGAAGAAACGATTCTGAAGACAAACCTGGAAGCAGTAAAAGAAATAGCGTACCAGATACGCCTCAGGGATATCGGCGGTATTATCATTATAGATTTCATTGATATGGCGAAGAAGTCCAATCAGGAAAAGGTGTTCAATGCACTGAAAGAAGCAGTGAAGAAAGACCGGAGCAAGACACATATCCTGCCCATGTCTGAAATGGGGCTGATCCAGATGACCCGTAAGCGGATAAAGAAGTCCCTGACCCGGATGCTTTGCGAACCCTGTTTTTATTGCGAAGGAGAAGGCTATCTTATGTCCAGGCAGTCTATTTGTTACAATATCTGTAGGGAAATCCTTCGCGAGACACGGGACATGATCGGGAACAAACTTACGCTCAGGGTAAACCCGCAGATTGCAGAACTTCTTCACGGTGAAGAAAATCATATCATTACTTCCCTTGAAAACCTTATCGGAAAGCAGGTAGTAATCTATCCGAATACCGAATTTCATGTAGAAGAATTTGATATTTTTGAAATTCTGAAAGATTAATTACAAAAGCCAAATAAAAAATGGCATCTTTACCATTTAATATAGAACGATTTTTCAAATCGTTTTAAACGGCGCATTTACAACTTGGGGGAGTACCGGAGGGACGACTGAAAATAGCCCGGCAATTTATTGCCGGGGCGGATATCCCCCGTTTTTTTCAGTCCCGGAGGGACTGAATGATCCGGAATACTCACCCGGCAGAATTGCCGGGCTGTTTCCTCCCCGACTTATAAATACGCCCGTTTTAAACAATTTGAAAAATTGTTTTACAACCGGAAAGTGTCAGCTTTTATGAAGGATGCCTTAATGCAGAACGATTTTTCAAATCGTTTTAAACGGCGCATTTACAACTTGGGGGAGTCCCGGAGGGACGACTGAAAATAGCCCGGCAATTTATTGCCGGGGCGGATATCCCCCGTTTTTTTCAATCCCGGAGGGACAAATACGCCCGTTTTAAACAATTTGAAAAATTGTTTTACAACCGGAAAGTGTCAGCTTTTATGAAGGATGCCTTAATGCAGAACGATTTTTCAAATCGTTTTAAACGGCGCATTTACAACTTGGGGAGTCCCGGAGGGACGACTGAAAATAGCCCGGCAATTTATTGCCGGGGCGGATATCCCCCGTTTTTTTCAGTCCCGGAGGGACTGAATGATCCGGAATACTCACCCGGCAGAATTGCCGGGCTTGTTTCCTCCGGGACTGAAAATCACTCCCCCGACTTATAAATACGCCCGTTTTAAACAATTTGAAAAATTGTTTTACAGCCGGAAAAGTGTAAAAGGATGCCTAAAAAATAAATTGCAAAAACCAAATCACAAAAGCCGGATATTCCGATTTGTAAGGATTCTCTGATATTGGAATTTGGAATTTACAAAAGTGGGAGATTATTAAAGATGGAAATTGATAGAAAACTGGTAAAAGGAACCGTCGTTGTTTCAGTGAAAGGCAAGGTAGATACGCAGGTTGCGCCGGATTTTGAAAAATATCTTATAGAGCAGGTTGATAAAAATGAAAACTCGCTGGTTGTGAATATGAGTGAACTGATTTACATTGCCAGCGCCGGACTCAGGGCAGTACTGGCCGCCGCGAAAAAACTGAGGACAAGACAGAAAGATATCATGCTGGTCGGGTTGCAGAAGACAGTTAAGGATGTTTTTAAAATCGCGGGATTTCATACTTTCTGTAAAATACTGGATACAGAGGAAGCTGCCCTCAAGCAGATATAATATTATGGGTTTTCTTTTAGAAATAACGCTGCCTGCAAAACTCGGAAATCTGCAGGCATTCATCGAACCGGTAAAAGGATGTGCAAAAGAACAGGGGTTCGGGGAAAAAAGACTTGCGGAGATAGAACTGGCACTGGAGGAGGTGCTGGTAAACATCTTTAATTATGCCTATGAAGAGAGCAGCGGACAGCCATATGCGAAAGTCGTCTGTCAGCGGGACGGAGATAGCGGATTTCTGATCGAAATTGAAGATGCAGGGTTCCCTTTTGATGTGCTTTCAGAGGGGCAGCCTGATGTGACTGCTGATATTTCGGATCGCCGGATCGGGGGACTCGGAGTGTTTCTTGTCAGAGAATTAATGGACGATGTGCAGTATCGTCGTGAAGATAATAAAAATATTCTGACATTAAGGGTGGAGAAGTAGGGTCATGATCTTCAAGGGAGTGCGAAAAAAAAATGGAGCCGTCAGGCGGAATTTTAGCGTCGTTACAATTTGCTAAAATTCGCTAAAATTCCGCCTGACGGCTCCATTTTTTTTTCGCACTTCTTCCGAATAAGGTAGTCCTGCGCAAGTAATGA
>JAUCGG010000065.1 GCA_030378015.1 Desulfococcaceae bacterium HSG8
AAATAAACCTTATCGTTGGTAAAAATAACAGTGGTAAAAGTACAGTCTTGGAATGTCTGAGAATTCTCGCATCAAAAGGAAATCCTGCTGTACTGAATGAAATAGTTGAGGAACACGATGAACAAATAATGATACAGAATAGGAGCAAATTTGAAGAAGATGAATTTGTATCTGTTTATGAAGGACTTTTTACTGACAGAAAATTTTCCGAAGACGGAAAGCCGATATATATAGGGACATTATCAAAAAATCTTTTTGTTGAAATAAACAGAGTTTTTTATGAAGACACAGAAGAAGAAAGAAAAGATGAAAAAGGAAATGTTGTTCTGACAAAAAACAGGAAAATTTACGAAATTGCGGAAATCAGTGATTCAAGTGAATTTGCTCAGTCAATAAGAATTCTGTCTCACCAAAATCCGGATCGGCCAATTCTTATTGAATATTCAGACAGCCCTCCTTTCAGAAGGAGGACTGTATATTCCTCTGAAGCAGTAAAGCCAACACCGATAAGTTATATTCCGACCCAGTTTTTGTCAATGGATCTTCTCGCAACCTTATGGGATCGGGCTGTATTAACCTCATATTTTGACAATGTTCGCAAATTTCTGAAAATCATATCAGAAAATTTTGAGGATATCGCCTTTGTCAAAGTCAACATTCCACGTCGGAGAGTTTCCAATGCGAACAACATTGAAAGGACAGGTATGGTAAAACTTACCAATCTTGACGGGCCAATACCATTAAACGGAATGGGGGATGGTGTGTTAAGAATTTTACAGCTTGTTCTCGGCATATTCCCGGCAACAAACGGATTCCTTCTGATAGACGAATTTGAGAACGGATTGCATTTTTCTGTTCAGAAGCAAATTTGGAAATTAATATTTGAATTAAGTTCAGAGTTAAATATCCAAGTTTTTGCCACAACTCACAGTTGGGATTGTATTGAGGCTTTTTCCATCGCGGCAAACCAGAGTGATGAAGAGGCTGTCTTATTCAGAATTGGTAAAAGCGTTTTGCCAAATGATAAAGGAAAAACAATAGCTACTATATTTGATAAGAACAGTTTGCATAATCTTACTCAGTCAGATGTGGAGCTTCGTTAATATGAATAAAAAGTATCTGATCGTCGAAGGTTATTACGATTTTCTTTTTTATACATCACTGTTTAACAAATTAAAAATAAAAGATATAAAAATAATTCCCCCGCAAAGTCTCGGGTTCCGGTATAATGGGAAGGGAAACACCATAACCCTTCTGAAGGATTTGATAAAACAATTTTATGACGGTAGTGTTGAAAAAATCGGGATAATTGTCGATGCCGATTTTAAAGATATAAGCAAACAGGGTTTTCATAATACACTTCATGACATTAAAGGAAAGGTAGAAAAATACGGGTATGAACCTTTTACTAAACCCAACGATTACCATAATGGCATTATACTGAAATCATCAAAGGGACTGCCGGATATTGCAGTTTGGATTATGCCGGACGATAAAAATGAAGGTTATTTGGAATATCTGTTACTTGATGTCATTGATTCTTCTAATAAACGGAGTACAGAAGAAGCAGGGAAAATTTGTAACGATCTGAAAAATTATTCTTTCCCTGAACATCACAGACAAAAATCATTCTTAGCAATCTTTATGGCAATGCAGGAGAATCCGGGAAGAAACATCACCCATTTGATTGAGAAAGATTATATTGATTTCCAAAACGGAAAAATGGAAAAATTAATCAACTTTATAATTGATTACTATAAATGATACAATGCCAAATTTTAACTACATTTAAGAAAAAGCGGCTTGCAAACAGAGTTTGCCTGTAGGTGTGTTCCCAACGGAGTTTGGGAACAAGGACTGGGTATCTGACACTTTTAATTAATTACACCCGTGCGAACATTTACCTGCATTATGTGATTGATGAATGGTTTGAAATGTGGTAAAAACATACCGTGTATCTTTGCAGATACGCTGATGACTTCATAGATGTATCAGGACGATGCGGAGAGGCTTTACAGAGTTCCCGGCAAACGTCTTGAGAAGTTCGGACTTTCGCTTGCGAAAATACGTTTCAGGTGCAGGGTGGGTGGAGCGAAGCGTAACCCACCGCATAACATAATCAGCAGATGGAAACTCCCCCCTTTGAAGGGGGCCGGGGATGTATTTTCAGCGAGTTACACCCCTTTCTCCCCCTCAATGGGGGAATTTCCATCTACTGGTAATAAATAATAAATGGTGGGTTACGCTTCGCTCCACCCACCCTACATTATGGTCAGAAAGATTTAAGATTTAAGATTTACGATTTCTGTCCGTCCTAATCGTAAATCGTAAATCGTAAATCGTAAATCCCCGAGAGGATTTGCCGAATGGGAAAACCAAAGTTAAAAGAACACATCATCAACAGGGACTGGTGCAAAGGGTGCGGCATATGCATCCATTTTTGCCCCAAAAGCGTTCTGGAACTTGACGAACAGGATAAGGCGGTCGCAGTGAGACCGGAAGATTGTATCTGTTGCAGACTTTGCGAACTCCGGTGCCCCGATCTTGCAATAGAAGTGGAAACCGAGGAACCAAAGGACGAGGCGGGAAACAAGGAAGCGGGAAGTAAAAACTGACGAGGGCTTTATTATGAACAAAAATATAAAATTTATCCAAGGGAACGAGGCGTGTGTGGAAGCGGCCCTCTATGCAGGGCTTGATTTTTTCGCGGGGTATCCGATCACGCCTTCCACGGAGGTCGCTGAACATCTGTCGAGCAGACTGCCTCAGATCGGGGGCAAATTCATCCAGATGGAAGATGAAATAGCCTCCATGTGCGCCATTATCGGGGCATCCCTTACGGGCCACAAAGTCATGACCGCGACCAGCGGCCCGGGCTTTTCGCTGATGCAGGAAGCCCTGGGATATGCGATCATGACGGAAATTCCCTGTGTTATTGTCAATGTCCAGCGCGGGGGGCCTTCGACAGGACTTCCCACCAGTGTGGGCCAGGGGGATGTGGGCCAGGCACTATGGGGAACCCACGGGGATCATGCCATCATCGCGCTGACAGCTTCCAACCATCAGGATGTGTTTGATATAACCGTCCACGCTTTTAACATGGCGGAAACATATCGGACACCGGTCGTACTTTTGTTTGACGAAGTCGTGGGACATATGCGGGAGCGGTTTTTTATGCCGGAGCCGGGTGAACTCCCGCTGGTGGAAAGGCTCCGGACTTCTGTAAAAGGAGGGGTTGACTATCATCCCTATCTGCCCAGGGAGGACGGGCGTCTTCCCATGTCCGATTTCGGGGCAGAACATCGTTACAATGTAACAGGTTTGTTCCATGACATGTGGGGATTTCCGTCGAACAATCCCGGTGTGGTTCACGGGCTTATCCGGCACCTCATGGATAAGATCAACAATAATGTGCATCAGATTACCCGATTCAAGGAATATTACCTGGAAGACGCCAGAACCGTACTCATTTCCTACGGCTCTGCTGCCCGCTCCGCGCTTCATGTGGTGGAGAACCGAAGAAAGAGAGGGGAGCGGCTCGGACTCTTGGAACTCCAGTCATTGTGGCCATTTCCCTTCGGTCTTGTGCGGAAGAAATGTGCTGATGCCCGGTATGTCGTGGTTGTGGAAATGAACATGGGGCAGATCCTCCAGCCTGTCAGAATGGCTGTTGATCCGCCTGAAAAGGTCTTTCTTGCCAACCGCATTGACGGCGTATTCATTAATCCCACGGATATCAGGAATATCCTGCGGCTTATCCAGGGAAAGGGAATGTGAGGAACTAAAAAGGGGTAACTTATGGCAGTCAAAGATTATATACGAAAAAGATTCTTTCCGCATATGTGGTGTCCCGGCTGCGGTCACGGTATTGTGCTGAATGCCCTGCTCAGGGCCGTGGAACAACTGGGGATGAGTAAAAACGAAATTGTCATGGTGTCGGGTATCGGATGTTCCTCCCGGATTTCAGGGTATGTTGACTTTCATACGCTTCACACCATTCACGGCCGCGCCTTGGCCTTTGCCACCGGCGTCAAACTGAGCCGTCCCGAACTGAACCTGATTGTTCCCATGGGTGACGGGGATGCCCTGTCCATCGGCGGGAACCATTTTATCCATGCGGCCCGGCGGAATATAGATATCACCGCCATTGTAATGAACAACAGGATTTACGGGATGACAGGGGGGCAGTATTCACCGCTTTCCGGCTACGGAACCCTGGCCACCACAGCGCCTTATAAAAATATTGACCATGATTTTGATGTGGTGGATTTGTCTGTGGCTGCCGGGGCTTCATTTGTGGCCCGTTCGACCACTTATCATGTCCGGCATTTAGCGGATATTATAAAAGACGCGGTATTGCATGAGGGGTTTTCAGTGGTGGAAGTTCTCTCCCAGTGCCCCACGTATTTCGGAAGGAAAAACAAAATGGGCGGCGCGGCCGAGATGATGGAACTTTTCAAGAAAAACACCACCCCCATCGGATCAAAAGCGAAAAAAGAGAATCCCGAACTGACCGAGCGGGGAATTTTTGTTCGAAATGAAATTCCCGAATATTGCAGCGAATATGATAAAATCATTGAAAAAGCCGGTGGGCAGATCAAAGAAAGGTTATAATGATGGAAAGATGCAGGTTGGTATTTTCAGGCTCAGGCGGCCAGGGGATCATCACTGCCGCTGTCATACTTGCTGAGGCTGCGGTGCTTCACGAGAACCTGATCGCTGTCCAGTCGCAGGCGTACGGGCCCGAGGCCAGAGGAGGGGCAAGTCGTTCCGATGTTATCATTGCTGATTCGGAAATATATTTCCCAAAAGTGAATCAGCCCAACGTGCTGGTATGTCTCACCCAGGAAGCTTATAACAAGTTTTACAGCATCATAAGGCCCGGGGGACTCCTTCTGACAGACAGCCGTTATGTCAGGACATGGGATAAAGTAGATGCCATGCAGCGGGAACTGCCCATGTATGAAACCGTGATGGAAAAGATCGGCAAGCCCATTGTATTCAATATCTTCATGCTGGGGGTGCTGATCACGATGACAAACCTGGTCAGCCCCGAATCCATTATAAAGGTATTGGAGACCCGTATCCCGCCCGGTTTCCTGGAGATGAATAAGAAGGCACTTTACTTGGGCACGGAGTTAGTCAAATAATTACCCGGTTCCGGGGAACTGGGAACTGCCCTCTGCTGCTCGGTTCGGATTGACAAATCCGAACCCCGCGGGGGATTTGTCAATCCCCCGCGAGCAACAGGCGGGCTGAACTCCGAACAAACACCCGTTTTCAGGGCATCTCCTGCTCGGTTCGGATTGACAAATCCGAACCCGCGGCGAGGGATTTGTCAATCCCTCGCGAGCAACAGGCGGGCTTTTTCAGTGAACTGAATCCCCCGAGCCGCTCCGGGCGGAGGCAGAAATCGTAAATTTGAAATCGTAAATCAATAACATGCCCATTTCCAACGTGATCGGCTTTGACGATTCTCCGTTCCTTCATTCTCACAGGGGAAACGTCCGTATCGTGGGTGCTGTTTACGCGGGACTCCGTTTTGACGGCATCCTGACAGGACACATCCGTCGGGACGGTGCCAATGCAGCGAAAAATATTGCAAGGCTTGTTTCTGAATCCAAGTTTGCCGGTCATGTTCAGCTTGTTATGCTCCAAGGGATTGCCTTGGGCGGTTTTAATGTGGTGGATGTCTTTGGCTTACATCGCAAGCTTCAACTGCCGGTCCTGGTTGTTGCGCGCCGGAAGCCGGATATGGCAGCCATCAAAGATGCTCTTCTGACAAAAGTGCCGGGTGGTTTACGGAAATGGAAAATCATTGAAAAGCTGGGGCCTATGGAGCCGGTTGCCAATATATTTGTCCAGCGGGCGGGCCTGACAATTGACGAAGCCGGGCAGGTTATTGAAAAATTCGCAGTCCACAGCAATATCCCCGAACCATTGAGAGCTGCCCATATTATTGCCGGGGGAATCACACTGGGGGAAGACCGTAGGTGATTTCTGGAAAAGAATATACCAAGTGCAGTTTGTAGTTCCGCCTTTAGGCGGCATAACACCGCTTAAGGTGATTTCTAACAAAGAGTATCCCAGTTAAATACCCATTTGCGGGTCAATCAAATTAAAAGTGTTAGGTAAGTCCTCGTTCCCAAACTCCGTTTGGGAACAAGGACCCGAGTACCTAACACTTTTAATTGCACCAATCGCGTTCCCAAACGGAGTTTGGGAACGGGGCCGGCTTTACCTAACACTTTTAATTGCACCCGCGGGCAGAAAAAGTGACCAAAGGCCGTTTTGCAAGATGAAAAACATATCCTTGGATAATAATCTGTATTTAAATATAAAAGTGTGGTCAAATATTTGACACCCCGGACAGATTTCAAAAAAAAAATATTTTTATGAAAATTTCTGTTGACAAGAGTAAAAAATCCAGTTAAAGAGTTCTTTTTATTTAAGGGGGCCGTTAACTCAGTCGGTAGAGTATCTGCCTTTTAAGCAGAGAGTCGCTGGTTCGAGCCCAGCACGGCCCATCAGTAAGAAATGCGTCCCCATCGTCTAGCCAGGTCCAGGACACAGGCCTTTCACGCCTGCGACAGGGGTTCAAATCCCCTTGGGGACGCCACTTTTTTCAGCAGCTACCATTAAGAGATCAGATCTCTTAATTTTATATAAATCCTTCCAGAACTGGAAGGGGTGAATCTTTTTAAAGAGGGCGTTTCGGCGCCCTCTTTTTTGGTTCGAACCCCCAAAACCCGGCATCCTTCATTTGTCACTTACACTTTGCTGTAGAACAATTTTTCAAATTGTTTAAAACAATCAGGGATTTCTCAATAAATAAAATACCCGTTGCTACTCGCGGGGGATTGACAAATTTATATGGTTCAGATTTGTCAATTGACTGAACTCACGCCGAAGCCGAATTGAGCAGCAGGGCGAACAGATCGGTTTTATTATGATGCTCGCGGGGGATTGGCAAATCCCCGCACCTTACAGGCTTCGGGGCATTGATCTTCCTTTCGGCCATTTGTCCGAACCACGATTTTCAGGATTAAAGGATTTACAGGATAACATGTTGCAAATCCTGTTCATCTTTTAATTCTGAAAATCCGGATTCAGACAAATTGCCTCCGCTATTGACTTTTCAACTCTGATTCCTGTAGAAAGATGGTCAGGAAAGGCTTACCTCAGATAGAGGGTGTTTAAAAAGTAAAATGATAAAATGAGATAAGATAACAGCCTGCTGAAATCCTGACTGCTCCCTAACTACAGGGATTTCCCAAAAAATAAAATACCCGAAAATGTAGGGTGGGTGGAGCGAAGCGTAACCCACCATCGTATCATTCGCCAACAAAGATGGTGGGTTACGCTTCGCTCCACCCACCCTACATTTTCCTGAATCGGGGTTTTGTATAACTTAAATTATGTATAAGGCGAAAATCAGCGGAGACAACCTTAATAAGATGATCTCAGGAATCCGGGAGGAATGAAACAGGAATGATAAAATATAAGAAACTGCCGGAAAATATCGAGGAGCTTCTTCCGCAGGCAGAAACCTTTTTAAAATCAAGACCCGATGTCCTTTTTGCCTATCTTTTCGGGAGCCTTGCCAAAGGAAAGCCGCGCCCCATGAGTGATGTTGATATTGCTGTCTGCCTTTCGGAAGACAGCAATATGGCAGAGAAAAAGATGGAACTTATGGGCAGGCTGGCAGATATCCTGAAAACAGATGAAATTGATCTTGTGATACTGAATTCGGCCCCGCTTACCCTTAGGATGAAAATATTGGAAAATAAAAAAATAATCGCGGATAACGCCCCGTTTGCCAGACATGCTTACGAGTCACTGACGATGAGAAAGTATTTTGATTTTTCAATATCTGAGATGAATATTCTTGAAAGGAGATTTCTGCATGGTTGATAAAGTGCTTGTCCTGAGAAAGCTTGCCGAACTTGAAGAATATTTAAGTCAGATAACAGAATCAGTAGATCGGGAACTTTTGCAAACAGTGGATTCCGGGTTAAAATCGGAAAACATCCGTTTTCCGATTTTCCCCGGAATGACAATAGGTTAAAGCTGTCATTCCGGGGAAAATTAAAAAACGGATGTTTTTTAATTTTAACCCGGAATCCACTGTTTACCGGGTTTACCGGAAACTTTTCGATCTACTGATTATGAATTACAGTCTTCAGGCAAATCGGAAATCGCGGGAACTGGCATCGCATCCGGACAGAACAGGCGGGAAATCCCTGAAGCGGGTGCAATTAAAAGTTTTTAGGTGAGTCTCGTTCCCAAACTCCGTTTGGGAACGCAATTGCACACAAAACTCCGTTTTGCAAACAGAGTTTGCCGGCAGGTGTGTTCCCAAACGGAATTTGGGAACAAGGACTGCCTGACACTTTTAATTATAATTATAACTACACCCTGAAGCTTGCTTTGTAAGTGATATTCAATAAAAGGCACTCAGTAGATCGAAAACTTTCTGTCTGACAGTGGATTCCGGGTTAAAACCGGAAGATATTCATCTTCCGGTTTTCCCCGGAATGACAATTTAACATACTTCCATGACCTGACGTCACAACGAATGATGAAAGTCCGCCGCGGCTCCTTTCGTAAAGGGGGCCGGGGGGATTTTTTATCGGGACTTTCATATAAAAATCGGATGTTTTCCGATTTTAACCCGGAATCCACTGCTTGCGAAAGTTTTCGACACGCACAAAGCAAGCTTTGCACTCCTCGGGAAGTGCGAACTTATCAGTCGGATAAATCTTTTTTTAACTGTTCAAGCTCATCTGCTTTCATCGTAAAGCTGTGCTTTTCTTCAGGGAATTTCCCGTTTTCCACGTCTGCTTTGAATTCCGAGATGACGCCGGAGATTGTCTCACTGATCTTGGTGTACTGTTTTACAAATTTCGGTGTGAACCGGTCAAATAATCCCACCATATCGTATGTCACCAGCACCTGACCGTCACAGTCGCTACCTGCCCCGATGCCGATGGTGGGAATGGAAACCGCTTCCGTTACCATTTTTGCAATGGGAGCCGGGATGGCTTCCAGGACAATTGAGAAACATCCCGAATCTTCAAGTGCTTTTGCATCATCTATGAGCGCACGGGCCGCGGCCGCGCTTTTTCCCTGCACCTTGAAACCACCGAGAGCAGACGCGGTCTGGGGCGTAAGTCCGATATGCCCTTGGACAGGAATTCCTGCTTTGACAATTGCGCTGATAACCGGGGCCATTATCATTCCCCCCTCGAGCTTGATGCAGTCTGCCCTGCCTTCTTTCATGAACCGGTTGGCGTTTTTAATGGCCTTCTTCACGGAGACGTTGTACGAGCCGAAAGGCATGTCCCCGACCACGAGCGAGCTTTTTACCACGCCTGTCACTGCTTTTACATGGTGAATCATCTCATCCATAGTTACGGATACCGTATCCTGGTATCCCAGTACCACCATTCCCAGGGAATCTCCCACCAGGATGATATCTATCCCTGCCCTATCAACAAGGAGTGCCCAGGGATAATCATACGCGGTGAGCATGCTAATCTTGCTGCCGCTGTTTTTTTTTGCTCTGATGTCCAAAACAGTCTGTTTTTTCTGTTCCATTTTTCAATCCTTTTTGTCAGTGTGGTCAGTTGTCAGTGGTCAGTTGCGTGACCACTGGCGACTGATGCATTACATTACTTTCCTCACAATATATCAGTTCCCATCCTTTATGGTTTGTCAGTTGCAAGTGGCCACTGACGCGTCGCGGATATATTCGTACATAAGCTTTTTCACAGTCAGATTGGGAAATGGAAAGAATCTGACTCTCGCCCTGAACCTTTCTGACAGTCAGCAGTCCGAAATAAAAAAGCAGCGATATTGAAATTCCGGGAATATTTCAGGTGTTCCAACGGAAAACCGGCCTGGATCCGGCATCGGGTTTCCCCTTTCTCAATAATTTTCCTCAGTTCGCTGAAATTTCCGTTGAGTTTCCTGTCTGTGAGCATGAGATGGCGCAATTTTATGTAATCAATCCTGATGTTCTGGTCAATCATATCTTCCGGCAGGTCCTTGTTATCCGTAAGCTCGGTAAGAAAATACAACACCATATCCAGATTAAACAGCGGGCGTTCCGCATTGTTTGAAAATTTGTAATTGCCATACCAGCCCCTCATCAGTTCAAGTAAGGCATCAGTATTGTGGTCATACATTCCTGATTCTGCGTAATAGTTCAGAAAAGTTCTGACTTCATCCTCTGTAAACCCCGTCATCTCGTTGAACAGATTGTTTCTGGTCAGGTTTTTCCCGCTCTCTGTCGGTGAAAAATCGGTCGTATCTCAGCAGGAAATTTTTTACCACGACCCTGCCGTTATCCTCGAAAGACTCCTCGATATATCGGAGATCCGGATTCACAGCGGCAAAATTGAACATCATGGTCAGATAGGAATTTCTTTCATCAGTGGGATTATCGCCGATGTAAGTGCCTTTAAACATCTCCTCAAAGCGGTCTTTGTCGTTGATATCGTAATAGTATTGAAGTATTGAAAGCCACAGGGATTTTCCGAAACGGCGGGGTCTGAGAAAGAAGATATACCGGGGTGAGGCTTCCAGGAGCGGTATGAAGCGTGTCTTATCTGCATAATAACAGTTGTCGCTCCGGAAGGTTCCGAATTCCGCCTGGCCATATGGAATTTTTTTTATTCGGGGATTCATACCGGTCTCAGGGCCATAAGTTTGTAGCCCCGCCTTCAGGCGGCTTTATAAAATCAGCCAGTTAATCCACATACAGGCCGCCTGAAGGCGGGACTACGAACTTATTCATTCTCGGTCAGCATGATAATGATCTGTTTCAGCACCTGTAAGATACGGAAAATATCAAAAATATCATCACGGGTGGCGAGATATCCTTCGCTGATACAGTATGCTTTTTTCTCCAGCGTAATAAAATACCACAATCCGCCCCTGACATAACAGCCGTAAATCGGATGTCTGTATTCACTGATTTCCTGGGCAACCAGCATCGGGGCCAATGCCTGGGCTGCGGGATCTCCGTCAGGGTCTTTTTCTCTTTTATATTCATGAAAGCAGAAATACGGTTTTTCCGGCTCACGAAAACCCGACGCGATCATTCCGTCGGGTTTTCCTCTCATCTCGATATCCCCGACAACACCTCCGAACGGTCTTTCAGCAAAGAAGTTGAATTTGTCGGTGGTATAATCCGCCAATGCGATGAGGGGGCCGATGAAATTATAGGCAAGTTCGGCCTCATTCCAATCATAAACATTCAGCCTCAGTTTTTCCCTGAATCTCAGCAGTGCCTGGCTCTCAAAATCGGATATCCCGGCTTCTCCGTTCAGCCAGTTCTCCGAAACCGGGCTTGTCCTGATCTGTTTCAGGCTGAATGTTTTATCCAGTCTGGCCAGGGTACATTCACTGAAGTTCAGCACCATGATCGCCTCCTTGGATTGCGGATTGCCATCACCCGGTTTTATGACGGTTCGGGGAAACAGCACCTCTTCTGCTCGGTTCGGATTGATAAATCAGAACCCCGCGGGGGATTTGTCAATCCCCTGCGAGCAGCGGAGTGCAAAGCTTGCTTTGCGAAAACCCCTTACTGGCAAAGCAAGCTTTGCACTCCGCATTCGGATCATAACCTAAAGAATCTGGCTCAGAAACAGCTTTGTTCTTTCGTGGGAAGGCTCGGTAAAGAAATGTTCGGGGGTTCCCTGTTCCACGATGGCCCCGTGGTCCATAAAGATCACCCGGTCCGCAACCTCCCTCGCGAATCCCATCTCATGCGTAACAACCACCATTGTCATCCCTTCTTTGGCCAGGGTTTTCATGGCATCAAGAACCTCGCCGATCATTTCGGGATCCAGCGCGGAAGTGGGTTCGTCAAACAGCATGATCTTGGGATCCATAGCAAGGGCCCTGGCAATCGCCACGCGCTGCTGCTGTCCCCCGGATAACTGATCCGGATAGGCATTGGCCTTGTCCTGGATTCCCACCTTATCCAGCAGCTTCATTGCCCTTTCCGCGGCTTCTTCCTTTCTTCGCTTCCTCACAATCCGCTGGGCCAGGGTCACATTGTTCAGAACGGTCTTATGAGGAAAAAGGTTAAAAGACTGGAATACCATCCCCACTTCGGCGCGTATTTTATTGATGTCTGTTTTCGAATTCAGGATATCAATTCCGTCAATATAGATATGACCGGTCTCTGCTGTTTCCAAACGGTTCAGACAGCGGAGAAGCGTACTTTTACCGGAGCCGGAGGGGCCGATGACCACCACCACTTCCCCGGCTTCGATTTTATTGGAGACATCAACCAGGGCACGAACCTCGTGAGGCACGAAAAACGTCTTGTATATATTCCGAACATCAATCACCTGTCTAAATCCTCCGTTCCACATACTGCAAAATCATGGAAAGTGAAAATGTAAGAACCAAATATAAAATCGCACAGACAAACCAGAGTTCGAATGTCATGAAACTGCTGGAAACCCCTTCCCGTGTGGCCTTGGTCAGTTCCCGGATGGCAATGGCCCCGAGCAGGGAGGAATCTTTTATAAGGCTGATGAACTGGCCCGCAAGGGGCGGCAGTATCCGGCGCATGGCCTGGGGAAGAATCACATATCCCATGCACTGCACATATGTCATTCCCAGGGAGCGGGCCGCTTCGGTCTGGCCGCGATGAATAGACTGTATGCCGGCCCTGACAATTTCCGCCACATATGCCCCGGCAAAACAGGCCAGTGCTGCGATTCCGAACCACAGCCCCGGGATAAGAAATTCAAATCCGTTTTTTTCCAAGAGCTTGTTGATCAGTGTTCCCAGGACAAAATACCAGATAAATATCTGAACCAGAAGCGGGGATCCCCGGATCAGTTCTATGTAGGTAATTGAAGACCATTTCAGCACAGGGTTTGAAGATATGCGCGCAAGACCTGTGAGGATACCGAGAAGGATTCCCAGGATAACCGCGATCACACTGACCTTTAATGTGATCCACAGCCCCACCAGCAAAAGGCCCCACTGCCGCTCCTTATGGGCTTCCAGCACATCGCCCACAAAGATCATATCCCCCTCGCTCACCCTGATACTCCGGGCCGGAACTGTATATGAACCTTCCTCGCCTTTTCCTTTAATGCGGATAACGGCCTTTTGTCCGTGAACTAAAACAGAATCAACTGTTCCGCCAATCTCTGACCGGGTTTCCACCATCTCATCATACATGAAATACTGGGGAATCCGGGACCACCCCCATACATAGTCAATCTGTTTCGTGGAATAATAAATCCCCAGGAGTACAGCGAACACAAGAAGAAAAAAGACTCCTGCCCACATATAATAAGCTGCCTGCTTGTTAAAGCGTCTTACATTTGATGATTCCATCTGATTATCATACTTTCTTTTCGGATGCTCCGGTTAAAAAAAAGAAACCGGGCTTTGCAGACCCGGCTTCTTTTATCAGCATTTACTTAACCTGCTTGTACCAATCCGTGCTTTTTATCCACTTATTGTAGATAACGTCGTATCGCCCGTCATTTTTCATCTGCCTCAGGAAATTGTTCAGCCAGTTGAGAAAATCAGGATCACCCTTATTAATGGCCCATGCCAAGGGTTCGAATGTAAAAGGCTCATCCAGGAATACCAGCTTGCCAGCACCCTGTTCAGCCATAAATACAGCACAATAAGGAAGATCATAAACAAAAGCATCTGCTTTTCCGCTCACAACTTCCAGCGCGGCTTCCGTTTCTTTTTCAAAAGATTTATATGTGCATTTCGGTATCTTGCGCTTTACTGCCTGTTCCCCGGTCGTTCCGAGCATTGAGGTGACAATGTATTTGGGATCGTTCAGATCCTTGTAGGATTTGATTTTGCCCTCATGCTTCTTCTGGACTATGATCGTCTGCCCTACGATAATATAGGGATCGGCAAAGTTAACCCTCAGATTCCGCTCCTGGGTAACGGTCATGCCGCTGACGACGATATCGAACTTATCCGTGTTAAGGGAGGGAATAATGCCGTCCCAGTCCGTGTTGACGGGAAAATATTCGACGCCCATGGCCTTGGCCATTTCCTTGCCCATATCAATGTCAAAGCCGACAAAATTTCCTTTTTTATCAGTCATTTCAAAGGGCATGTACCCTGCATTGAAACCGATCCTGATCTTTTTGTTTTTCAGGATGGATTCCAGTGTTGATTTCTTTGCAAGATTGATGTCCGCTCCGAATGCAGACCCGGAGAACCATACCAGGGCCACAGCCAGTGCAACCAGCCCCTTCCAAAAGACCTTTTTCATAAAACCTCCTTAATTTATATTAATAATTAATAAATGACCGGTACTTCCGGCCTTTTCAAGCTAGGTTAATCACATTTGCCCTCGCGCAGAAGCTCACGGATGACCATCTGGACGCCGCAGTCCCGGCATTTTGAAACCTCTTCATCGGGCATATAAATGATTTCAGTGCGCTTGCACTTCGGGCATACCACCTCTACAGGCTCTTTTTTTGTATTCATCTTCAATTGCTCCTTGCGATTTACGATTTCTGTCCGTCTGATAGTAAATCGTTCCGACTTTCAGGTCATGGAAGTAAAAACCTTTCGATTGCTGAAAAAGATAGCATGAAATTTGCCTGAATGTCAAACACTCTTATTTTTTTAGTTATCGGTCATGATCCATGAGGAGGTTCCCACAGCAGAAAAACTAATTTATTAACAGCTTTGAATTGAAAATGTCAAAGGAAAATAAAAAAATGTTGGCATCTTTCATTTCCTGGTTCCACCTTGCAGGTCTGTCTGCCCATAGAAGATAAAAAGTAAAGTAGTACACCACTTTTTAAGTTCGTCCCCCCCTTTTTAAAGGGGGCAGGGGGGATTTTATGTTACAAAAAAAGGGTGTTGCGGCAGAAATCCTCCCGGCCCCCCTTTAAAAAAGGGGGAGGAATTTACAAGTTGATGTAGTAGTTTACACTTTTTCCGGCTGCAGAGCAATTTTTCAAACAATTTCAGTATATCGAAAACTTTTCGTTTAAGCCTGCAAACGGGTGTAATTAATTAAAAGTGTCAGGTTCAGTATGTGTCCTTGTTCCCGGACTCCGTTTGGGAACACACCTGCCCGGCAGACTCTGTCTGCCATGCAAAACGGAGTTTTGCCTGCACAGTGGATTCCGAGTTAAAATTAAAAAACATCCGTTTTTTAATTTTTCCCGGAATGACGATTTAACCTACTGTTATTTCAGAAAAAATAGAAAAACGGGTGTTTTCCGATTTTAACCCGGAATCATCACTGTCTGCAAAAGTTTTCGATCTACTGTTATATAGAAAAGGAGTGCAAATTATATAGAGAAGGAGTGCAGAAAATCCGCCTGGCGGCTCCATTTTTGCATTCCTTTTTTCCCAAGGCTGGAATATGCTCAAAATAATATACCCGTTCGGGGAAACGGCTTCGGCGTGAGTTCAGTCGGACGATTAACAAATCCGAACCCCGCGGCGGAGATTTGTCAATCCCTCGCGAGCAGCAACGGGTCTCCGGGCTTCTGCCTGGGAACGAGTGAAGCTCCGGCAGCTATGAGCTTTCAGCCTCGGAATTGATTCCGAGGCTGAACTAAGATTATAAGCTTATCAACTTCTCACCCTGGCTTTTTCCCAATCTTCTATCTCCGCGCCTTCTTCAATCTCTTCCCATCCGCTCCACATGGCCGCTACGTGCGCTGTAATGGTATGACCGGTGGTGGTCATGTAAACATGGATGATCAGGAAAGAGAGGAGCAGAAACGCTATTACCAGGTGAACCGTCGCCAAGGTTTCGAGGTTCAGGTAGGTACTGATCCTCCATACAGACCAACTGTTATAAGTATAATACAACAACCCCGCGATCATCTGCGTTGGCAGAAGAGCCGCGGCCAGTCCCAGGTAGGTCATACGCTGAAGGGGGTTATGTTTGGCATCAGGATTCTTCCTGATCGGATGCGGTTTCCCTTTGAAGATATCAATGCAGTAATAATGAATCACATCAAAGAGTTTTTTTGTGGTCGGGATGTACTGCTTCCACTCCCCCGTGGTGAACAGCCAGAACACGATGAATACAAAGAGGGTCAGCCAGGACAGGCCAAAGAAATTATGCAGTTCAACAGCCCGCTCAAAACCGAACAGGGCGTAGGTTCCGTGAATCTCCAGTCCTGTGAGGAGGAGCATGATAATCAGCACTGCCTGCACCCAGTGCCAGAAACGCTCAAAGCGTGTGTAAAGATAAACTTTGACCATGTTATTTGTTGTCATTATTCTTCTCCTTTCTTCTGCTCGCAAAAAATGCCCTGCCAAAGCCGTGAATCAGGACACCGGCCAGGGAGCCGAGAACCAGGAGCCATCCCGCGGTGTCAATCAGTTCGGAGTGGTCCCGCCCAGGCATGTAAAAGCCCGTGAGATCAGCAAGTCTTCCGTTCCGGGTATGGCATTCCTGGCATTTGACCGAGTCATCCCGGCGTGCCACCATGTGCGTGGTCGGGAATACATAGCTGGTCTCAACAAAATCATATTCTCCGCTGAAAGGGAGTCTCGCGGCCTTCATACCGCCTGCAAGGGCTTTTTTCCAATCATAATCTCCCCAGTACGCGCCGCTTCCTTTTTTCCCGAAAAGATGCGGTATAAGCAGGGTTTTGTTCACCTTGTCATAGGGCTGTTTCCCGCGATGCACTTTGAAAGGAAAGATGCGGGAATTTTCATCTGTCCTGTCCCCCACTGGCCAGCTCACTTTGACGATTTTACCAGGATCAATCATGTCCCTGGCGGTGAGCGTGTGAATGGAGCCATTAAACCACTGGTATTCCGGAACCACAAATTTGGCCCACCTGAATTCCCCCTTTTTGGTGTGGTAAACCGGCTTGCCCGATGGCCCTTTTTCCATGTAAGGCTTACCATTCTTCTTTTTCCCGGCTTTTGACCAGTCCCACCACATCTTGGTGGGGTTGACCCGTGCGAAATGGGGAATGTGGCAGCTCTGACATGCCACCTTATCTGTATGATCATTGGGCTTCTCACCTGCTTTGTGGGGCGTTGCACTGTGGCAGGATTCACACATGATCTTGGGGATCAGATCATCTTCTATCAGACTTTTGCGGTGAGGTACCGCGGGGGTGGAGTAAATCCGTCCAGAGATGTTGTGGAGCTTGGTGGAGTGACACCGCACACAGTCAAAATTCTGTCCGTCCATGCCCATATGGACATCCAGGCTCTTGTTGGGTTTCATGAGAGAAGAATCCATATCCCCGTGTTTCACACCGTCTCCGCCGCCGCCAAAAAAATGGCAGGTTCCGCAATTCCGACGTGTGGGGCGTGCCACGCTCTGGGCCACGGCATTCCAGTCCGGCGGATCGTAAGTTTTGCCGTTTCCCTTGAATACTTTGGACTCACTCACCGGATTTCCCGCGCCCGCCGGAAATTTCTTGTATGTCCCGGTCTGTTCGTGGCAGACCAAGCAATCCACCTTGGACTGATCCGTAAAGTCAAAGGTGTTATCCTTCCATCCGTACCCCGCGTGACAGGAAGTGCATCGGGGTTCATTGCTGTTGATGTTGATGCAGAAATTGTTCATGGAATGGCCACCTTTCCCGATTCCTGCTCCTTCCGGGGCATTGGGATCCAGCCATGTCCAGTGGATTGTTTTGTGAAATTGCATGGCAGCTTCGGTATGGCAGTCAAGACAGGCTTTGGTGACTTCAGGGCCTGAAGCGAACTCCTGTTCCAAAATGGCGTGTTTCGAATGATCCGAAGTGATCCAGAGCTGCCTCCGCTTTGTGGCTTGGCGGGCCATCTTCCGGCCCGGAGCCAGTTCTTCAATTTCTTCGATTTCCTGCGGCGCGCAGATGCCCGATGAGCAGAAAAACATGATACAAAGCATCGGAATGAAAAACCAGCAGAAAAAACCTGTAAACCTGAGTCGTTTCATTATCCCTCCTTTTGTTTGAGCAGTTAAAATTAGAATTGATTCCGGGTATTCTGGAAAATCATACCAAACCGGAGTTTGGGAACGAGGGCTTAGTGCTCCGTTTCACAAATAATGAACAGGTTGCACAGAAAATTTCCGAACGAACGGAGTGGAAAGCCTGCTTTGCGCCAGTCGTTCGACTGAACTCACGCCAAAGCCGGGATTCCCCGCAAAGCAGGCTTTGCACTCCGCGAAATTTATAACCCTGACATTAATTTTGAAACGAAGCACTTAATATAATAACGAAGCAGTTAGTAAGTTCCTCCACTCTTTTATGAAATGAAGTAAAGAGGAACTTTCACAACGCGGATATCTTAAACCAGCTTCGTCAATGCCGCTATTGTAGCATCATAATCCGGCTCGTTTGTGATCTCCTCAAGGATCTGGACATACTGAACAACACCTTCCCGATCCACAACAAAGACGGCTCTTGCCAGCAGACGCAGTTCTTTGATCAGTAGGCCATAGCCAGATCCGAATGCCGCATCTCGGTGATCGGAAAGCGTGACCACCTTATCCACACCTGCCACGCCGCACCATCGTTTCTGAGCAAAGGGAAGATCCATGCTAAGGGTAAGGATGGCGACATCGTCGCTGAGTTTGCCTGCTTCTTCGTTAAACCTGCGGGTTTGTATGTCGCATACAGGCGTGTCCAGTGAAGGGACAGATGAGATCACACAGACTTTGCCCCGGTATGATGAAAATTTTACAGGCGAAAGATCATTTGCCAGGGTTTCGAAGTCCGGTGCGGGGTCTCCCGCCTTGACTTCTTTTCCGAGCAGGGTCAGGGGATTTCCTCTCATAGCTATGATTCCGGTACGTTCCTCCATTTTTTCCTCTCTTTCGTTTAATATGATATGTTCGTTCAGGAGTGCAAAAATGATTTTTTGAGTCAACGAGGGGCGTATTTACAAGTCAGGGGAGTGATTTTCAGTCCCGGAGGGACTTCTGAAAACAGCCCGGCAATTCATTGCCGGGTGAGTATTCCGGATCATCACGTCTCGGAGGGATGACTGAAAAGCTTTTCAGTCGCCCCTCCGAGACTGCTCTCCCAAGTTGTAAATGCGCCCGTCAACGAGCAAAGCGATGTGCGAGTTGTTGTATTTTCTTTCTTTACTTACGCATCGCTTTGATTGAGAATCCCAGATAAATAAAATAATATACCCGATCCGGCCCTTCTCCTGCTCGGTTCGGATTGACAAATCCGAACCCTCGGGCGCGAACACGGGTATTTTATTTATTGAGAAATCCCCTCGCTGGCGAAAATTTCATTTTCGCACTCCTTTTTCAGACGGGTGCAATTAAAAGTGTCAGGCAGCCCTTGTTCCCAAACTCCGTTTGGGAACACACCTGTCCGGCAAACTCTGTCTGCCATACATGCAAAACGGAGTTTTGCGTGCAATTGCGTTCCCGAACGGAGTTCGGGAACGAGGACCGGACGGCTCGCCTGACACTTTAATTGCACCCTTTTCAGATTAGCGAAAATCTGTCCGATTGTTTATTTCCTGCCTGCGCCGTTGCTGCTTTTTCCTGACTTGCACAGCCATTGCAATGGCTAACGAGATCAGAAGCACAAATATCAGCACGGTTTGTACTTTATTAGAAGAGATTCCAGTCAGTGAGGCGCTGTCTATAAAGCAGGTTCCTCCTCCGGAAGAACTGCTGTCAAGATCGGGCGGGGCCGGGGGTCCCCCGGTGAATGTGTCATCAGCCGCTCTGGAAGCTGCAACTGCTGATTTTGCTTCCGGGGCTGACAGATATTCCTGACTCCCGAACCGCAGGAATACATTTGCCTCCTTTACTCTTACCCAATATCCCTTGTGAGACTTCATCACGGGGTCTCCGGCAGGATCATAATATTCTTCGTAATCCTGATGGAATGAATCTTCAGGAGTGTAGAAAAGATATTTCCCGCCTTCCCATCTCCACAATTTTTTATCTACCAGGTCGTTCTCCGGGGAAGATACGGGCATGGGGTCCCTCACAAGAATGCCGTCAGCATCATACTGCAGCACCTGCACATCATTCCAGTTATAGTCAGAATCATTGGGGCAGCCGATCATGTTCCAGGCATAGCCTGTGTCCGGGTTGTAAATCAGTTCCACATCAACATTATATGCCGTGTTTACCGATGCACCCTTGACCGTGAATTCCAGGTCATTCTCCTTTGAATAGAACCAGCAAGCTTTTCCAGGCTCAATCTCCAGTCCGTCCCCGTATCTCACATACTGTTTGGCCTGAGGATCATAGGCGGCTATGACGTGAAGTCTTTTATTATATTCCCATGTATCATCCCCCGACACCTTCAATTCATGAGGAGTTTCGGGCCAACGGGCAAATGATACCATCTGCATTGTATCAGTTCGGATCATCACAGTTTCCTCAGAAACGGTCTTTTCCGCGAATCTGATATGGATGGTATGGTCTCCAGAGATATCGCGGAAGCCATATTCGAATGCATATTCATCTGCCGCGCGGACATTTACAGGACTTTCCTCACCATCAACAGCGATACTTTCAACAATATATCCGGCAGACGGCATAATTGCAAAGGTGATGTCTTCCCCTTCATTCAACTGAACTTCGCCAAAGGGTTCCACGGTTCCGTACTCATTCGCGGTGGCTGTAATCGTGTACTGAATTACCTCGACTTCTTTGAAATAGATATGAATCGTATGGTCGTCAAGGACATCCTCGAAGGTGTAACTTGTCACGGGTTCGTCAAGGGATTCCCCGTCTATCTTGACTTCATCTATTTCGTATCCGTCAGCCGGCAAAATCTGGAAAGTCCGGCTTTCGTGTTTGCTCACAATGATCTCACCCGAAGGTTCCACGGTTCCGCCTTCCTCCGCGCCTGCCGTGATCGTGTACTGAATTACCTCGGCTTCTTTGAAATAGATATGAATCGTATGATTATCAAGGACATCCTCGAAGGTGTAACTTGTCACGGGTTCGTCAAGGGATTCCCCGTCTATCTTGACCTCATCTATTTCGTATCCGTCAGCCGGCAAAATCTGGAAAGTCCGGCTTTCGTGTTTGCTCACAATGATCTCACCCGAGGGTTCCACGGTTCCGCCTTCCTCCGCTCCTGCCGTGATCGTGTACTGAATTACCTCGGCTTCTTTGAAATAGATATGAATCGTATGATTATCAAGGACATCCTCGAAGGTGTAACTTGTTACGGGTTCGTCAAGGGATTCCCCGTCTATCTTGACCTCATCTATTTCGTATCCGTCAGCCGGCAAAATCTGGAAAGTCCGGTTTTCATGCTTGTTCACAACGATCTCGCCCGAGGGTTCCACGGTTCCGCCTTCCTCCGCGCCTGCCGTGATCGTGTACTGAATTATCTCGGCCTCTTTGAAATAGATGTGAATCGTATGGTTGTCAGTGACATCTTCGAAGGTGTAAGCGGCCACGGGTTCGTCAAGAGGTTCGCCGTCTATTTTGACCTCATCTATTTCGTATCCTTCAGCCGGCAGAATATCAAACTTATAGGACCCACCTTTGTTCACCACAACTTCGCCCGAAGGGCTGATATTGCCGCCTTCTTCTGCTGAAGCTGTTATTTTGTACTGTTCGGTTACGGTTACTGCTTTAAACGTCGCGCTGATTTCGTGATCAGCCTTGATATCTGTGAAAGTATAGCTGGTAAGTGCTCCCACAGACACCCCGTTCACAGTAACATTTTCAATTTCGTATCCTTCGTCAGGCAAAATATCGAAAACTTTGTCTTCGCCTTTGTTCACAATGAGTTCGCCCGAGGGACTGATGTTGCCGTTTTCTCCTGCCGAAGCCGTGATTTTGTACTGTTCGATAACGACTGCCTTGAAGGCCGCGCTGATTTCGTGATCAGCCCCGATACCTGTGAAAGTATAGCTGGGAACTGCTCCGACGGATTCACCATCCACCGTGACATCTTCCACTTCGTATCCCTCGTCAGCCAGAATCCCGAAAGTTTTGTCTCCGCCTTTGTTCACTATGACTTCGCCCGAAGGGCTGATACTGCCGTTTTCTCCTGCCGAAGCCGTGATTTTGTACTGTTCGATAACGGTTACTGCCTTGAAGGCCGCGCTGATTTCGTGATCAGCCCCGACACCTGTGAAAGTATAGCTGGTAACTGCTCCCACGGATTCACCATCCACCGTGACATCTTCCACTTCGTATCCCTCGTCAGCCAGAATCCCGAAAGTTTTGTCTCCGCCTTTGTTCACTATGACTTCGCCCGAGGGGCTGATACTGCCGTTTTCTCCTGCCGAAGCCGTGATTTTGTACTGTTCGATAACGGTTACTGCCTTGAAGGCCGCGCTGATTTCGTGATCAGCCCCGACACCTGTGAAAGTATAGCTGGGAACTGCTCCCACGGATTCACCATCCACCGTGACATCTTCCACTTCGTATCCATCGTCAGCCAGAATCCCGAAAGTTTTGTCTCCGTCTTTGTTCACCGTGACTTCGCCCGAGGGGCTGATACTGCCGTTTTCTCCTGCCGAAGCCGTGATTTTGTACTGCTCGATAACGGTTACTGCCTTGAAGGCCGCGCTGATTTCGTGATCAGCCCCGACACCTGTGAAAGTATAGCTGGGAACTGCTCCCACGGATTCACCATCCACCGTGACATCTTCCACTTCGTATCCATCGTCAGCCAGAATCCCGAAAGTCCTGTCCCCGCCTTCGTTTACTGCGATCTCTCCGGAAGGATTTATGGCCCCTCCTTCCCCTGCACTGGCGGTAATGATGTATTGTTTCCCTGGCGTTTCGCTGAAAGATACCGCAATGCTATGATTTTCAGTGACGTTTTCAAAGGTATATTCGGATATCTGACCCGCTGAATCCCCGTCTATGACAACATCAGCCACAACAAAACCGGCCTCTGTCTCTATCGTAAATGTCTGATCCTGTCCTTCATCCACGATGACTTCGCCGGACGGGCTTATGGTTCCGCCGTCTCCTGCCGAGGCCGTTATCGTGTACTCAGGTTCGGGTGTAACTTCTTCGCTGAAAGACACTGCAATGCTGTGATCTTCAGTGACGCTTTCAAAAGTATATTCGGAAATCTGCCCTGCTGAATCCCCGTCTATGACAACATCAGCCACAACAAAACCGGCCTCTGTCTCTATCGTAAATGTCTGATCCTGTCCTTCATCCACGATGACTTCGCCGGACGGGCTTATGGTTCCGCCGTCTCCTGCCAAGGCCGTTATCGTGTACTCAGGTTCGGGTGTAGCTTCTTCGCTGAAAGACACTGCAATGCTGTGATCTTCAGTGACGTTTTCAAATGTATATCCGGATATCGGGCCTGCTGAATCCCCGTCTATGACAACATCAGCCACAACAAAGCCGGCCTCTGTTTCTATCGTAAATGTCTGATCCTGTCCTTCATCTACGATGACTTCGCCGGACGGGCTGATGGTTCCGCCATCTCCTGCCGCGGCCGTTATCGTGTACTCAGGTTCGGGTGTAGCTTCTTCGCTGAAAGACACTGCAATACTGTGATTGGCAGTGACGTTTTCAAATGTATATCCGGATATCGGGCCTGCTGAATCCCCGTCTATGACAACATCAGCCACAACAAAGCCGGCCTCTGTTTCTATCGTAAATGTCTGATCCTGTCCTTCATCCACGGTGACTTCACCAGTCGGGCTGATGATTCCGCCATCTCCTGCCGCGGCTGTTATTATGTACTGCACACCTGACGTATCTTCGCTGAAATATACGTCAATGATATGATCGGCAGTGACATTTTCAAAGGTGTATTCGGACACCTTCCCTACAGAGGTGCCATCTACGATAACATCTGAAATCATAAAACCATCAAAAGGTTCTATTGTAAATGTTTTGCTTTGTCCTTTATCCACGGTGACGTCACCGTAAGGGTCTATGGCACCGCCATCTCTTGCCAGGGCTGTGATTTTGTACTGAACACCATCGTCACCACCATCGTCACATGACCCAGGCAGCCAGCAAGGGTCAATATCGGCGATTCCCGATATCTTCAATTCATCATCTGACGCGTACGCACTGACGGACAGAGCAGACAACATCATAATCACACCGACAATGATTACTACAGGTTTCAATCGTCTCATAATGCTACCTTTCACTTTTACCCCTTCATCTCTTCCGGACAGGGGCGGGAAAAATGTTGGAATGTTAAAGTATTCCAAGACTTCCGAGGTGTTAAAAGCTTCGGAAGTCCCTGCATACCGCGAAAAACATCAGTAGTTCACAATTTCAGGCCCTTCGGAGTACAAAGCTTGCTTTGTACCGGGGATCATGGCCGCGCTACAAAAATGAACACTTGCAAAGCAAGCTTTGCACGCAGGCACAAAATTGTGAACTGCAAACTCACAATTTCAGGCTCTGCGGAGTACAAAGCTTGCTTTGTGCCGGACGGAGATCATGGCCGCGCTACAAAAATGAACACTCAGCAGATCGAAAACTTTCTGTCTGACAGTGGATTCCGGGGAAAATCGGAAAACGGATGTAACCCGGAATCCACTGCTTGCGAAAGTTTTCGATCTACTGACACTTACAAAACAAGCTTTGTACTCCGCAGGCACAAAATTGTGAACTGCTGAACATACATTCAGATTTCCAAAACATCAGGAATCTCTGCCCTGATTTTCATTACCTGGTGATCATTAAGGGGACTCCAAATAAATAAAATACCCGATTCCGGAAAATGTAGGGTGGGTGGAGCGCTAGCGTAACCCACCATCTTTGTTGGCGAATGATATGATGGTGGGTTACGCTTCGCTCCGCCCACCTACATTTTCGGGTATTTTATTTTTGGGGAAATCCCTAACATTTATATGCAATCAGTTTCCCAGGTCAGGCAGAAAATCAATTTATTATGTGCCTATCCATAACTTTCAGCATGAGCCCCGGAGGTCAGACAGCGAAAATCTTTGTCCGGGTGCTTGTAAACTCAGCGATCCAGATTCAGCAGATCGAAAAGCCTGTGGAACAGTGGATTCCGGGTTAAAATTAAAAAACATCCGTTTTTCAATTTTCCACGGAATGACAGTATGTTGTCCGGTAGCCGGGGAATATACGTCATTCCGGGGAACTTCCATGATCTGACGGTCACAGCGAATGAAAGTCCGCCGCGACTCCCCCTTTCGTAAAGGGCCGGGGGATTTCTTATCCGGGACTTTCATATAAAAACCGTTTTCCGATTTTAACCCGGAATCCCACTGTTTGCAAAAAGTTTTCGATCAACTGAGATTACCAAATGCGGACTTTTAATTGCAAAAAATTGTCTGTTTGTCAATTCATTAATTTATGAAAGTCAGTAGATCGAAAACTTTTGCAGACAGTGGATTCCGGGTTAAAACCGGAAAACATCCGTTTTCCGATTTTCCACGGAATGACAGTATGTTAAATCGTCATTCCGTAACTTCTCAATAAGTCCGGGCAGTAATCATTTCAGCATGTTACGATGTAAAAATTGCGCTATAGGCAAAAAATATGCCAAAGTCAAAAACGGATAACCTGCTGAAATTATTAATCGCCACATGTGGCATACTTTTTGCTTGTATGCCGATTTTTGTGTCTGTAACCGGTTGATTTTATAGGTTGCCCGGACTTATTGAGAAGTTACGTCATTCCGGGGAAAATTAAAAAACGGATGTTTTTTAATTTTAACCCGGAATCCACTGTTTGCTAAGGTTTACAGGAAACTTTTCGATCTACTGAAAGTGTTCGGTGTTTAGTGTTCGGTGTTGCCATCTTACCAACGGGTCAGTCGTTTTCGATCTGCCTGTTGACTCTTTGAGTAATGATTGGGTAATATATATATGTAG
>JAUCGG010000009.1 GCA_030378015.1 Desulfococcaceae bacterium HSG8
TTGTTGCTCAATATTGTATTCATTATATATTCAGGCGGATACATACATATAAAATACATTGGCATATTATTTCCCCGATTGGCATCAAGTTTGCATACTGAAAAGTAAAGTGTTTTGCAAGAGGTGCTATTTTGAAAACATCAGTTCATCATCTGGATGTCCGGGGAGCAATTGTTCCGATTACGCTCCTCAAAGTGACCGGAGCTTTCAGAGAAATAAAGCCGGGAGAGATTCTCGAAATACTGGGCAGTGATCCGGATACCCGCAAGGAGCTTTTTCAGGTTTTAAATGCGTTCCGCTACCAGTTGATGGATATTGAAGAGGGAAAGGCTTCTTACCGCATCCGATTAAAAAAGGGTTAAGGGTTAAGGGTTAAGGGTTAAAATTCCGGATAGATGAACACCTTTAACCCTTAATCCCTTAAACCCTGAAAAAAGGAGATAATAACAATGACAGATTTGGATTTGAACACAATTGAGGCACAGAATATGGTTGATGCAAGAGGCAGCGCATGTCCCGGGCCGCTTCTGGAGGCAAAAAAAGGGATCGGCAAGGTCAAAGTCGGTGAAATTCTTGAGATATTCTCCAATGACCCCGGAACCAGGGCTGACATTCCTGCCTGGTCCAAAAAAGTGAAGCATGAATATCTCGGCTTTCTTGAAGCGGACGGTTACGATAAACACTATGTCAGAAGGAAAAAGTAGGCGGGAATATTATGGCAACCCAGGCAAATGAAGGAAAAATACTGATTCTGGCCACGGAAACCTGCGCGTATCCCGGTGCGAACTCAGTGGGGCAGGCCCATTCGACTTATCCTGCCAATACCTATATTCTCAGGGTAAGAGCCCCTGCGCTGTTCCCGGAACAGTTCTACCTGGACTGTTTTGAAAAGGGAATCAGCGGCATCATTATCATGTCATGCGGTGAGGAATGTCCGTATGAAGGCGCATATCACGCGCTGGCAAAGCGAATTGACCGGGTTTACAAAATGATGAAGGAGCGGAGTCTGGACATCCGGAGACTCCGCCTGACCGCAATATGTACAGTTTGCAACCGCGCATTTTTGAAAGAAGTGAATCAGATGAATGATCTGGTAAAGGAACTTGATGAAGTCTGAAATCTGAAGGATGAAGGATGAAATCTAAGTCCCTTATTCTTCAGACTTCATCCTTCGGGCAGAGGGGGAAATGAATGGAGTCAGAACGAGAAATGAAATTTGACGCGATTGTTGTCGGAGGCGGTATTGCCGGTCTTCAGACAGCACTGGATATGGCTGATCAGGACTTTAAAGTGGCTATCGTGGAAAAGGACGCGTCAATCGGGGGGAAAATGATCCGGCTTTCCAAGGTGTTTCCCACGCTTGATTGTGCAAGCTGTATCACAACCCCGAAAATGGCGGCAGCGGCTCATCATGAAAATATAACGATCTTTACTTATTGTAATCTGAATTCTCTGGAGCGTGAGGGAGATGTCATAACAGCATCGCTTACACAGCAGCCAAGGTATGTGGATCCGGTTAAATGTATCGGGTGCAGGCAGTGTGAGTACGGCTGTCCGGTTTATGTGTCTGATGAGGAACAGGGGGGACTTAACGCACGGAAGGCGATTTATATCCCTTTTTCAAATGCGATTCCCCAGCTTGCTGTTTTGGATGCGGAAAACTGCTCGCTTTGCGGAAAATGTGCAAAGGTATGTCCCACAGATGCAGTTGATTTTTTCCAGCAGCCCGAGGATTTTGTCATCCGGGCCGACACGGCAGTTCTTGCCACAGGCTTCAGACTGACGCCAGCGGATCAGAAGAAACAATACGGTGAGGGCAAAATTGAAAATGTCATAACATCACTCCAGATGGAGCGAATTCTGGCACCGCACGGGCCTTACCAGCGGGTGATCCGGCCTTCGGATGGCAAGGAACCGGATTCAGTTGCTTATGTCCAATGTGCGGGTTCCCGTGACAAAAGCCTGGGAATACCCTATTGTTCAAGGGTTTGCTGTATGTATGCCATTAAACAGGCCATGCTCCTTTCCGGCTCCCTGCCCATAGCGGATATTGTCATCTATTATATGGACATTCGTGCATTCGGAAAGGGGTACGAACAATTTTACCAGAATGCCAAAGCAATGGGCATTGAGTTTGTCAAGGCAAAAGTGGCTTCAATTACACAGGGAGAAGAGCAGACTGTCGCGTTGCACTACGAGAATCAGGAAGAAGGCGGTGTGGAAACCAGGGAGCATGACTTGGTAGTTCTCTCCCTGGGCATGATTCCTGACTGGAATCCGGCCGGAATCTGCCCGGTGGCGACAGATGATGATGCCTTTATAAAAAGCGTCATGCCCAAAATGGCACCGGCACTGACGGATATGGAGGGCGTGTTTGTGGCAGGTGTGGCCACAGGTCCCAAAGATATTGTGGATACCATCGTGGAAGCCGGATCAGCGGCCATGGAAGCGTCCGGATATCTGGTTGAAAAGAGAGCAGATCATGCAGCCTGAAATTTTTATGAGGCTGAAGATCCTTATGATCTGTGTTTTTCAGCGTAAGAGATTTGACACTGTTTGAAAAGTTCATAAACCGAAAAATTGAAAGGAGATATGAAAATGATAGAAATGATCGTGTTCCATAGCGGAAACCCGGCCTGAGTGACTTGTCAGAAGGCCATAGGTGTGGCAAAGGCAATGAAAGAAAATTTCGGAGAGAAGCTTGATCTTAAAATCCATACCAAAGACTCTGAAGAAGCAAAGGCTTATGATCTCAGGGGGTCAACCACGGTTCTTGTCAATCAGGAACAGGCCGCTCGTGACATAATTACTTCTAAAGAAAAAATGGAAGATTTTTTGATGAAACTTAAAACTTGAATTTGAAAGTTGAAATTCGGAACTGGCATAGGGATCGGGTTTCAAATCAGGATCAGGAGATATGATATAATGGCATCCGAAACAGGAGAAAAAGTCGGTGTTTACATCTGCTACTGCGGCGGTAATATATCCGACCATGTGGATGTGGAAAAGGTTGCTGAAAATGTGAAAGAAGTTCCCGGGGTGGCTGTGGCGCGCACGAATATGTTCATGTGTTCCGATCCGGGTCAGGAACTTATCATGGAGGATATAAAAAACGGGGTCGTGAACCGGGTTGTCGTAGCTTCCTGCGCGCCCGCGCTGCATGAACTGACCTTTCGGGGTGCCATACAAAGAGCAGGAATGAACCCGTATCTGTATGACCATGCGAACATACGGGAGCAGGTGAGCTGGGTTCACCACGGGGATGCGGCAACCGACAAGGCGGCCACCCTTGTTGCAGCGGCAATAGGAAAAGCAAAACATCTCAAACCCCTCAGTCCCATCCGGGTGGATGCGAAAAATCATGCCACTGTGATCGGCGGCGGACTGGCCGGGCTTAGGGCGGCAAGAGACCTCTCAAGGCGTGGTACGGAGGTATTGTTACTGGAGAAATCACCTTTCCTGGGAGGACAGGCTGCTCAGTTGGGCAAGCTGTTTCCCACCGGGGAAAACGCCGGGGATCTGATAAAACAACTCGCAAAAGAAGTATCGGACGATTCCAACATCACGCTCCGTGCCTGTGCAGAGATTATCAAATCAGAAGGTTATGTGGGGAATTTTAAGATCACGGTAAAAAAGTCTTCTCCGACATCCGAAGAATATATTGAAAAGCTTGATACCTTCGGAAATTCCAAAGCCGGGATCGGAGATTTTGTTCCTTTTATCGGTCTCTGTCCCATGGAAGTTCCCAGCCAGACTGAGGAATTCACCCAGGATACAGGAGCAGTCGTGTTTGCCACCGGCTTTAAAACATATATTCCCAGTGCAGGGGAATACGGATATGGCGAATATCCGGAGGTCATAACGCTTCCCCAGCTCATCAGGATGATGGCCCGGGGCAAATCAGGGGGCAAGCTTGAGATAAACGGGAAGAGGATCAGGAGGGCGGCACTGATTCACTGTGTGGGCAGCCGCCATATCCCGGGAATCCACGAGCCGGGCTCCGACGGCAATCTGAACGAGTACTGTTCAAGAGTCTGTTGCAGCGCAACGCTTCAGGCCGCCAATGAGATCAGGGAGAAACATCCTGAAACTTATGTGTTCGAATTTTACAGGGATATCAGAACTTACGGCAGGGGACACGAGGCATATTATGACCGGGCTTCACAGAACAACGTGATCTTTTTCCGATTCGAACCTGAAGATCCGCCGGTCATTGAAAAGACAGACGGTTCTCAGTATCCGCTGAAAATCAGGGTGAAAGATATGCTGACTTTCGGCGAAGATATTGAAGCCGAAGTTGATCTGGTCGTTCTTTCCGTGGGAATGGTGCCGAATGATATTTCCGACCTGGTTGATATGATGAAACTTCCGGTCGGAGTGGATCGTTTTCTGCTGGAAGTCCATCCGAAACTACAGCCGGTGGAGCTTGCCAAGACAGGTATCTTACTGGCCGGAACCTGCCAGGCTCCTATGGATATCGGGGAAGCGTGTTCCGCTGCCCAGGCCGCATCATCCAAAGTTGCCACTTTGCTCTCACGAGGGTATGTAGAACTTGATCCCTTTGTAGCCGAGATCAATATTGAAAAATGTACCGGCACTGGCAATTGTGCGGATGTCTGTCCGGTTGAAGGTGCGATTCAGCAGTCTGAGACGGAATCTGACGGCGAAAAGGTTATGCATACCCGGATCAATCCTGCCCTGTGTACAGGATGCGGAATATGTGTGGCCGTCTGTCCTGAGAATGCCATTGATATTAATGGGTGGACCCTCGGACAGTATGAGGCAATGGTTGATGCGATTGCTGAATGTTGAAGAAGGAACCGCAGATTCTCTACAAATAAATTTAATCTGCGGTTAAAAAAAGAAGGAGGAACCGCAGATGAACGCAGATGAACGCAGATTTACACAAAATCTGTAGTTAAAAAAAGAAGGAGGAATCGCAGATTCTCTACAGATAAATTTAATCTGCGTTTATCTGCGGTTAAAAAAAAAGAAGGAGGAACCGCAGATGAACGCAGATTTACACAAAAATCTGTAGTTAAAAAAAGAAGGAGGAATCGCAGATTCTCTACAGATAAATTTAATCTGCGTTAATTTGCGTTTATCTGCGTTAAAAAAAAAGAAAGAGGAACCGCAGATGAACACAGATGAACGCAGATTTACACAAAATGAACTGAATAAGTTCTCGGAGATGGCTATTGGGTGTGCCTTCAAAGTCCATAATGTTTTGGGTTGCGGTTTTTTGGAAAAAGTTTATGAGAACGCCCTGGTTCACGAGATTGGAAAGAATGTTTCTGTTGAACAACAAAAAGCAATTCAGGTGGTTTATGATGGAATAATTGTCGGGGATTATGTCGCTGATATTCTAATTGACTCTGCTGTCATATTAGAATTAAAAGCCGCAAAAGAAATTGACAATATCCATCAGGCCCAGATATTAAACTATCTGAAAGCAACCAGTTTGAATCTGGGATTAATATTAAATTTTGGACAGCCAAAACTTCAAATAAAAAGGATTGTCCGAAATTTTTAATTTGTTGAAGAAGGAGGAACCGCAGATTTTCTACAGATAAATTTAATCTGCGTTAATTTGCGTTTATCTGCGGTTAAAAAAGAAAGAGGAACCGCAGATGAACACAGATGAACGCAGATTCTCTACAAATAAATTTAATCTGCGGTTAAGAAAAGAAGGAGGGGGAGTGAAATGGGTGAAAAGACAGACAAAGAAGCCTTGAAGAAGCTCCGTGAGGAGCGTAATCTCCAGGTTGAAACGGCAAGGGGAACAATTAAGACTCACACCAAGCTCATGAAAAAGATCAGGGAACAGATTAAAACCGAGGGCAAAACAGTGCCCGATATCGCTCAGGAAACGGCAATCACCCCGTCCCAGGTTCTGTGGTACATCTCGACCATGAGAAAATACGGTATGGTCAGCGAAGGGGAGAAAGATGGTGATTATTTTAAATATCAATTAGTTTCTGAAATGTGAAAGGCGGATGATAATGACTTTGGTTAATCCCGAATTTGCCGAGGAACTGGAGCGTTTCGGAGTAAATACGGCTCTGGACTGCTTTAACTGCGGAACATGTGCCGCAATATGCCCGTTAATCTATGAACACTTTCCGCGGAAGATGATCCGTTACATCCAGGTGGGTGCCAGGGATCGTCTTCTGGAAAATGACAAAGAACTCTGGCGATGTCTGCATTGCGGACTCTGTACTTATACCTGTCCCAGGGAGGCCGATCCCGGAGAACTCATCCTGGGTCTGAAACGCTTCATTGTCTCGAATTGGAGGAGGTCCTGAAATGTACAATCCGAAAATTATTATTGACCTCATTGCCGACAATATCAGAAAGACAAGGAATCCTTTCGGCATTCCCAAGTCCATGATCAACAATTGGTGGACTGAGACGCCTGTCCGTCCGGAAGGAGATACCCTGCTTTTTACCGGGCTGATGTATCAGTTCACACCTTATATTGAAAAGACGACGCATTACCTGGAACGATATGAGGATACGAAGCTGGCTGACTATATGCAGTACAGCAAATACATACCCAAATTCATTGCCGGAACAGTGCTCGCATTAATGACACCCGGAAAAGAGAAGAAAAAGGCGGACACCATAGTGCGGAATATTGTCAACATTCTCGCAAAGTCCAATGTCGAGTTCTATTACAAACCGGAATTAGATGATTACAGCGGCATCCTGCTCTATGATCTCGGAGATCAGGAGGGCTTTGTCCGGCATGCCGAATTTGTCGCGGCCAAACTGAAACGGGCAGGGGTCAGAAAGATTATCACCGTGGATCCTCATACCACTTATGCTTTGAAAGTCCTGTATCCCAAATATATCGGTGAAAGTTTTGAGGTGAAGACCTATTTCGAACTGATCAGTCTCAGGTCGAAAAACGGGGGAGCGCGAGTCACTCTCCATGACCCGTGTTTCTATGGAAGGTATCTGGAAATGTCGGATGTCCCGCGAAAAGTTCTTGCCAATCTGGAGATTGAATGTGTGGAAGTGATAAATTCCGAACAAGCGACCAATTGCTGCGGAGGGCCGGCAGAGTCTGTTTCGCCAAAGCTTTCCAAAGAGGTTCTTGACAGAAGGGTTGAAGAACTGCAATCTGCAGGGCAGCCTATTATCGCCATGTGCCCTATATGCCTCGGAAATTTGAAAAAGTCAGGCACGGATGTCGAAGACCTGTCAAGTCTGATTGCGCGTAGCATCTGAAACGCCCTTGGTATCGCCCGGCTCGGATTGACTATGATTGACGAAAAAAAGGAGTTAAGGCTTAAGGGAGAAAAAACATCCTCTTAGCCATTAACTGTTCAGGAGGAATTCAATGAATCATGTATCGTTTTCGGATATTGCCATTGTTGCTTGCGGTACCTTAAGTTTGGAATTAAACTATCTGAAAAGAGAAGGTTTTCTGGATGTCCATACCCTGTTCTATACAAAACCGGGGCTTCATCAGGATATTCCCGAACTGGAGCGCCAGCTTGTGACACGCATCCGCAAGGCAAAGGAAAAAGTGGGTAAGGTTCTCGTGATCTATGGGGGAAAATTCTGTTACGTCAATATGGATGATCCGACACGCACCATGCAGAAGATCATTGAGGAAGAAGGTGCCGGAGTGGCAAGAATTCAGGCCACTCACTGCATGGACATGCTGGCCAGCGAGGCGGAACGGGAAAAAATCGCTCAGGAAATTGCCGGAGGTGAGAATGTCTGGTGGATGACACCCGGGTGGATCAAGTATCGCGAAGATGTTTTCAAGGGATGGGATAAAGGCGTGGCTAATGAGAACTTTCCACGGCATACCGGAGGCGCAATCGTTCTGGACGGCATCGGATATCTTGATCAGTACATGGCTGAAAAACCCGAAGAATTCCTGGAATATTCCGACTGGATGGGAATCCCGATTCAACCTTATCCCATAAGCCTGGATCGCTTCAAATCCTTGCTTACGGAACAGGTGAGGCAGTTATGACAAAAGCGCAAAGCTTATTTGGCATCCTTCATAAAAGCTGAAAGTAGTTTTTCTGACTGTAGAACAATTTTTCAAATTGTTTAAAACGATTTGAAAAATCGTTCTACATTAAATTGTAAAGTGACAATGAAGGATGCCGCTTATTTTCTTAATTTTTGATTTCATCGGAATAATCTTTGCGAAAAAAATGTTAGGAGGCTTACTTGGCATTCACCTCCGTTGCGGGAGCCTCCGCCCGCTGCAAATCGGCCTTTGGGGATAGGCTCCTTGGGCTGGTTTGCATCCTTCACTCAGTCATCTCAGTTGCCGATGGCTCTCAACTGGCGAACATATACACATATATTATTATCGGCATCAACGAACAACAACTTATATAGGAGAAAAACATGGAAGAAGAAAAAAACGAAAAGGTTTTGTACTTTTGCACACATGCAGCGGATGACCCTGAAAGAGCGTCAATACCTTTTGTGATGGCCGGTGCGGCCCTGGCCATGGATATCGAGGCAATCATCGCATTGCAGGGAAAAGGTGTCGAACTGGCACAAAAGGGGTATGCTGACAAGATGCTGGGAACCGAGTTTCCGCCCATGAAAAAATTGCTCGACGATTTTCTGGAACTGGGCGGAAAACTGTGGGTCTGTGTACCCTGCATCAAAGGACGCAACATCGAAGAATCTGACTTGGTTGAAGGATATGAATTGGTAGCTGCCGGCGTGTTGAACACCGAAGCGCTCGAAGCTGACGCTGTTTTCACTTATTAGGCTTTAAGAGTTTAAGGATTAAGGGTAAGGGTTAAGAGGCCAGCCATTCTCCTTAACCCTTAAACTTTAAACCCCTTTAAAGGGAGGCATGAGAGATGAAACAGGGAAACATTAATAATCCCCCGTATCGCATTACCGATATTGTCGGGTTGAAAAAACAGGGGGCAGAAATTACCTGCCAACCCTCTTTTGAAATACTGCCGGTTGATTTTACTCACCGGGACAGCGCGTTCCAGGCATTTATATTTCTTTGCCGCTATTCTGGAAAGGTTGACGGGAAAGAGTTCTCGTTCAGGAAATGCTATGCACGCGGGTGCCCGCATAATCTGTGTCCCCATGTGGCCCAGGCTGTTATGATCGCCAACCGGTATTTGCAAAGAGATTATCGCCGGCTGAAGCAGGGCGGCCTTGAGGTCGAAGAAAACAGACTGTTCAGTTTGGATGATATGATCGTCAAGTTCAAGGATTACACTGATGAGCATGGCCCGACCCTTACCATTGATGATTACATCAATATTGCAAAAGAGGGCAATGAGGTTTCTGTGGAGATTGATCTGGAATATGTCCCTGCTGTGGAACATTTCGCAAATCACAAAAATTCCCAGACCTTTTTGCATGGAAATTTTATCGTGACAACCCTGGGAAAGACCCATCAGGCCCAACGCTGTCTTTCCTGTTATCCCAGGGAAAACGAAGATGAAAAACCGCGCAGTATTCAAATTGCCAATGAACGTCTGCTCCTTTTGTATGAGAAGTTTGATGAGACTTCTATTCAATATGAGAAGCGGTTTTTTGAGTAGTAATTATTTTTGAATCAGGAGGTTTCCTATGCCGATTTATGAATATAAATGTGACATATGCGGACAAATTTTTGAAAAACTGGTTTTCAGTTCAGGAGATGAGGAGAAAACTCTCTGCCCGAAATGCGGCGATAAAAAAGTCAGGCGGCTTATGAGTGCGACAGGCATACTCGGAACCAGTTGCGCCAAGGCCCCGACGGGGTTTTCCTGAGCCTCTTAGGGCAATAGTGGCAGGTCGCCGCTGATTTTGTTCCTTCGACAGGCTCAGGGAACGCTCCTTCGACAAGCTCAGGGAACAGTCCTTCGACAGGCTCAGAGAACAGTCCTTCGACAAAGCTCAGGGAACGCTCCTTCGACAAAGCTCAGGGAACGGTCATTCGACAAAGCTCAGGGAACGGTTTCGACAGTAAGAGTTACCGTGCCCTGAGCTTGTCGAAGGATCGTGCCCTGAGCTTGTCGAAGGATCGTACCCTGAGCTTGTCGAAGGGCAACCAAGAAAAAGGAGAATAAGACAGATGATCGGAACAATTCCGAAACCCTTTGAAGAGATAATGGATGCTGTGGCCGGCTATGAAAAGCTGGCTGTCATCGGATGCGACGGATGCGCCAAGGTCTGCATGACCGGGGGCAGCGATCAGGTCGAAGAAATGGCCGAAAAATTGAGGAACCAAGGCAAAAATGTGGTACTTGCCGTCACACCGGATCGTACTTGTTATGTGTCGAAAACCCGGACGGCCCTGGATCCGCATATGGACGAATTAAAGCAGGCCGAGGCTGTTGTCATCCTTGGGTGCGGCGGTGCGGCCCAGATTACCCGGAAAGTCACGGAGGATTATGAGCTTACCATTCCGGTAAAAATAGGGCTTGACTCTGTGGGCCACATGGACACGCTTGTAATGGGCGAACTGGCTCTCGAACAGTGCCAGGAATGCGGCGAATGTATCCTGAATGAAACAGGCGGGATATGTCCTGTTACCAAGTGTGCGAAAAGCCTGCTCAACGGGCCCTGCGGCGGCGCACAGAATGGGAAATGCGAAGTGGATTCCGAACGGGACTGCGCCTGGATACTGATTTACAACCGGATGACCGCGCTTGGCGAATCGGACAAACTTCGCCGGTTTATGGATGCCAAAGATTACAGCAAGATGGCAAAACCTCGCACACTGAATATCAAAGAAAGGAGGGTGGCATGAAACTGACGGAATTATTTGATAAAGGTGAGTTTGTCATCACGAGCGAAGTGGGTCCTGTAAAGGGATGCCTGAGAAGCAGCAACGGGGACGAGCCACCCCGATGTGCCAGGGAAGCGGAGATGGTCCGGGAGTGTGTCCATGCGATCAATGTCACGGATAACCAGAGCGCGGTGATGAGACTCGGTTCCCTTGCCGCGTCGGTCAAACTCCGGGGTAAAGGATTTGAGCCGATCTATCAGATGACGTGCAGGGATCGGAACCGAATCGCGCTTCAGTCGGACTTGTTGGGCGCATGTTCTCTGGGAATTGACAATGTGCTTTGTCTCACAGGGGATTATACGAGCCTGGGGGACCACAAGGCTGCCAAGAGTGTTTTTGACATAGATTCCGTGCAATTGTTGAAAATCGCCAAAGGATTGAACGAGGGACATGACATGATGGGAAACACGCTCACCAAATCGACTGACCTTGCTTTGGGCGCGGTGGTGAACCCGAACTTTGAGCCGCTGGACCTGCAACTGCTCAAGATGGAGAAAAAGATCGAAGCCGGTGCCCAGTTCTTCCAGACCCAGGCGGTTTATGATCCCGCTGTTTTTGAAAAGATGGTGAAGAAGACTGAAGGGTTCGGCGTCCCCATCCAATACGGTATCGTAGTGATCAAATCTCCGCAGATGGGCAGGTTTATGAATGAAAATGTCTCCGGAATAACGGTTCCTGACCGGATCATTGAAGAAATGAGCAGCGTGTCCAAAGAGGACCGCAAGAAGAGAGCAACGGAGATTACCACGGAGCTTGTCAGGGAGATTGCCCCGATGGCCCAGGGGGTTCATTTCATGCCCCTGGGATGGTCCGACATTGTTCCCACAGTAGTGGATGCGATAAAAGGCACTGTATAGGAGTGACGATTTTCAGGTAGTGTTCCAAAACTGGATTTCCTCCCATATTTACCAATTGGTCAAGAGGGTTATATGGCTGATATCCGGAAGTTGAACACTACCCGATTTCAAATATCACGCGATGTGCAACATATAATGCCACGAAGACACAAAGGCACGAAGTCTCACGAAGGCTCTTTGTGTTTCTTTGTGTCTTCGTGTCTTTGTGGCATTATATGTTCTCTTCGGTTAAAAAAAAGTTGCACATGGCGTAAATATCATGAGGTAATATCAGGCAGATGCCAAGGACGAGAATTATCGGTAGTGATCCGGAAGTGCTGATCTTTACGCTTTGCATTATCGCAGATATCGGGGTATCAGACACCGGGGTTTTGTAATCCTCATTCTGTTCCGTAAAATTTTCTGTTGACATGGTGACAAAATTATGCCATGTCACATTTTTTGACATTCCGAGTATCAGAAAACAGATACTGGCGGTTCTTCCGGATAGTGAGAAGAAGACTGTGAAGAAGTTTTTCAAATTGATTTCCAAAAGACTCAGAAAGAAGGTGAGAACAGTATGTTCGGATATGTATGAGGATTTCGGGAATGCGGCGAAAGAAAATTAGTTTTGAATATGGAAAAACACTTCCCCTGTAGCTCAAAGAGAATTATCTGGTTCATGCTACACAATCGGCATTTTCTATTTCTCTGGTTTGTCAATATCGCCACAACCCTGGCTATTGAACTGTTTACTATCACGGTTCTGGTAACGATCTATGAACAGACGGAATCCACTTTGCAGGCAGTTGGCACGATGGTGGCGCGGACAATGCCTGCATTTTTGCTGGGCCCCGTTGCAGGTGTGTTGGTTGATCGCTTTCCCCGCAAAAATTTGCTCATCAGCATGGATCTGGTTCGAGTGTTGCTGGTTGGTGTTGCGATCTGGTTTTTACAGGGAGGCGGGAAAGTGCCGATTGTCGGCATTTATCTCATTTTAACCGGTCTCTCTGTGGCTGATGTTTTCCACCGACCCGCCCGCCTGTCTCTTATTCCCTCGCTTGTCGCATATAAGCAATTGGTCAGAGCCAACAGCTTTATCCTGGCATCCAATCAAATCATGGTGGCCATCTCTTATATGGTTGGCGGCTGGCTCATTTTGGCGGTACCGTTACGCCAGATTGCCTTGGGTGTAGTCATCTTATTCACAATGGCTGCTCTCACAGCTATGCTCATACCGGTGTCAGAACATCAGGAAGCAGGGGATACTGATGCCAGTGAAAGGGAATCCTTTTGGAAATCGTCGGTGTCCGGCTGGAATTATTTGCGTCAGCATCCTATCGCCAGACCATTGACAATCATGGAAACTGTGGAACATCTGCCGCACGCTATTTGGACCGGAGCCTTGCTGTTGGCTTTCACCATCAAGGCATTGCAAGGTGATGCATCAGACTGGGGCTATCAGGTGACGAGTTATTTTACGGGTATGATACTAGGATCCCTCGGAGCATTGGCCATTAGTGACTGGCTGCGTCGCTGCCCGGGCCGTATTATTGTGGTGAATGCCTGCGCTTCCGGCCTACTGACACTGGCCTTTGCGAGCAGCCAGACTGTATGGGCGGCGGTGGCGTGGACCTTTGCGTTTGGCCCTCCGAATGCCATTCGGGATGTGGTGCAGGATTCGCTGCTACAGGGCACTGTTGAAGAGGGACAACTGGGGCGGGTTTATGCGACGCGGGAAATGTTACGGAATGCGGTGTTTATGTTTGCAGGCATTTTCTTTGCCTGGCTCTCTGATTTTGTGCCCATCCGTATGATCTATGTCGTCGGCGGTATTATCTACATGCTGACCGGTTTCTATGCCCTGGGCAGCAAAGCCTTGCGAGAAAGCAAGATGAACCCAGGGATGAATAAAGAATATTGCGGATAATTAATTAAAAGGGATAAGGAGGAAACAAATGGCGATTCCGGGAAATCTTTTGACAACAGCCATGGCGGTTATGCCGAAGTCTCACGCCGAAGCCCGGAATACTGAGCCTGGAATATCTAAAAAAAAATCATTGCCTGAGAAAGACAGGATGAGAATATCGGCGCTGAAACACATGCTGAACCAAAAGGAGAAAATCACAAAAAAATGTTTGGCATTTGCCAAACTGTAAGTTTGGCACTCCGGGTGTGGGAAAGAAACACGGCTTTTTTCCCCTGCCGAAAAAAGCCGGGTTTCTTCACCGCTTATTTATTTTGTCCTGTACACAGATTTTTATGACTTAAGTCAAGGTTATTCTTGTTTGCATGTTGTAGGTTTAGCCGAAACTGAGGCAGATAATTATACCATAACCCGATTCTCTCCATATTTTGGACGTTTGTCGGCAATTCGATTTTCACCCATCGGATGAAATAACGAATACATTGAAACCATTTTGCTGATTGTGATCGCTTAATTCAGGTATGAGTCCGTAAATTAATTTAACCAAAAGGAGAAAAACCATGTTTTGTTTTCAATGTCAGGAAACAGCTAAAAACACAGGCTGTACAGTCAAGGGCGTTTGCGGAAAACCCGAGGATACCGCAAATCTTCAGGATCTTGTAATCTATGCTCTGAGAGGGCTTGCTGTTTACGAAGAAAAGGCAGGCGAGCTGGGTGTTTCAAACAATGAAAACGGATTGTTTGCGGCACAGGCGCTTTTCACGACCATAACCAATGCCAACTGGGACAATGACAGGTTTGTAGCGATTGTCAGAGAGACTCTGAAACGCAGGGAAGTCCTTAAAGACAAGGTTTCGGCTGCCTACAAAGAAAAAAACGGCAAGGATTTCGATGAAAGCCTGCATCATTCCGCCACCTGGTTTTCGGGTGATCCGTCCGAATTTGAGGAAAAAGCGAAATCTGTCGGCATTCTTGCAACGGAAAACGAGGATGTCAGATCTCTGAGGGAACTTCTGATCATCGGTCTGAAGGGGATTGCCGCGTACGCGGATCATGCCGCCATCCTCGGAGTCGAAAAAGATGAGATATATAATTTTATAATGGAAGCCCTGGCTTCGACCACCAAAGACTTTTCGGTGGATGAAATGATCGGGCTTGTCATGAAGGCCGGAGAAGTTGCCGTGACAACGATGGCAGCCTTGGATGAGGCCAACACCACGGCTTACGGACATCCCGAAATCACTGAGGTCAATATCGGGGTCGGGAGCAATCCCGGGATACTGATAAGCGGTCATGACCTGAAAGACATGGAAGAGCTGCTGAAGCAGACCGAGGGCACAGGAGTTGATGTATATACCCACGGTGAGATGCTCCCGGCCAACAGCTATCCTGCGTTTAAAAAGTATGGTCATTTTTTCGGAAATTACGGCAATGCCTGGCAGCACCAGAACAAGGAGTTCGAGTCTTTCAACGGTCCGATCATCATAACCACAAATTGTATTATTCCCATAAAAAAAGGGAACTACCAGGACAGGATTTTCACCACAGGCATGACCGGATATCCTGATGTAGTTCATATCCCGGACCGGCCCGAAGGCGGCGCAAAGGACTTTTCAAAGGTTATCGAACTGGCCAAAAAATGCGAGCCGCCGACAGAAATTGAAACTGGCAAGATAGTCGGCGGGTTTGCCCGCAACCAGGTTCTTGCCTTGGCGGACAAGGTTATTGACGCTGTCAAATCAGGGGCGATCAAACGCTTTGTGGTCATGGCCGGATGCGACGGTCGCCATAAGGCAAGAAGCTATTTTACCGAAGTTGCCCAGAATCTGCCGAAAGACACTGTGATCCTGACAGCCGGGTGCGCGAAATACCGCTACAACAAGCTTGACCTCGGCGATATCGGAGGAATTCCGCGGGTGCTTGACGCGGGGCAGTGCAATGATTGCTATTCTCTTGCGGTCATCGCCCTGAAACTCAAAGAGGTTTTTGGCCTTGATGACATCAATGACCTGCCTTTGTCATTCGACATCGCATGGTATGAGCAGAAGGCGGTTGCTGTTCTTCTTGCCCTGCTTTTCCTGGGTGTCAAGGGAATCCGGCTCGGACCGACACTGCCGGCATTTCTTTCCCCGACAGTGGTGAATGTCCTGGTGGAAAAGTTCGATATCAAACCGATCAGCACGGTTGCTGAGGATATCGAGGCTATGATGGCCGGGAAATAGTATAAATAGGTAAAAAATTTCATTTGATATGGATGGTATGCGAAGAATTTCCCAGATACCATCCAATATAAATATGATTGGTTCTGACGGATTTTGTGGTTTCCTATGAGCCGCAGATAAACGCAGACAGACGCAGATGAACACATACACGGCCTGAGCCTGTCGGCAGAGTGCGGGAGCATCAGCGTTATGCCCCCTCAGTAAAGCGGTTTCTTGATAAGGGCGGTATTCTTGTATGGGGGATAGTTCCCACAGGCTTCGAAGCCTTTAAAAAAGAGGATATGAACTCATTGGCAGCCCAGTTGGAAAACGTATGGCAGATTCTGGCAAAAAAGGGTATTGACATTCCCCATATGCTGGAAAGAAGCATGCTTTCGCCGGCCACCTGCTGCCTTGTCAATCCTGATAAGGAAAAAACAGTGGAAAAAGCCTTTTCAATTGTGCAAAAACTTTCCGGAACACTTCGTGCCAAGTATAATCTTCTTTAGAAATCAGACAGGTTCTGTCCTTAGGCGATTTCTAAAAAAGGATATCCCACTGAGAGCCTGTCTGAAAACTGACGGATATCCCCGGCTGCCGCTTTTTTGACCACGAAATACACGAAACACACGAAAAGATACAAAAAATACGGGAATGTTCTGTACTCACAATTTTCGTTTTTTTTTCGTGGTTAAAAAAGCGGACAGGGTTGCAGACCCCGTCCGGCAAATATATAGTGGGAGATTCTTTTTTGGAAATCACCTTAGCACATCACGCCATAAATTCCCGGAAAACGGCAGTTTCCGAAGATACGGATATGCCGAATATCCGGTTCGCATGACCCCGGAACAGACAGAACCACAGTCTTTGTCATTTGATAATTTCAGGAGGTTGCGCCCTCCACTAAATCCGTTATAATCAGAAAAAAAGGAAAAAATTATGGCTTTGGTTCAGATTGATAATGTTTCAAAAATTTACCAGACCGGTGAGATGCAGGTAAAAGCCTTGCAGGATGTAACCCTTTCTATAGACGAGGCATCTTTTGTCACTTTTGTGGGGCCTTCCGGGAGCGGAAAAACCACCATGCTGAACCTCATCGGATGCCTGGACAAGCCGACAAAGGGAAAGGTGTTTGTTGACAAAAAACAGGTGGATGCTTTTGATCGAGGACAGCGCGCGGCGTTCAGAGGCTCTGTACTCGGGTTCATCTTTCAGGCATTCAACCTTTTTCCGGTACTCACCACCTATGAAAATGTTGAATATCCTCTTGTGATGATAAAAAATGAATCAGCATCAGAACGAAATGAAATGGTGTCAAAGGTTCTCGAATCAGTGGGAATGCTGAATCAGAAAGACAAGTTTCCTGACCAGCTTTCAGGAGGTCAGAAGCAACGGGTCGCGGTGGCACGGGCTTTGGTGACACAGCCGAAACTTGTTCTTGCAGATGAGCCGACTGCAAACTTGGACAAAAAATCTGCGGTAAATGTCATTCGCCTTATGCGCTCCATGCGGGATGAATTCAGAACCACATTTATCTTTTCCACTCATGATCCAGGAGTAATGGAAGAAGCCGAGGTTGTTCACACATTGGAAGACGGAAGACTTGTCAGGAAAAAATAATAAAGGAGAAGCATAATGATTAGGATTTTTAAAATAGCTTTGCGGAACCTGATGCGATATAAGCGAAGGACTTTGCTGACATCTCTGCTGATCACACTCGGTCTGCTTATGGTGATACTTTTTTCAGGACTTGCCGGCTCATTCAAGGAAATGATGATCGGCCAGATTACCGATTCAAACCTGGCTCACATGCAAATTCACAAAAAAGGTTATGTATCTTCCATGGATACTTCGCCGCTTAATCTGACCATTAATCAGAAAGGCTGCAAAACGCTCGAAAAAATGCTCACGGAGAATCCTGATGTTGAGGCTTATGCGCCAAGGATAAAGCTCAGTGCCATGCTGAGTAATTTTACTGAAACCACCAATGTCCGCTTAAATGCTATTGATCCTGACAAGGAAATAAAAGTTTGCCCTGATGTCAGTGAGCGCATGAAATTCAGTGGCAGCGAAGTGCCGGATATTCTGCTCAGACCCGGAGAAATCATCATTCCTGAAAAACTTGCCGCAGGTCTGAAGATTAAAATCGGAGGCTCCGTGGTGCTTGTGGCCAACAACAAGGATGGGTCTGTGAACGGTCTTAATTTCACGGTGGCCGGAATCATAGAAAGCATTTTAGGACCCCAGGGCAAGGAAGGGTATATGCATATAAAGGATGCCCAGTCTTTGCTTCGTATGGAAAAACCGGAAGTTATAGAAATTGCTTTGCGAATTAAAAAATTTGACAAGCTCGGTGATGTTTACACAGACCTTGTATCTGCTCTGGCAGAGTTTAAAAACAAAAAAGGAAAACCTGCTTTTGAAATACATACATGGGAAAAACTCTCACCTTTTTCAAACATAGCCAAAATGATAGACATCATGACTGTTTCCATGAAAATAATCATGATAGCCATTGTTCTCATAAGCATTTTAAATGTCATGATGATGTCTGTTTACGAAAGGGTCAGGGAAATCGGAACAATGTCCGCCATCGGAACCGCACCGGGCAGGATAATGGGCCTCTTTCTTGCAGAGGGATTGTCCCTCGGGCTTATCAGCACCCTGGCCGGCAATATTATCGGCATCCTCGGAATTTATATTTTGAACATTTACAAAATTCGGTATTCTTTTGGCAGGATGGATAATCTTTTACTGTCTCCGACAATCAGCTTCTCAGAGCTGGTTTGGGTGTCGGCAACAGTCTTGCTTGTTTCAATTTTTGCCACTTTGCAACCAGCATACAAGGCTTCAAGGATGGAGCCGGTTGATGCCCTGGGGCATGTATAGGAATAGGAGGATAAAAATGAAGAAAGCGTTGCTTACAGTGTTTATATGTCTGTGCATATCCGCACCGGCCTTTGCCCTTGACGGGAATGAGATGCTTGAAAAAGTTGATCGCAACCTCAACCCGGAAAGTTTTGAAATGTACAGAAAGCTGATAAACACTGAGTCGGACGGCTCAAAAAAAGAATTTGTGATGTATTCAGTCAAAAAAGGAAAAGACAAGATTGCATCTGTCTTTCTGTCTCCGGCCAGCGAAAAAGGGAGGAGCACCTTGCGAGTCGGTGAAAATATGTGGCTTTATATTCCGAATGTCGGCAAGCCTATCCGCATAACCAGTTTGCAATCGGTAACCGGAGGAATATTTAACAATTCGGATATCATGCGTGTGGATTACAGCGCGGAATACAACTGTGAAAAGGTCGAACCGGCAGATGACGGACATATCCTTCACCTTAAGGCAAAGACAAACACAGTTGCTTATGACAGGGTGAAAATGCGGGTTTATGGTGAAAGACTTCTTCCGGACAAGCTGGAATGCTTTGCCTCATCAGGAATGCTCATCAAAACTCTGTATTTTAAAGAGGTCAAAGATTTTGGCGGCGGTATTGTCCGTCCTGCTGTAATTGAGACCGACAGCCCTCTTCATAAAGGATACAAATCAGTTATCGTTTTTGCAAAGGTGAAAGCAAAAGAACTGCCTGACGAAATTTTCACTTTAAATTACATGTCAAAAATTGAAGGTCTCAGGAAATAATGCTGGCTCTGATGGTTTTTGGTTTCCTGATATGAACCGCAGATGAACGCAGATGAACGCAGATGGAGTGCGGGAGCATCAGTGTTCATCTGCGGTTTGCAAGGATCAGTCTTATGCAACTTATGCAATCGCAAAATCCGCCAGAATCGGAAATAACAAAATTATCTCTTCAAATATGGAGAAGAAGCCCGGCTTTTTTGTTCTTTTTAATCTTTATATATATTTCCACCCCAGGATATATATTTGCAGAGGATAAAAGCTCAGATACGATTGATCTTGACTTTGAAATCCCCGAAGCTGAGAAAAAACCGTATTCATTCAATGCCGAGATTAAGATATCTGAGACGATAAGGGGGTTTGATAAGGACAGCCTTCTTTTTAATCAGAAATACCCGAACAGCAGGGATGATGGCACTTTTTTTCAAACCGATCTGAATCTCAGGGCTGAAGGGAGTTACGAGATTGGCATAGTGAAACTTTATGCCCGCCTCAACGGAGAACTTTATTATAACAATGATGAGGATTGGGAAAACTGCCAAAGAACGGAAGAGGCTTATGCGTCTCTGCTGCCAAGCCCTTCTCTGACATTGGACATCGGCAAAAAAGTGTCAAAGTGGGGCAAGGGGTACGCGTGGAACCCGGCAGCCTTTTTCAGCCGTCCCAAGGATATTGAAGACCCGGATGCAACCCAGGAGGGATACTATGTTGTCAGCGGTGATCTGATAAAAAGTACGGACAGTCCGCTCAGAACTATCGCCCTGACGCCTGTAATTCTTCCGGTGTCAGAACATATCAATGATAAGTGGGGCAATGACGAGCGGGGCACGGAAAGAGATATCTTATGGGGAGGTAAAATTTATTTTTTTGCTTTTGACACAGATATGGACATTATGTTCCTGGCCGGAGAAAAAGTTGAAAACAGGTTCGGAGCTGATTTTTCCAAAAATATTTCTGTGAATTTTGAAATCCACGGTGAAGCAGCCATTGTTTTGGATTATGTAAGATATGTGACTGATCAGCAGGGGAATCTGACAGAAAAAAAATACAACGCAAAAAATTATCTTCTCGGCATCCGCTATCTCACAAGTCATGATACAACTTATATTTTTGAATATTTCAGGAATGGTCAGGGTTACACAAGGGATGAAATGAAAGATTACTTTACCCTTGTTGAAGACGGATATAAGGAGTATGTCAGCACCCAAACCATGGCAAAGCTTTCTGAAAGCAGGCAATACGGACATCAGTTTTATAACAGGCAAACCGTGATGAAAGATTATCTTTATCTGAGGGTGTCGCAAAAAGAGCCTTATGATATTTTGTATTTCACACCGTCTGTTGCCTGTATATACAATATCAATGACAAAAGCGGTTCAATCACTCCCCAAATAACATACACCCCCATAACCAACTTTGAATTTGAGTTTAAAACCACATTTTTTTGGGGAAAAGACTATACTGAATACGGTGAAAAATTAAATGACTACAAGGTTTATGCGGCAGTGAGGCACTATTTTTAAAGAAGGGCAAGTCCTGAGCCTGAGTAATTACAGAGAAAGATTTAATGGCTTATAACCTGCCGGATTATGGCTGCCAGTCAACAACAAAAACCATTACGTTTAAAGGAGGTGTTTTCATGCATAAAAGACAGATAAAGGAAAAAGTTTATTGGATGGGAGCCGTTGATTGGGACAGCCACCTTTCTGATTCTCTCATTCCGCTTCCGGATAGCACTACTACATCAACTTGTAAATTCCTCCCCCCTTTTTTAAAGGGGGACCGGGGGGGATTTCTGCCGCAACCCCCTTTTTTGTAACATAAAATCCCCACGGCTCCCTTTAAAAAAGGGGGGGACGAACTTAAAAAGTGGTGTACTACCTACAATGCTTACATTACATGATTGAAGGGAGGGAAGGATGGAAATAATGAAAGGAATTGTATTTTTTTTGGTAATTGTGGGAATCTGGTTTCTCTTGCAGGCGTATATTCTGCCCAAATTAGGAATTTCTACCTGAATGAAAGACGCTTGTCAGGTGGCAGGCAGGAAGAGCGATACTGAACATCCCGAAACAAAGGAAAGAATAAAATAAGGAAAGAAGAGCAAACGCCATGCAAAAACTATCAAGAAGATCATTTTTAAAGGCAGGACTTGCCGCGGCAGGAACCCTGGGCACTTCCGGGCTTGCGCTTCCGGCCTCGGTACGGGGGGCCGACACAAATGAACTGGCAACCCTGATTGACATCCGCAAATGCGTGGGATGCGAGGCGTGTGTTGACGCGTGTCAGGAAGTAAACGCTCATAAATTCCCCGAACCTGAAAAGCCTTTCCCTAAAATGTACCCCTCACGGGTGAAAGTGGCGGACTGGTCTGAAAAAAGGGATGTCCGGGACCGCCTGACACCTTACACCTGGGTCTTTATCCAGAACGCCACGGTCACGGTGAACGGGGAAGAACAAGAACTCAGCTTTCCTCGGCGGTGTATGCACTGTCAGAACCCGCCCTGTGCGGATCTGTGTCCCTGGGGAGCTGCCCGTAAACTGGAAAACGGCATCACCCGGATCCATTCGGATATCTGCCTGGGAGGACAGAAATGCAAGGCTGTCTGTCCCTGGAAAATCCCGGAACGTCAGACCGGCGTCGGGCTTTACCTGGATATTCTTCCTTCTCTGGCCGGAAACGGGGTCATGTTCAAATGCGACCGATGTTACAATCGGATTGAGAAAGGAGAACTTCCAGCATGTATCGGGGCATGTCCGGAAGATGTTCAGACCATCGGCCCAAGGGAGGAAATTATTAAACAGGCTCGTATGATTGCCAAAGAAATCGGGGGATATATTTACGGAGAAACGGAAAACGGCGGCACTAACACCATCTATGTCTCGCCGGTCCCCTTTGAGACGTTGAACAAAGCCATTGAAAAAGGCCCTGGCCGCCCTCATTTTGACGGAGTTGAAGATGCAATGGCTCACGCGGATAACCTTGCCAAAGCCATGATTATCGCACCCCTTGCCGGAGTGGCAGCAGGTGTGGGCAGGTTTTACAAAGCTGCCAAAAACCTTGATGCATCCCGGGGAAAGGAGGGTAAAAGATAATGGAACAGAACTTTTTTCCAGAACATAAGTATATCACCCGGGCGTATATTTTCATCATCTTTATGATGACTCTCACCGGCTTCGGACAGATGCCGATTTTCAAAAGATATTATATTGCAGACATCCCCGGACTGGGCTGGCTGGCAGAGTTCTATCTTACGCATTACATTCATTACATTGGTGCCATTCTGCTGTTTGCCATCTTCGCATACTGTACAGCAGGCTATTTTCTCGTGGGAAGGCATACATTCAGGCTGACCGGGCCGGCTTATGTGCGGATCATCCTGCTGTCTGCTATCACGCTTACCGGTATATTCCGTGTGTTGAAAAATCTTCCGGATATGGTTTTTTCTCCGAATTTTACCATGTTTATTGATATTTCGCATATGGTCTTTGTGATGATTTTTCTCCTGGCTGCTGCTGTGTTTCTTTTCATGAAAACCGGATGGCTGATGCCAAAATGATAAGAATGTAATCAAAATAAAACATGGTACCGTCTTCGGCGGATATATGAAAATCCGGGCTTAAATGCAGAGGCCGCAAAGACCCGCAGAGAAGACATAGAAAACTTTTTATCATCTTTTTATATATGTTTCATAAGCGTCTCTTATCCTGTTTTTACGGAAGATACGCTGAAATTGCTGATCGCTTAATATCAATCAAAACAAAAAACAAGGAGAATCAAACAATGGCGGAACCCGAGGAAATGTATCAGTGTCAAACTGTGAACTGCGGTTATATTTACAACCCTGATAAAGGCGACAGGAAAGGAAAGATTCCCAAGGGAACTCTGTTTTCCGAGTTGCCCGAAGACTGGAAATGTCCGATTTGCGGTGCGGGCAGGAAAATGTTCAAATCACTTGCCTGACTCGCTTCGGCTGCGGGAGGCTGAGACCTGAATAGTTTTTTATATGAAACTACAAAATGACCAAATTGATTCTGATGGGTCATAGTCCGAAGACCTGCGAAGTTTTGCAGGTATGATGTACCCGTCAGTTAATTAATTTGGTCACGGATCTTTTGTACGATTTGAATTTAACCCAACGGATTGTTCGCCATTTTCCATCGGCTGGCGCCGGTGGCTGCCGGAAAATCACCAACTACAAACAACATTGAGAGAGGAAGGAATAGATAAAATGGAATATCGTCGCAATTTGGGAAGTAGTTATTCACCCCTTTATTTTCTTGCATCCTTGGGAAGCGGCGGCCTGATCGTCACGTTTTTTATGTATCTCATGTTTATGATGCCGCATAACGGATATCCTGTTCCTACTTTTGACATTCTTTTCAATCTTCTGGCCGGGGAGGACTTCTTCAGCACCATACTCATCGGTGTCGGGGTTTCCGGAGTCATTTATTTCGCATTTCAGCATTACCGTCTTCTTATCTGGAACATCAGAGAATATTACGCTTTTAAAGCAACGGATAAATTCAGGAATCTGAAAAAATCGGATGCGGAAGTGCAACTGATGGCAATACCTCTCACTTATGCCATGTCCGTTAATGTGATGTTCATACTGGGCGCTCTGTTTGTGCCGTCACTTTGGAACTTTGTCGAATATCTTTTCCCATTCGCACTGGCAGCTTTTCTGGCTATCGGTGTGTATGCGATAATCATTTTTATGGCTTTCATGTCTCGTGTGATTGCTTTCGGAAAATTTGACTGCGAGAAAAACAACAGCCTCAGCCAGATGCTCTCCATCTTCGCTTTCAGTATGGTAGCAGTGGGATTCTCAGCCGGGCGTCGCGTTTTTTGTAATGGGCAATTTTCTCATCAACAGAGGGCTTGTCGCGGCTGGTCTTGTCACCAAATTTTCAATAATATACTTTCTGCTTTATCTTCCACTTGTTTATCTGCAGTTTAAAACGATTTTGGTGCTTTTCCGCCTTAATAACAAGTTGTTAAGAATTAAGAAATGATATTCAGGATTAACCCTCAAAAGGCTTACTCCCATGCGAAATATCGAAATCGTCATGGAGTAGCGAAAGAAAGGAAAACTTATGCCAGAAGAGATCAAAGTTGGCTGCGCACGACCGACAGGGGGACCTGTAGGCGAAGAACCTGCCGAGCCACAAACTACGAACAACACAACACCGATAAAGGAGGAACGTACTATGATCAAAGTCGGACAAAAAGCCCCTGATTTTACAGCCCCTGCCTATCAGAAGGGCAAGTTTATCAATGTGAAACTTTCTGACTATCTTGGAAAATGGGTTGTACTCTGTTTCTATCCGGGTGATTTTACCTTTGTCTGAGCGACCGAAATTTCGGCGGTCGCCGATAAGATCACCGAATTTGAGAACCTTGACGCTCAAGTCCTGTCTTGCAGTGTGGACAGTGTCTTTGTCCACAAAATGTGGAATGATAAGGAACTCTCCAAAATGGTCGGGGGAGGTGTTCCGTTTCCGATGCTGTCAGACGGAGGGGGAAGAGTCGGAAAGGTCTATGGGGTCTATGATGAAGATGCAGGTGTAGAAATGCGGGGAAGATTTCTGATTGATCCTGACGGGGTCATCCAGGGGTATGAAGTTCTCACGCCTCCGGTGGGAAGAAATGTGGCCGAAAGTTTACGCCAGCTTCAGGCATTCCGACTGGTTCGCGAGAGTAACGGCAGCGAGGCTACGCCATCAGGATGGCGGCCCGGAAAGAAAACACTCAGTCCTGGGCCCGATCTGGTCGGAAAAGTCTGGGAAGTGTGGAAAACCAATGAAGCGTCTGATTAACGAATCAGGGACACCATAACTTATTTTGTCGCTCCGGAGTGCCAAAATGTAAGTTCGGCACTCCGAATACAATGGAGGATAAAAATGTATTTCAAACAAGTCACCGTAGAGGGGATGGGCTGTCTTTCCTACGTTATCGGATGTCCGCAGGCTGGAACCGCCTGTGTTGTGGATCCGAAAAGAGATGTTCAGGACTACATTGACATTGCCCGTAAAAATGATATGAGGATTACTCATATTTTTGAAACCCACGTTCACGCCGACCATGTGAGCGGCAACCAGGAGTTGCGCTCCAGGACCCGTGCAGATATCTATTTTCTCGAAGATTCACCGGTCGAATTTGAACATAAAACCGTCAGGGAAGGTCAGGTATTTGAATTCGGCAAAACCACCATTGAAATCATGTCCACACCCGGACATACGCCGTTTTCCATGTCGCTGGTTGTTACCGATACAGCCCGGGGATCGCATCCGTGGATGGTCCTCACCGGTGACTGCATGTTTGTGGGCGATGTCGGAAGACCTGACCTTGCCGGCGAAGAAATGATTGATGAACAGGTTGCCAATCTGTACCATTCGCTGCATAAACTCGGCGATCTGCCTGAAAGTGTCGAAATTTTTCCGGCCCACGGAGAAGGATCCCTGTGCGGCAAGGGTATGAGCCCGAAATCCAGCTCAACTATCGGATTTGAAACCCGAAGTAACCCTGTACTGTCTCTGAATGAAAAATCTTTCAGCCAGGAGTTTACCCGGACGTTTCCCGAAAGGCCCAAGAGCTTCACCCATATCATTGAAATGAACCGGAAGGGACCGCCGCTGATGGAACGGTGTCCTGTCACCAGGGATCTTTCTTCGGCTCAGGTAAAAAGTATGAACGATAATGGGGCGACCATTTTGGATGCCAGGAACACAGCCGCTTTCGGCGGCGTTCATATCAGCGGAAGTATCAACATCGGACTGGCCAAGCAGACCGCCAATTGGATCGGGATGGTCATCGCCCCCCAAGCCGATATCGTCATGGTCGTTGACGATGAGAAGCATTTTGATGAAATGAGTATGCACCTGCATCGGATCGGATACGACAATATTCTCGGATATCTTTACGGAGGAATTGCCGCCTGGCAGGAAGGCGGCTATCCGATTGCCCAGTTGTGGCAGATTTCCGCTGAAAAGCTCAGAGAAAAACTATTGCAGCGTAATCACACGAACCTTTTAGATGTCAGAACCGCAGCCGAATGGGATGCCGGCCGTATTTCCCAGGCAAGGCATTTCCCACTCACCGAACTTCTGAAAGGAGAACCCGACTTGCCCAAGGATGAGGAGATCATTGTCACATGTGGAATGGGTTACCGGGGCAATATAGCGGCCAGTTATCTCCAGACACTGGGGTACCGGCATGTACACAGCATGGCCGGCGGAATGAGAGCCTGGATCAACGCGGGTTATGAAACCGATTGACAGCAATTTTTTTGACCTCGTTCCCAAACCCCGGTTTGGGAACGCACCTGCGCGCAAAACCCCTGTTTTGCGGGTATCGGGAAGCCGGAGCTTCGTAACGAGATCAGAAACAGATGAGCTTCACGTACTCCGGGAGGAACTGGAGACACGTAACATCCGGCTGGTCCTGATGGATGTACATCTTCCCGTTATGAAGGTATTTAAAACCAGCGGATTTCGGGATGAACTGTCTCAGGGGGTCTTCGATAACAAGGGAGATGCGATTACCGGTCTGTTCCATAAAATTGACCATGAATACTGCCGGAAAATCTGCCCTCACTGTCTTTATTTTGAATGCTTCTCTGTCAAGCAGAATCCGATGCGTGATGCGTGATACGTGAATTCTGACTCTGTTCACGTTTCACGATTCACTCAAAGGATGCACCATTTTGGTTACACTCATCACATATCCGCCAATATCCCATTTTCGGCAAGCCATTGTTTTCGGCCGCTGAAATCGGGAACAACCCACCCGACGCGGAGCCAGAACGCTTCATCGTGGTTGGGATATAACAGATGGGTCATCTCATGGACAATAACATATTCGATGATATTGGGCGGAAGAAGAATCGTCCGCCAGTGAAAGCAGAGTTTGCCGTCCGGGGTGCAGTGTCCCCATTTGGCTCCCAAATCTTTGACTGTTATACTTTTCGGCCTGACTCCGATCCGGTTTTTTAAATCTCTGATCCGTTTTTTTATCCACGGCATTCCATGGTCGGTGTACCATTCGACAAAGCATTCTCTCGCATGGGGCAGTTGTTTGCTGTCCAGTACAAACCACCCCTGATGCAGTCGCAAAGGCAGTTTATCCGGTTCGGCATCCGCAATTCGCAGCCTGTGGCTTCTGCCCAGGTAGAGGAATCCCTCACCGTCCACAAACTCCCGCTTTCTTATTGGTTGTTGCAGAATCTCCTTTTCCGCCAGTTTGGTGTAAATCCAGAACTTTTTTTCCCGGACAAAATCCTCAATTTTTTGCAAACAGAAGCCCGGGGTATATAAAACCAGTTCTCCGCCCCGGTCTATCCTGATTTCCATGGTTTTGCGTTTCCGGCTTTCCCGTATTTCAAACTTTAAACTGCTCCTCAAAAACATCCGAACAGCGTTTCAGGAACAACATGCCAAAAATATATTCTTTGAATTCAGCGGCATCCATCTTGCCCCGAAGAATATCCGCAGCCGCAAACAAATGACGTTCCAAACGTGACAGGGTCAGTTTTTTCATAAAATCCTTTGATTATAAAAGTGGAATAGTTGCTTTTCAAAAAATAAATACACCAAGGCTTCTGACTTGTCAATAACGGCTGTAATTAAAAAAGAAAAATACCGTCTGGCAAAGAAAGCCCGTCCGGGCGGCATTCCCGGATTCATTTTTAATTTGATAAAATCCAATTGTCTTTCAGTCATAATAATGCTATAATCCAATTGTTTTTTTTCAGATAAATTATAAACCAAGGATATCCCACATGAAACGATTCGCTGAAAAAGACCTGTTGGAATGGAAAAATCGAAAAAATCGTAAGCCTCTGATTATCAGAGGTGCCCGCCAGACAGGTAAAACATATCTGGTTGAAAAATTTGCAAAACAACATTTTGAAAATTATTTAAAAATTGATTTTGAATTCGATATTGAAATAAGAGCCGTGTTCAAAATTCCTGATCCGGAAAAAATAATCAGTGAATTGTCGCTTTATTTTAATATTGAAATAATTGCCGGATATACGCTTTTATTTCTTGATGAAATCCAGGCATGTCCTGAAGCGATATTTGCTTTGCGATATTTTTATGAAAAAACACCCGGGCTTCATGTCGTATCAGCCGGATCCCTGTTAGAATTTACGATACGGGATTTTAGCTATTCCATGCCGGTGGGGAGGATCGAATTTCTATATCTGAATCCGTTGACATTTGAAGAATTTTTACTGGCTCATCACCCAAACCTGCTGACATATATAGAAAAACTGTCCCTGGAAGATGAGATCAATCCTGCGATTCATCAAAAACTCTCTGAATTATTAAGAATATTTTATTTTACAGGGGGAATGCCCGAAGCGGTCTGTGCCTATCTTCAAAATCGTAATTTCCTGGAAGTTCAAAGAATTCAGAGTTCCATTGTTATGACGATGCAACACGATTTCGCCAAATACGGATCCCGGGCAGATCAGGATCATTTAAGAAAAGTAATGCACTTCGTACCCCGCAGCATCGGACAAAAAATCAAATACACTCATGTTGATAAAGACGTCCGGTCTGCTGTTCTCAGGGAATCCTTTCATCAGTTATCACTGTCAAAAGTAATTCATCTGGTTTATAAAAGCATGGGGAACGGAATCCCGCTTGATGCGGAAATGTCTGTCCGCGCGTTTAAGGCTGTTTTCCTGGATATCGGTCTTGTGAATAACATCTGCGGTTTAAAACCGGTGAATCCCGACGAACTGATCACGGTTTATGAGGGCAGGCTGGCGGAACAGTTTGTGGGTCAGGAACTGCTGAATCTGAGCCGCAGTTTTGAAGAAAATCGTTTATTTTACTGGATCAGGGAACAGAAAAATGCAAACGCCGAGATTGATTACCTGATGACACATCAGAACAGGGTCATTCCGGTTGAGGTGAAAGCGGGTAAAACCGGAAGTCTGAAATCGCTTCATCTGTTTCTTCATGAGAAAGGCCTGAGCCTCGGATTACGGTTTAATACAGACCTTCCCTCACTGGGAATTTTTAATACAATCGTGCGTTACAATAAAAAAACGGACAAACTCAGATATGTTCTGCTGTCCCTGCCTTTGTATCTTGTGGGTCAGTCGAAAAGATTGCTGATGGGAACCGGTGATTTAATGTGATGCATGATGCGTGATGCGTGAATTCTGGCCCTCCCTGTTCACGTTTCACTCAAAGGATGCACCATTTTGGTTACACTCTCCAATTGGGATTCGCAGCAGGCAAACACATAATCCAGAACCCCCAGCAAAACATCTGTCTGTCTGAGAGACAGACCAAAGGGATGAATCTTTACTTCGGAGTCGGTCAGTTGTGCGAATTCCCATGTCTTTCCGGTTGTAACGATTCCGTATATTGTGGGAGCCGAAGTTAAGCCCGCGTTCAGTTTCTGAGCCGCTACCATTCCCGCCAGACACTGGCCCCAGCCTTCCAGAAAATTCTCCTTTTTGGCTTCAATCACCGACAGCATGGGAATTTCGATTTCTCCCAGGCCCTGAGGCGATTTTCCGGCAATCAGATAATCGGGAACCCCGGTCAGTTCCTCATCTGCCTGAATGGAAACATGGCTCCAGATCTGAAGACGTGGATGGCGCATCCATATCTCCCGTAACAGCGGATAAATCAGGCTTTCGCATAAAGCATGTTCGCTGAGATTGCGGGGCTGATGGCGAAGCTCGAAATCCAGCATCTTTTTCAGGCTGCTGTCGGGCTGAATCGGAGAAACCGCTTCATAATCAAAGGGTTCTTCCTGCCGCAAAACAAGCTGATATTTTTTTGCAACGGTATCCGGTGAAGTAAAATTCTGAAAACTCATGATCCTGCTCCTTTTGCCATGAACGAATTGCGGATTTCCTGCCTGAGACGGGGAACATCCTCGCCAGCGTGTTCAATTTTTTCTCATCCTCAGCTTCTTCGCTTGCAAGTCTGGCGCGCACTTTCGCCCATTTACGAAGGTCGGCAATTGTTTCAGGCATCGTAGCCACCAGAGGAACAATGATTTCAATTGCCTTTGAAATATCTTCGGTTGTAAACTCCCGTTCGTCGCTGAATGCCTGAAACATGAACCAAGGTCGCTTGGTTTTTTCGGAAATTTCATTGACAGCAGCATGGATTCGCAGCCATTCATAAGAAACGATTTCAATGATTTTCACACCTGATTGAACCAGAGTGAAAAATCGTTTTTGTATATTCATATTTATTTCCTTTTCTATGTTTATGGTTTTTAACTTGCCGAGACAAACAATTATTCGGCTTTTCAAAACTTAAAAATTTAACGTACTGAATTTATTGACCGGCAATAAAATTTTCTGTGGCAGTGTAAAATAAAATGTTGTTCCTTTTCCGACTTCGCTCTCAACCCCTGTTCTTCTCGACCAGTTCCCTGCACCTAATCCGCTGCCTTCTTCTCCGCCAGTCCCGGGTGCATGATTCGTTAATTTTGAACAGTTTTTCTATATCTTCTTCATCAATGCCTATGCCTGTGTCGGAAACAGATATTTTTATAAATTCATCCCTTATGGTCGCAGATATTTCGATTGTACCGCCATTATCAGTAAAATTGAAGTGAATATCCTGGCTGTGATGAAGCAGATTGTCCTGATTGTATTTCTCCCCCATGATATTACACAGCAGAGCCTGGTGAAAAAATACGGAATCAGGGAATTTCGGCAGTGATGGATCCCCGGTTCCCTCTCAACAGTCGGGGTTGTGGGGATCGTGAAAAGCGTTTTGTGTAAAGTTAAAATGTAAATGTTTACATATGTCAACTGTAAACTGTTTACAAGTATAAACTTTGCCACACTATCGGACTATCGGACAATTTTTGTAACCTATTGATCCGCTATTTAAATAAAATCAAATAATTATGAATTTTTGTAAACTCTGTAAACAGACAAATAAAAGGATAAGTTTAAAATACAGGCGATTTATTGTTTCGGTTGGCACTGAGTTTGCATAAGTAAACTATGCGACTTTCAAAAAACGAGAAGAAGTTAGCCATACTGCCGGAAGTGAAATACGGGAGTCTGCCGTCTGTTTCAGACAATCCCGGCGTTCGGCTTTACAGCAGGGCGGGCGCATTTCCGTTTTTCCGGTAATTATGATCCGCCTCGGATCAGTTGCAGGATCAGACCCTTATAAATCAGATGGTTACAGGCTGACCGGGAAAATGGGAATGCGCCCAGTGGAAATGTCCGATTTGCGGGGCAGGCAAGAAGATATTCAAGCCCCTTGCGGTTCCGCTTCCAATTCGGCGACTGGAAGCTGAGATGCTTTCAGGAATTGTGAACAGATTCAAACTATAGATAAATAGTCCTGTAAAATTTTTTGACCTGCGCGATTACAATTTTCGGCCAAATCCCCGGAAATCGGGATTTCCGACTTCCCATAATTGCCTGTTGGGTTATTAAATTTCAAGTAGTTAGGGATTTCCCAATAAATAATCTACCCGCGCTGCCCTCGTCTGTCTTAATCTTAATTTTACTCTTAATCTTAATCAGGCAGGAGCAAGATTAAGAGCAAGATTAAGAGCAAGAGCAAGATACCGGGTATATTAATTTTGGGGAAATCCCTTACATCTAACCGCGCAGGTCAAAATTTTTTAACATTTTTTTTTGCTCTTAATCTTGCCCGTTTTATCTGAGATTAAGAGCCGGTTTCTTCTTGCTAAAAAATTATTGAACATCTACTTAGGGCTTGAGCAAAAATCTCATTGATAATCGGATATAATGAGAAAAGGATTGCAAAAAACAGAAATGCAGAACTTATTTTTTCTCAAATCCTTACGGGTGCAATTAAAAGTGTCAGGTGAATCCGCCGTTCAGTCCTTGTTCCCAAACTCCGTTTGGGAACGCTATTGCCTGCAAACTCCATTTTAAAATATCAGATAGTTGTATATACACAAACAGAGTTTGCCTGCAAGTGTGTTCCCAAACGGAGTTTTGGGAACAAGGTCTTAAATCTTCATAACCTAAAATCACGAGGTATTATCTTATGAGTATCAAAAAAATTACATCACTGACCGCATTATTATCTTTTGCCGTGCTGGCTTTCACAAGCATCATTCTCTACATTGTTCCCCAAGGCAGGATCGCTTACTGGGCTGACTGGCATCTGTTCGGACTGACAAAGACCGAATGGGGAGACATTCACATCAGCACGGGCGTTCTGTTTATCATTGCGATTGGTTTTCATATCTGGTATAACTGGAAAATGATCCTGGCTTATCTGAAGGACAAAGCCAGGAATCTGAAAATTTTCACAAAGGATTTCAATATTGCCCTGATTCTCACCGCCGCTTTTGTCCTGGGAACCTATTTCCAGGCCCCGCCGTTTGTCTGGATATCGGATATTAACACTTATCTGAAAGATTCAGCAGCCCGTGAATACGGAGATCCGCCTTATGGTCATGCAGAGCTTTCCGGCCTGAAGACCTTTATTGGGAAAATGGGGTTTAATCCCAAAGAATGCACAGACCGTCTGAAAAAGGCAGGAGTCATGGTTGAAAACAGCAGTCAGTCCCTCGCTGAAATTGCCAGACTGAACAACATGTCGCCTCAGCAGGTCTATCTTGCTATGAAACCGGCAGGGGAAGCAGGCAAAGCAAAAACAATGCCGGACAGTCCGCCAGTCGGCATGGGCAGGCGTTCCATTGCTGATATCTGCCAGGAATACAGCCTGAACATCCCGGCTGTTCTGCGGGGGCTTGCTCAAAACAACATCAGGGCAACAGCAGAAATGAGTATCAGGGAGATTGCTGAACAAAATAATACCGGACCTGCGGATATTTATGAGGCAATCAAAAGAGTGAAAAGTAAAAAGTGAAAACCGAATTTCGGAAGTCAGCGGTGCCCCCGATCTGGATATTGAGCGATATTACACCTGTAAATTCAGATTATTGTAGCGAATCAAATAACACGGAGAAAAAATATATATGTGGAGATATCTCACTCTGATCAACAAAAATCTGATCATCGCCATCCCGGTGATGATGATCCTCGGATTCATTTTCGGCATTACATTTCAGGCAGGGTTTCTGAAAAGCCTGATCATTCCTTTCACATTCCTCATGGTCTATCCCATGATGGTCACGCTGAAAATCAAAAAGGTTTTCGAAGGCGGCGACATGAAGGCCCAGGTGCTGACACAGTGCATCAACTTCGGGGTCGTGCCTTTTATCGCGTTCGGACTCGGAATCCTGTTTTTCAAAGATCAGCCATATATGGCCCTGGGACTGCTCCTGGCAGGGCTTGTGCCCACCAGCGGCATGACCATCTCCTGGACAGGATTTGCAAAAGGAAATGTTGAGGCTGCTGTCAAGATGACGGTGATCGGTCTGACATTCGGATCAGTTGCAACTCCTTTTTACGTCAGGTTCCTCATGGGCGCAGCCATTGAAGTGAATATCCTGGCTGTGATGAAGCAGATTGTCCTGATTGTATTTCTTCCCATGATTGCCGGATATGTTACACAGCAGGGCCTGATGAAAAAATACGGAATGAAGGAATTTCAACAGCGATGGGCGCCCCGGTTCCCGGCCATCTCCACTGTCGGCGTCGTGGGCATCGTTTTTATCGCCATAGCGCTGAAAGCCGAAGGAATTGCGAGTTCGCCGAAAATGATTCTGTACATACTGATACCGCTGTCGCTGATTTACATATTCAATTATATTCTCAGCACGGTAGCCGGAAAATCTTTGCTGCCCAGGGGAGATGCCATCGCGCTGGTCTATGGTTCGGTCATGCGGAATCTTTCAATCGCCCTTGCCATCGCCATAAATGCTTTCGGTCCCGAGGGTTCCAGCGCGGCCCTGGTGATTGCCATTGCCTACATCATTCAGGTTCAGTCCGCGGCATGGTATGTGAAATTTACGGAAAGGATATTCGGAAAGGCTTCCGAAGCTGAACCCTCTGAGCCTCTTGCAAGAGAGATCAATCCTGCTGAAAAAGTGCCTGATGACCCGTTTTTTGTACATGGCGGCACGATTGTTCCGGATATCGGAAAAATTCTTTACGTGACGGATCTGTCGAAAACCGCCCGATATGCGGTCCGGTACGCATGCAGTGTCGGAAACAAATATCAGGCAAAGGTGACGGTGCTTCATGTTGTCCCTGACATGCTTGAGGAGTTCTCCTCGGGCGCGGGTATTGACCTGACCGGACGATTTGGAAAGAAATGGGATGAATTTAATGCGAAGAGCATTGACATGGCCAAAGAAACCATACGCGTACGCATTCAGGAGACATCCGCACAGATAACAAAGGAAATTCCCTACTGTCCGCTGACACAGGGAGATATCCTTGTGGAAGCGGGAAATCCTGTGAATTGTATCGTATCTGTCGCGGAAAAAGGAGATTATGATCTTGTGATTATGGGAACCCACGGCCACGGGAAACTGGAAGGCGCCATCGTGGGAAGCGTTGCCGGAGGTGTTATAAGCAGATGTTCCAAGCCTGTGCTTGTGGTGCGTCTTCCTTATGAGAAATAAAAAATGACAACAGGCGGAGGAGTGCTGAACTTTCAGTTTAGCCGGGTCCGGCAGCGTAAGACAATGCTAAACTGAAAGTTCAGCACTCCTTAAAAATGACCAGGTTATTTCTTTAATAATGTCCGGGGTTAAATTCAGCGGAGTGCAAAGCTTGCTTTGCGCCTGTCCGAGCAAAAGCCGGGATTCCCTGAAAGCAAGCTTTGCACTCCGCGTTCGGAAAGTTTCTGTACGGATATTAATTTTGAAACAGAGTACTCAGGGTTTCATTCATCAGAACAATTTTGGTTGCACTCAAATGATTATGGGTTATCCGAAGGTAAAGCAAAAATATTTACAAAAAAGGAGGAATTGCTATGGAGATTAATCGCCGGCATTTTCTTAAATTGTCAGGAGCAGTTGCAGCTACCTCGCTGATTAAGGAGGATAAATCTGCCAGGGCTGCCAAACTGCCCGAAATATCCCCGGACGCTTACGGCTGTCTGGTGGATACAACCGAGTGTGTGGGATGCCGGAAATGCGAGCAGGCATGCAATGATCGGCACGGCCTTGCCAAACCGGATGAATCCTTTGAGGAGATGACCGTCCTTGAAAGCGAGAGACGCCCGGATGAGACATCCTACACAGTTGTCAACAAGTATTACCCCGAAAACATTGGTGCTCTCATAAGGCGCAATCGTCCGTCATTTGTGAAGTTCCAGTGTATGCACTGCAATGATCCGTCCTGCGTTTCGGCCTGTATCGTGGGCGCACTGACCAAACAGCCTGACGGACCCGTGACTTATGACGCGGCCAAGTGCATAGGCTGCCGTTACTGCATGGTTGCCTGTCCGTTTCAGATCCCGGGGTATGAATACAGCAACCCGCTTACGCCTCAGGTTAGGAAATGCACATTCTGCTTTAACTATGTCAAAGACGGCGGACTGCCTGCCTGTGCCCAGGTCTGCCCGAGGGAAGTGATGACCTTTGGCCGGCAGTTGGATCTTTTGAAACTGGCCCGTAAGAAGATGAAGGACAATCCCGGCAAATATGTTGATCATATTTACGGGGAATGTGAAGTCGGCGGAACATCCTGGCTGTATCTCGCGTCCCAGCCGTTTGAAAACATAGGTTTTCCAAAACTGGGAAAAGAAGCCCCCCCGAGACTGACCGAGGCGATTCAGCACGGTCTGTTCCAGTATTTTGCAGCGCCCGTCGGCCTGTTTGCGGTCCTCGGCAGCACTATGTGGTTCTCAAACTTTTATAAGAAAGATACTGAAAACAATACATCAGGGAAAGGAGACAAATCATGAATCTGCACGAACACGCCGCACCTGTGAAGGAGAAATTCCTGACCCCGGGTGTTATGGTATTGCTTTCTCTGATTGCCGTGGGAGCTGCTTTTGCAGCCGCACGGTTCATTTTCGGTATTGCCACGGTTGCCAATCTTAACAATCAGTTCCCGTGGGGGATATGGGTTGCTGTTGATGTGGCTTCGGGAGTGGCCCTGGCAGCCGGAGGATTTACCACAGGTCTTATCGCGTATGTCCTGAACAGGGAACAGTATCATGCCGTGATCCGTCCCGCGCTTCTCACTGCAATGCTGGGCTACACCTTTGTGGTATTGGGGCTCCTCATTGATATCGGCAGATACTGGAACATTACCAGCCCGATATTTAATCACAATGGCAATTCGGTTCTTTTTGAAGTAGCCATGTGCGTAATGATTTACCTGCATGTTCTGTATATCGAATTTATCCCCATAGCGGTGGAGCGTTTCAAGGGGAAAGTAAATCTCCCGGGTCCTCTTGCAGGACTCAACAGCCTCATTGAATCTCTTCTCGGCATTGCCGACAGGATTCTCGGCAAAGTGATGTGGTTTTTTATCATCGCCGGTATTGTGCTTTCATGCCTTCACCAGTCGAGTCTCGGATCACTCATGCTGATTGCACAGTACAAGGTCCATCCCCTGTGGTACACGCCCATCCTGCCGCTTCTGTTCCTGCTTTCCGCGTTTGCCGCAGGGTATCCCATGGTGATATTTGAATCTATTATTGTGTCCAAGTCATTTGGCCGTGAGCCTGAGATGAATGTGCTTACGCCGCTTGCCAAGTTCATGCCGGTTCTCATCGGGCTGTACCTGGCTTTCAAACTGGGAGACATGTTTGCCCGGGAAACATATACCTATCTCCTGGACGGCACATATCAGACCAATTCCTTTCTGGTTGAAGTCATCGTATGTGTCATCCTTCCCTTTGTCCTCCTGCTATTCCCCAAAGTGAGAAAATCGCCGGGATGGCTGTTTTTTGCCTCGGCACTTTTTGTAATCGGCATCCTGCTGAACCGGATCAACGTCTTTGTGGTCAGCTACACGCCGCCCTATATTATCGAATCTTATTTTCCAGCGGTGGGTGAGATATTTATCACAGTGGGACTCGTGGCCACACTTATGCTTGTTTACCGGGTTTTTGTTTTCATCTTCCCGGTGCTGGGTGCGCATCCGGAAAAAATGTCCCCGATGGTCCTGGCTTTTTTTGTCCTGGCGGCGGCAATGGCTTTCCATTCTCCTGTAAAAGCGGAGACACTGAAAACCCCCCTGCCTGTTTCCGAACAAGTCATACCTTCCGTCACAGACGCTCCCAAACTGCATATACTCGACAGTCCCCTTATAAAGGAATACAGCGACATATATGAACCGGTTCGCTTCATGCACAGCAAACATGCCAATGTGCTCGGAGACTGTGCGATATGTCACCATAAGATGCCTCAGAAAACAGGTGACAGGTATGGAAAACCAGTGACCATGGCGGATCTCAGGCAGGAAAAAATATTGCCTTCAGACTGCGCGTCCTGCCATGTCAGACCCTTTGAGCCTGAGCATCTCGACATCCCCGGGCTGAAAGGCGCGTATCACCGGCTCTGCATGGACTGCCACAGGGAAGCAGAGCAGGCTCCTCACCTCCGCGGCCCTGTGATCTATAGCGCCATGGTAAGAGGGCCGGGTGTCCGCACACTTGATACCCGCGCGCCCACCGATTGCCTCGCATGTCATCCGAAAAATGTCCCGGATCACAGCAAACTGGTTAAGCTGGAAGGCAAACCTGATGCCTTGGCTGTTACCCAAAACTGTCTTTCCTGTCATGAGAATGAGGGAAAGGCAATTCTCAAAACATCTCACTGGAACTGGCATGGCCCGTCACCCTACACAGTGGGGCATGAAAACCGCATTGACATGGGGAAAGCCACCAATACCATCAACAATTTCTGTATCAGTGTCGCCAGCGGGAACTGGCCCAGATGCACCAGTTGTCACATCGGTTACGGGTGGAAGGACAATAGTTTCGATTTCACGGACATGAGTAAAATTGACTGCCTTGTATGTCATGATACCACAAAGACATATAAGAAGGACCCGCCAGGAGCAGGTTTTCCCAAGGAGAATGTTGACTTGCTGAGGGTTGCCCAAAACGTAGGCAGACCAAGCCGGTCCACATGCGGCATGAACTGCCACTTCATGGGCGGCGGCGGGGATGCGGTCAAGCATGGCGATATGAATTCCAAGCTCGAGAACCCTGATAAGAGCTGTGATGTCCACATGGGTTCGACTGAAAGCGGCGGTTTGGATTTCAGGTGTCAGACCTGTCATAAAACCCGCAACCATCTGATCTCCGGGCGCAGTATTTCCATACCTGTGGCAGAGGGGGACCTTTCCTGTGAATATTGTCACACAGATACCCCGCATATCGGAACCGGTCTGGTGGATCATCATATGAACAAGCACACAAAACATATCGCATGTCAGACCTGCCACATTCCTCTCTATTCCAAATGCTCGCCCACCAAGGTTTACTGGGACTGGTCCACTGCGGGAACGAAAAAAGCAAAGAAGATCAAAGGCAAGGATGGGAAGCCTGTCTATATGAGGAAGAAGGGAAACTTTGTATGGAAACAGGCGGTAAAACCTGCATACCGCTGGTATAACGGCACTGTAAAACGCTACGTGCTGGGAGATCGTATCAATGAGGAGGGGATTACCGAACTGACGCTTCCCATGGGAAGCATTGACGACGCGTCAGCCCGGATCTATCCGTTCAAGACACATTCCGGAAAGCAGATCAGTGACGCGGTCAACAAATACCTGATCACGCCGCATATCTGGAAAGGGTTCTGGAAACACTGGGACTGGGACAAGGCATCAGCAGACGGTATGAAACTCACGGGGCTGGAATACAGCGGAAAATACGAATTTGTGGAAACCAACATGTACTGGGGTCTTACACATGAAGTAGTTCCAAAGGAACAGGCTCTCTCCTGCGTCCAGTGCCATGCTTCTCTTGCCCAGGCCCCTTACTGCGGGAAATGCCATCAGGAAAGGCCGGGCGTTGATTTCAAGTCGCTGGTTACAAAGAGGGATGAAGACGTACAGGCAATGTTTGAAAAGTACGGTGCTGATGAACATAAGGCTTATGGTAATTATATTGATTTCAATGCCCTGGGTTATGACGGAGATCCCATTGAGACAGGCGGGGGCAGGTTTACAAAACTGCCCATGCATCTGAAAGCGGAAAATTAGGCGGAAGTTTATAAAGACCTGCGAGGACTTCGGCGAGCTTTGTCGGCATCCTTCATTTGTCAGTTTACACTTTAATGTAGAACGATTTTTCAAATCGTTTTAACAAGTTGAAAAATTGTTCTGCAGCAAGAAAAAGTGTAAACTACTTTCAGCTTTTATGTAAGGATGCCGCTCTGTCAATTCGTTTTTGAAACCTCGCAGGTCTTATGCAAATCTTATTTAAAAAAGGTGAGAGAAAGGTGAGTTATGAAATTCCTGATTATCGGCGGCGATGCAGCGGGAATGAGTGCTGCAAGCAGAGCAAAGAGAAATAATCCTGATATGGGGGTCACCGTATTGGAAAAAACCGCGGATGTTTCCTACAGTGCCTGCGGGATGCCCTACAATATTGCTGATCCGGGCAGACCGATAGATGACCTGGTTGTGCGGCAGGCAGATGTTTTCAGAGAGAAGCAGGGGATCAGCGTTCTGACTGGTCATTGTGCTGAATCGCTTGATCCGGCCGGCAGGATCGTCACCGGTGCCTCCTCAGATGGAAAAGCGTTTCAATTCGCTTATGACAAGCTTTTGATTGCCGCGGGCGGTTCTCCTGTCATACCTGATCTTCCCGGGTTTGATCTCCCGGGTGTCATGGCGTTGAAAAGCCTGGATGACGGTCGGAAGATCAAGGCATACCTGAAGAACCATCATGTGAAAAAAGCCGTCATCATCGGTATGGGATATATCGGCCTTGAAATGTGTGAGGCGCTCCGAGCCAGATCAGTGGAAGTGGATATGGTAAAACCGGGCCCGGTGCTTCTGCCGTGGATGGAGCCGGAACTGTCTGATGTGATCAGGGAAGAACTTGAGTCGAATAATGTCAGACTTCACCCGGGGCATCAGGCAGAGAGAATTGAGGCAGAAAACGGCGGCATGAAGGTGATATGCCCGAATATGTCCCTTGATGCGGACATGGTTCTGGTTGCTATGGGAATAAAACCGAACAGTGAACTGGCTGCGGGGGCAAATATCGCTCTCAGTGTGAATAATTCCATTGCCGTGGACAGGAGACTCGGAACCTCTGATGAAAATATATATGCTGCCGGGGACTGTGCGGATGCCTATCACATTGTAACAGGTGAAAAAACATGGATACCCCTGGCGCTGAGGGCAAACCGGGCCGGCTGGGCCGTTGCAGACAATATATGCGGTAAGGAGGTCGAACTTGCAGGCATTGCAGGTACGGCAGTTTTCAAGGTGTTTGATCTTGAGGTGGCACGCACGGGTCTTACCATAAAAGAGGCGGTAAAATCCGGTTCTGATCCTGTAAAAGCTGTTATCAGAACCCGTTCACGCGCCCATGCCCATCCCGGTTCGACGCCTATCCGGATTCAGATGATCGGCGACAAAGAAACCGGACGGATCTTAGGCGTTCAGATGGTGGGCAGGGAAGGTGTCGCACACCGGATCAATGCTGTCGCTGTTGCCCTGCATAACCGGATGACAGTTGAAGCCTTCTCCCAGACCGATCTGGCGTATGCGCCGCCCTTCGGCCCGGTATGGGACCCCTTGCTGACAGCGGCAAATCAGTTGTTGAAGAAAATGTAGAAAATCCTCAATTCAAAGGAGTTAAACAAAAATGGGAAAATGTGTCAATCATCCTGATCGGGAAACCAGCTTTGTGTGTATGAAACACGAAGTTTATATGTGTGACGAATGTATTCACTGCCGTGATCCTGAGATTTACTGCAAGTTCCGCTCATCCTGCCCGATATGGTTTATGCACAAGGAGGAAAAGAGAGCCGAGAGGGAGCGGGAAGCTGAAGCCGCGGTCAGAACATACAAAGTCATATTTATGCCTGACAATAAAAAGGCAGTCCTACCCGCGGGGAGCAATCTGCTGGAAGCTGCCCAGACTGCGGATGTCTCCCTGAATGCATCCTGCAACGGGAAAGGCTCGTGCGGCAAATGCAAGCTCATCCTGGAAGCAGGAGATATAAAAACGGTTCCGAGTTCCCTGCTCAGTGAGAGAGAAAAGGGGAAGAACTATGTGCTTGCGTGTCAGAGTACGATACATGGCGATGTCACAGTAAAAATCCCGGAAGAAACCCTGGAGAAAAAACTCAAAGTCGCGGGAATGGGCAGGGATGCGACAGACCGCCTGAAGGGGCTTGTAAAAGAAATCAGCCCCATGCTCCTGGAAATTCCGCTTGAATTGGAACCTCCCAGTTTGGAAGACTCTGTCAGCGATCTTGACCGCCTGACCCGGGGACTGAAAAAAACCGGGTGCTGCGATGTGGAAAGGCTGAGTGTGGGGCTCGGGGTCATGCGGGACCTGGCAAACGTGATGAGAGATGACAACTGGAATGTCACAGCTTATGTAATGAGAAAAAAATGTTCATATGAAGTCCTGCGGGTAGAAGCGGGAGAGGGGAAAGGCAATCCCCTGGGACTGGCTGTTGACATCGGGACCACGTCTGTTGTGGTGTATCTGACAGACATGACGGACGGCTCGGTCATTGCTGCCGCGTCCGGGCATAACCGGCAGGCAGCATGCGGTGATGACGTGATTAACCGTATCGTCTGTGCGGAGAAAAACGGAGTTAAAAAGCTGGGCAACATGGTACTTGCGACCATTAACGGGCTTATCAGTGAGGTATTGGACAGCTCGGGAGCGGATTACAGGCAGATCAGGAATGTGGTGCTTTCCGGGAATACCACCATGACCCATCTTTTGTTGAAAATAGACCCTCGTTACATCCGCCGTGAGCCTTATATTCCCACGGCTTCCGAATTTCCCATTCTCAGGGGCGGACTCGTGGGGCTGAAAGTCAGCCCCGTGGCCTCGGTGTTCGTCATGCCCGGGCCGGCCAGCTATGTGGGAGGCGATATTGTCTCCGGTATGCTTTACGCGGGATTTCACAGGGAGGAACCCCTGACCCTGTTCATTGACGTGGGAACCAACGGGGAAATTGTCCTGGGCAACAAAGACTGGCTCATGACCGCGTCCTGTTCCGCAGGCCCGGCCTTTGAAGGCGGGGGAGTGCGCTGGGGGATGCGTGCGGAAGAGGGAGCCATTGAAAAAATATCTGTCAATCCTGATACTTTTGAAACAGATTATTCAACGGTGGGAGATGTCCGGCCCCGCGGCATCTGCGGCTCCGGCATGATTGATCTTATCTCCGAAATGCTGCTCACCGGCATCATTGATCAGAGCGGAAAATTTGTACCTGATGTGAGCCATCCGAGAATAAGGCGTGAGAAAGATGAAACTGCCTATATTGTGGAATTTGCAGATAAGACTTCAATGGATGCGGATATCATCTTCACCGAATCGGACATTGACAACATCATTCGGAGTAAAGGAGCAGTTTATGCCGGGTTCACTGTTCTGCTGAACCAGGCAGGACTGGACTTCTCAATGGTGGAGCGGGTTGTGATAACCGGCGGATTCGGACAGTATCTCGACATGGACAGGGCAATCACCATCGGTCTGCTTCCGGATATTGAACGGAGCAAATTTCAATACCTCGGCAACAGTTCCGTGGCCGGGGCATATATGGCCCTGCTCTCTGATGAATTCCGCAGGGAAGCCATACAGGTTTCAAACAGCATGACGTATATTGATTTCAGCAGCAATAACCAGTTCATGGACGAATTCACATCCGCTCTTTTTCTGCCGCATACCAATGTGGATGATTTTCCGAATGTCAAGATTCGTCATCAGAGGAATAGATTTACGATTTGAGATTTAAGTACTTGTGCAAAAGTTCTGTAACATTTTTCGGCATCTTTCATAAATAAAAACTGAAAACTGGTTCAGTTTACATTTTTTTCCGGTCTTCCGAACGATTTGCAAAAGTGTAAACTGACAAATGAAGGATGCCCGTTTTTCTGACTCTTATTCTGAACTTACAGGATTTTAACATTCCGCAAATGTTTGTAATATAATATACAACATACAACTCTGATCGCAGAGGCAGCTAAGAAATTGCTGCATAAAATTCTGTGCCTCTGCGGTTAAAAAAGTTGCAAAATTATGGATCAGATATTCACGATTGCCAAACTCGTAAATCGTAAATTTCTATAAAAGAGACAGGCTATGAATTAATCGGAAGGATCACACTGAACACAGTTTTCCCCGGTTCGCTCTCCGCTTCGATTTTTCCGTGGTGTTTGTCAATAATTTTCAGAACGATATCCAGTCCCAGACCGCTCCCTTCTCCCACTGATTTTGTAGTGAAAAACGGCTCGAATATCCGGGTTTTTATTTCATCGGGAATGCCTTTTCCGCTGTCTGTGATAGTCACAACAGCGCTGCTCTCCTTCTGATAAATATCAATCGTCAGTGTTCCTTTGCCATCCATAGCCTGTATCGCATTGTTGATGAGATTCGCCCATACCTGATCCAGTTCATCAGTATAACATAAAACCGGTGGAAGCTTCTCATAATTACGGATCACTTCTATCCCGTATTTGAGTTGATTCTGATAGAGTGTCAGTATTGTTTCAATGCCTTGGGTCAGATCGGATTCAACTTTTTTACCGGTATGATCATAATGCGCATAACTTTTCAGTGCAAAAACGATTTTAGTAGCACGACCCGCGGCTGTGCTGATATTCCGGGCGTTTCTTTGCAGACCGGAAATGTTGTACGCGGTTTCCAGGATAAGTTGGTTTTCGCTGCTTTGAAAAAGCGGCAGAAAAGGATCAATCTTATCATAAATCCCCATATCTGTCAGCGTATCCGAGATATCGTCAGCATTATCAAGGCCATGCTCTTCCAACACAGATGTCAGCGATCTTTTTAATTTGCGTTCCTCTCTGGCTGAAAGTCCTGTCTTTCCCTGGAGGGCTTTATCTAATAAAAGAAAGAAGTCCTTCCGGGAATCATCAGGAAGTGATTGAAGAAGCCTGGGAAGTTGTTCCAGTATCAGACCCAGGGAATCCGAAATATTATCAATGGATGCCTGGATAGCACCGAGCGGGGTTTTGATTTCATGAGCCACACCGGCAACGATCTGTCCCAGGATCGCCATTTTTTCCGAACGGATCAGTTCAGCTCTCAGTTGCTCTCTTATTCTCACCACGGAAAGATGATTTTTTACCCTTGCTTTTACTTCCAGCACGTTAAACGGTTTGGTAATGTAATCAGAGGCTCCGGCTTCAAATCCCTTGGTTACGTCCGTCGGACTGTCCATAGCAGTAATAAAAATCACAGCAATGTCTTTTGTCTGAGTATCCGCTTTCAGGCGGGCGCATACTTCATATCCGTCTATTCCAGGCATCAGTATGTCTAAAAGGATCAGATCAGGATATTGTATTTTTATATGGCTGATTGCTTCCAAGCCGTTTTCAGCGACGGCGGTCTGGTAATCATCCTGTAATATGTCTGTCAGTAATTTAATGTTAATAGGATTGTCATCGACTATCAGAATCAATGGCTTATTTTTATTCACTGGTTATCTCCTTCTCTGAAACGTGATGCGTGATGCGTGAAACGTGATGCGTGATGCGTGATGCGTGAAACGTGAAACGTGATGCGTGAAACGTGATGCGTGATGCGTGATGCGTGAAACGTGATGCGTGATGCGTGATGCGTGATGCGTGATGCGTAATGCGTAATGCGTGATGCGTGATGCGTAATGCGTAATGCGTAATGCGTAATGCGTAATGCGTAATGCGTGAAAGTTGGAGCGAATGACCAAACACCAAACAGGGTGTAATTAAAAGTGTCAGGTAATTCCTAGTTCCCAAACTCCGTTTGGGAACGCGATTGCCCGCAAAACTCCGGTTTTGCATGAAATATCAGGTTGCAGATGCAAACAGAGTTTGCCTGCAGGTGTTCCCCAGACGGAGTTTGGGAACAAGGGGCCCCGAGTACCTGACACTTTTAATTGCACCCACCAAATACCAAACACTTGGCTTTCCACTTATTTTTCCGTATAAATCGGAAGGATCACGCTGAACGCTGTTTTTCCAGGTTCACTCTCCACTTCGATCTTTCCGCCATGTTTGTCAACTATCTTTTTTACAATATCCAGCCCCAGACCGCTTCCCTCTCCCGCGGCTTTTGTGGTGAAAAACGGCTCGAATATCCGGGCCTTTATTTCATCAGAAATTCCCTTTCCGCTGTCTGTGACAGTTACAACCGCGCTGTTTTCTTTCCGGTAAATAGCAACTTCCAGGGTTCCCTTGTTCTCCATTGCCTGTATGGCATTGTGGATGAGATTCGTCCAAACCTGGTTCAGTTCATCCGGATAACAAGGTACCTGCGGGAGTTTTTCATAGTTCCGAACCATTTCTATGCCGTGTTTGAGCTGATTATAATAGAGGGTCATGACCGTTTCAACTCCCTCGACCAGATCTGATTCTATCTTTTCCCCGCTGTGATCGTAGCGGGCATAGCTCTTAAGGGCAAATACCACTTTGGAGGCGCGATCCGCGGCAGTGGTGATGTTCAGGGTACCTCTTTGCAGTCCCGAAAGATTGTATGCAGTATGCAAAACAAGCTGATTTTCAGAATGCCGCAGGAGCGGGAGAAACTGATCAATATCCTCATATGCCCCCATGTCCGTCAGTGTATCGGCAATTTCGTCAGCATCATCAAAATCCATTTCTTCCAGCTTCCGGATCAGCTTTCTTTTCAGCTTACGTTCTTCCTTGGCCGAGATATTTGCATCTCTTTGTATGGCCCGTTCGAGCAGGGCAAAAAAATCTTTTTGCAGATCTTCGGAAAGCACCTGGAACAGGCGGGGCAACTCTTGGAGTGTCTCGCGCAGTGAGCAGGATATGTTGTCAACAGATGCCCGGATCGCACCGAGGGGCGTATTGATTTCGTGAGCGACACCAGCGACAAGCTGACCCAGCGCTGCCATTTTTTCAGACTGAACCAGATGGTCCTGGGTATTCCTGAGTTCCTCAAGTGCCTGTGAAAGTTCATGAGTGCGTTCTTCCAGCCCGTTCTGGGTCTGTTTGATATCTGTAATATCCCGAATCACCTCGATTCCCCCGGCAACATTGCCCTTTGAATCATAGAGATTTGTGGCAATTCCCCATACATAACCAGGTTCTGCAGCCGGAGGATTAATATATGCTTCAGCGCTGAGAACATCTCCCTGCCTAACTATCTTTAAATACTTTTTTTCCAATTCATCATCGGGGGTATTGATAAGATCTATCAGGACAGGTCTTCTCTCCCCGTAAAAAGGAATTGCGTATTCATTATTGCCTTTGCCTTTGATATCCTCTGATTTTACCCCCAGCATTTCCTCAATTGCCTTATTCCAGAAAATCACTTTTCCCTCATGATCAATCACAAATGTTGCATCAGGCAGGAAGTTTATGATATCAGACATTTTTTGTTCCGATTCCCTTAGCGCGTTCTCTGCCCTGATGCGTTCCTCAAGGGTGGCTTCAAGCTTTTCGTTGACCTGTGACAGCTTGACATTCTTCTGATTCAGTTCCTCTGTCCTTTCTTCCACCTTCTGCTCCAGTGTCCGGGCGTAATCCTCCAGTTGCTCATTGGCTTCCCTGATGGAGAGACGCATAATCTCCACATCAGATACCAGTTGTCCGATTTCATCTTTGCTTTCGGAATGAACGGATTTCTCCAGATTTCCCGAAGCAATCTCACGAACCTGCACTGCAAGAGATCCGATAGGTCTGGACATTGAAGAACCGAACCAGTATGCTATGACGATTCCCCCTCCCATTAAGAAGAGTGTAAGCATTATCGAATAACTCCAGAGATTTGAAATGGATTTCTCCAAATAAGTAGTATCCAGTGCGATGTAAATAAATCCCAGCAATTTCTCTGATGCAGATTCGGATGTTTCATCCGGCTGATCATCATCAGTCATAACTTCGTCGGACTGACCATATATAAAATGAATGTTTTCAAGTAATTTTTCCCCCTTGTTTCTGAAATTTTTATTTTCCATCTTTTCAAGCTGATAAAGGATATGCTTATCCTGAATTTTTGAAAACTGCCGGAAATTCTTTTCATCAGACGAAGCAATTACTATTCCCTGGTTATTGGCGACGACCAGTACTTTCAGTTCGCGATTCTTTGCTTCTGCTTCATTTACAAGTGCCTGTAAATTACTAAAGCTGTATTCCTGGATTGCATTTACGGAAACAATGGAAAAATTCTCATTCAAAAGAGCCGATTTTTCCTCAAGAGCTTCGATCAGAAGATCCTCTGATTGTTTTATAAAAACAACTGAAAGAGAAAACATCGCAATGATCAGTATCGTGATGATACCGATAATGAATTTGAATCGGATACTTAAATCTCTGAATGTTTTTTCCCCGCTCTCCATATCCCCCCGTAACTAAAAATGACAAATTCCAAATAATAAATTCCAAATAAATTCCAAATCTCAATATCCAAATTCCAATTAATTTGAGATTTGGGCATTGAGATTTATTTGGGATTTGGGATTTGTTTATTCAGCAGCTATACAAACCCGGTCTCTCCCTTCCTCTTTTGCCCTGAACAGTGCCATGTCTGTCTGCCTGATAAATGCGTCTTTATCCGTTTCAGGACTGTACTCAGCCACTCCCTGGCTGATTGTTATACTCATAACTGTACTACCCATTTCTATGGTATGCGCTGCGACTTTTTCTCTTAAACGATTGGCAAGACTTTTTGCCTGGAGAAGAGATGTGGAGGGGAGTACGATACCGAATTCTTCCCCGCCGTATCGGCAGGCAATATCATATTCCCGGATTTCTTTCCGGACAAGCACCGCTATCTCCCGCAGGATGATATCCCCGATCTGATGCCCGAAACTGTCGTTAAATTGTTTGAAATTATCGAAATCTATCAGGATCAGGGAAAGCGGGGCTTGGTGGCGTTTTGCCCGGGCTATTTCCTTTTCAAGAGTATTTTGGAAAAAACGATGAACATACAACCCTGTCAGGCCGTCCGTGATTGACAGTTCAAGGATCTCCTGGTATTTTTCCGAGTTGACGATGGCATTGGAAAGATGCTCACCAAAGCTGTGGATCAGATAGAATTCTTCGGAAGTGAAGGGATTCCCCTCAAGTTTGTCCGTCAGATTCAAGATGCCGATGATCCGGTTCTGATAGCAGAGCAGGATGTTGAGAAAAGATTTGGTTTCATACCGGGTTCCCTTGAGGATCCCGAGTTCCTCCTCGATATCCGAAACATGAATGGAATGTTTCAGGGTGATCACCCGGCTCATCAGGCGGTTATCATCAGCAGATATGGAAAAAGGTTCCTGCCCCTGCATATCCGGAAGGTTATGGGCTGCCAGATTCAATATTTTTTTCCCAGGATCATAGAAAAATACAGAGATCAGGCGGCATTCAGCATAAAGCGGAAGTTTTCTGATTACAACAGAGAGGATTTTTTTAATGTCAAATGTTGCATTGACTTCCCTGCCCAATGTGTTCAGATTCAGCAGAAGGTTGTGAGCGGAGGTCTGTTTCTTGTAAAGTTCGGCATTTACCAGCGTATAGGATACCTGATCTGTGATTCTTAAAAATATTTCCACATCAGCGGATTCGAACTGGTTAAGTTTGCTGCTTTCAATATTAATGACGCCCAGTACCCTGTCCTCGAATTGAATGGGAATGGCCAATTCTGATTTGGTGTTTATCAGCTTATCCAGGTATTTCTTTTCCTTAGTGGTATCGTTGCAGAGATAATATTTCCCGGAACGGGCAACAAAGCCTGATATGCCTTCCCTGACAGAGATTTTGTCTCCCACTTCCAGTGTTTTCATGGGTTCCCCGACATAAGAAACAAGCTCAAGTTCCTGTGATAATTTCTCATAAATAAAAATGGCAACATGGTGGTACCCGAACATTTCATAGACAAGATTGACGATATCATCGAAAAAAGCTTTAAGATCAAAAGACTGAATGGCAACTTTGCCGATCCTGCGCATGATCTCCATCTGCTTGTTTTTCCTGATAAGTTTTGAAAGATCATCCATATCCCTGATAATAAGGCTCAGTTCTTCGCTGATAACCTCCAGCATATGGATATCTTTTTTATCAAAAGCATCCTGGCTGCGACTGGCAATATAGATGACGCCGAGTATCGTTTTCCTGAGAGCAATGGGGATAGCCAACTCAGAGCGGACGTTTTCAAATAAAACGACTTCATACCTGTTTTTCGAGGAATCCCTGACAAGAGCGGTTCGGTGCTGGTTAAAAGCTTCTCCGATAATATGGAAGCCTTCTTTATCAAGTCTTTCTTTTTTGGGAAGAAGTTCCTCCAAACCTGCCTGTGCCATGAGTCGGAAATATTCTTCACCTTCATGATCAAGAAAAATCAGCACCTGGTAGTAACTGAAAAATTCAACAACGGACTGAGCCACGATCTGCAGGAGTTTTTCCGGTTCCAGGTTCACGGATATCCGCTGCCGGATCTTATTGATCACCAGCAACTGGCTGGTTTTTTTTCTCTCATTTTCAAAAAGCAGTGCATTATGAAGGGCAAGGGACAAATGGGAAGCAAACAGGCAGAGTCCTTCGAAATCATCTTCTGTAAACGAGTATTCCTGTTTGCTTTCGATATCCAAGACACCGATCAGACGATCTTTCTCAATAATAAGCGGAATGGCAATTTCGGATTTTGCACTGTTAATTCCCGATATGTAGCGGGAATTTTCATCTATATTCGGAACATAGAGCGGTTCCCGGGTTTTGGCAACATAGCCGGTAATGCCTTTTCCGCCGACAGTTGTTCGAAAATTCCTGATGATATCGTCTTTATATCCCGTGGCGGCCCGGACATAGAATTCACCGGATTTTTCATCATATAAAAGGAGGGCAGCAGTGTCAAAACCAAATGTATGCTCCATGATATGCAAAACTCTTTTCATAAGTTTGTCAATATCAAGTATGGTGAGAATAGATTCATTGATACGATGAATCGCTTCGAGTTTATCCATTCGACCTTTCATATATTCTCCTGACATTACGGTTTTTAGCTACTTAGCTACATGAAATTCATAAAATCTGTCAGTTCACGCGGTTCCGATGGGTTTGCAACCACAATAATTCCAATATAATCATTACTCAGATCGGAGTTGAAATTTCAAGGGGCACACTTCTGTACATGATATGCGATTCAGGAACTAATTGCTCCGTATAATCAGAATCTGGCGTATCACCGGCCACTACTTCAGGTAATTCATGCCCCGAGCATAATAAAGCTTCGACAGCCTCCTCGCCTGATGCGCCGACATAAACCAATGTATCATCAAAACCTGCATAAACACTGCCTGCAGATGACATACACAGGACCATATACTCATTAAATGCCTCACCGATAATACACAGTTCCTCATGAGTTTGTTCCCTGTAATATTCTTTCACCCAGTCCGGATCGACTCCGGAGACCGCTTTTATCACATCAAAATGGAAATAATCAGAATTTGCCTGTTTTATTTCAAGCTCTCCGAAGCTTTTTAAAAACATGGCAACTCTCTCAGGCATATAAAAGCCTTCTTCCCTTAATGCACGTCTGAAATGACTGATCTCCAATTTTCGGACCATCCTGCCCGGTACAGAATATCCAATGTTTTTTTAGAAAAAATTGTCATTGCTACCTGCCGTTCAGTATTCTGATCTGTAAAATACCTAATCTGTAAACACTTTTGATCCGTAAAAAACATACCGGATTGAAGTTTGTAGTACATCAACTTGTAAATTTCTCCCCCCTTTTTTAAAGGGGGGCCGGGGGGGATTTCTGCCGTAACACTTTTTTTTAGCAACATAAAATCCCCCCTGCCCCCTTTAAAAAAGGGGGGGACGAACTTAAAAAGTGGTGTAGTAGTACATCAACTTGTAAATTTCTCCCCCCTTTTTTAAAGGGGGGCCGGGGGGGATTTCTGCCGCAACCCCTTTTTTTGTAACATAAAATCCCCCCTGCCCCCTTTAAAAAAGGGGGGGACGAACTTAAAAAGTGGTGTAGTAGTTCCGCCTTCAGGCGGTGTCATGCCGCCTGAAGGCGGGACTACAAACTTGGTATATTCTTTTCTGGAAATCACCTTATTATTTCCGGATGTATATTATCGGGAAACGGTTTTCCGCTTGTTTCGATAAAAAGCTGATTTGTCTTTGTATCCCGTATTACTGAGATCATTTTCGGCGGACGCTTTATTCCTTCTTTTTGTTCTTTAGCAGCCTCCCTGGCTTTCTTTATTAGTTCTTCAGACATTTTCATCACCGTCTGTAAAAACGGATTCCTGTTTTCACAGTAATGACATAGAGAGTGGCACTATATGGTCACAGATTATAAGATACCGGATGGTTCAGCAGTTCCCGGCCCTCGCCTTTGCGAGATTTTTTGTTATGAAGGCTCCCGTTCCCAAATTCCTGATTGGAACGAGAATGGGCAAATATCGTTTTTAAACAATGCCTGACAATTATGATCTGAACCCGAACCCCACCACTGTTACATCATCCTGGATATCATTTCCGGTTTTGTATTCATTAAAATTCTGAAGCAGTATTTCCCGCTGCTCCTCAAAAGGAAGATCGCTGATTTCTCCGATCAGGTTTGTCAATCGCCTCATGCCAAAGGATCTGACTTTGAAGCGGCTGCTTTCGTCGCTGCCTAGTTGATCCCAGAATCCGTCAGTTGCCATGTAAAAATTCATCCCTTTTTTAATAGGTATCGTATGGTCGGTAAAATTGAAATCCAGATCGGAACGTTTATACCCGATGCTTTTCTTGTCTCCCCTGACTACTGTTACCTCGCCGTCCGAGGTGTAAAACAGCGGAAGCCTTGCCCCGGCAAAGGTCAGTTCAAAAGAAGTGAAATAGGTATCAGTCATTCTGACCAGACAGATCGCAGCATCCATACCATCGTCAGAAAGAGCATGTTTTGTATCCTGATGAAGGGTTTTCTTTACGATAAGGTTCAGACGCTTCAGTATTTCAGAAGGATCGTAACAGCATTCATCTTTTACGATTCTTCTCAGCGCGGAAGACGCGATCATGGTCATAAATGCACCGGGAACGCTATGCCCTGTGCAGTCAATGACGGCAACGACAAAACCGTTTTTAAAAAAATCCGTAAAAAAGATATCGCCGCCCACGATATCCCTGGGTTTCCAGAGAAAAAAGCTGTGAGGCAGGTAAATTTTTACCTGTTCAGCATTCGGAAGCAGTGAACGCTGTATCATTTTGGCGTATCTGATGCTGTCCATAATCTTCTTGTTCGCAGCTTCGGCAACTTCACGTTCTCTTTCAGCTTTTTCCTTTTCTTTCCGAAAGGTTACATCAAGCACAATGCCTTGGTAATGTGTGATATTTTCTGCATCATCGGTCCGAGTCCAGGTTCGGTCATCGGTCCATCGGATTTCCCCGGATTTGGTGATGATGCGGTATTCCTGTGTAAACTCGGGTTTTCTTTCCAAGGTATAGCGTTCCACTTTCTGGGCTACACGGGCCGCATCATCGGGATGAATGATCTCCGAATAGCTTACCCGGCCGGAAATGAAGTCCTCAGGGGTATAACCGAACTGGGACACATTTTCGGAGACAAATTCCACGGGCCAGCCCGGGGCATTTTTCCAAAGAAAAACCACCACCGGGCTTCGATTAATAATATGTTCGAGTTCTTTGCGCTTTTCATATGCCCGCAGCAAGGCTTCTTCAGCCTGCTTCCTGTGGCTGATATCCTCCACGATGCCTTCTAAAAGAATGATCTCGCCATTCTCATCAAAAGCAGGATGAGCATTCAGTGAAACCCATGTCTTGCTCCCGTCTTTCCTGTAATACTGAACCTCGAAATCAGTCACTACCTCATGCGTCTGTATCATGCGGAAAAGTTCATCACGGCGTTCGGGATCAACATAGAGCTGATTCCTTATATCTGTAATGCTTTCGATAAGTTCATCTGCTGTATCGTACCCCAGCATATGTGCCATGGCCGGGTTAACGTTCAGATATCTGCCTTCCGGTATGCTCTGATAGATGCCTTCTAACGCATTTTCAAAAATGCCGCGGTATTTTTTTTCCGATTCCAGCAGCTTTTCGGTCTGCTCTTTAAGCTGCTGATCACGGGAATAACTCCGAAGGGCTTCGGTCACAGTCAGGACAAGGTCATCCTGCTCCCACGGCTTGGCAATATAGCGATACAGACTGGCATAATTCACAGCATTGGTGACTCCCTCGGTGCTGGCCTGGCCTGTCAGCAGGATTTTCAGCATACCCGGCGAAAGTCCGTGAAGATATTTCAGAAGTTCGTCCCCCTTCATCCCGGGCATGATATAATCAGAAATAATAACCGGGACTTCAATTTCATCTTCTGCTAATTCCTCATAAAGATAAACCGCATCTTCACCACTCTCAGCAGTTTCAATACCGTATTTATTTCCGAATGCACGTTTCAATTGCTCTTTAAGACTGCTCAGAACAATCTTTTCATCATCAACGCATAAGATAACAGGCTTTTTCATTGGTTCTCCAAACCGGACTCAATTGTATCAACCAGTTCTTCTTCTTTCCAGGGTTTATGAAGACAACGGTAGAGATTAGCGTTCTGTCTGGCGTTCTCAACTGCCTTTTCATCCGCCTGCCCGGTAAGCATAACTTTAACAATACCGGGAAATTTTTCATGGACATTGATAAGAAATTCATCTCCTTTCTGGCCCGGCATTAGCCAGTCGGAAACGATGATAAGAACTTCCAGACCGTCTTCAAAAAGTTCTTCAATTACCTCGAACGCCTCCTCGGCATTCTCGGCAGCCTCATAGCTGTATTTTGATCCGAATCGCTTTTTGAGCTGTGATTTGAGACTGTCTAAGATAATCTTTTCATCATCAACACATAAAATCACTTTTTTGGACATAATTATCCCCCTATATGTCATTGATCATTGGTCATTGCAGTATCTCTGATGATTTACGATTTCAGATTTACGGGCCATGATCTTCGTTCTGGCCACATGGCTCGGCTCGGATTGACAAATCCGAACCGCCGGATTTGTGAATCTGACAGGAGTAAAGCGGATGAAACGAAGATCAAAGCCGATTTACGATCCGGACAGAAATCGTAAATACGCCTTATATATCAGTAACAGACGAGCGCTGAAATGTACAACCGCAACTGACAACCGACAACATAATATAAAAAATGCTCGGTTTCAACAAAAAATAGAAGATGTATGAAGGGAAAAGTTACTTGACTGTTTTG
>JAUCGG010000352.1 GCA_030378015.1 Desulfococcaceae bacterium HSG8
TTAAAAATTTTTCATTCTCCAAGCGTTTTAAAGTAAAGCCTATATAAGAATTATCATCAAGGCCTGAAATAACATTAAGGCTTTTAAACCATGTCAATATACGAGTTGAAATTTCTCCGTTGAACTGAGCTGCTACTGATAGAAAAAGGGCATTAGATCGGGTTCTGTTTTCCAAGCCTTTGCCTTCTTTAAAATAATTACCTATCTTAATGTTTCCTTTTTCTCTTATAAATAACTTAGCTTCGGTTCTTGTCGGTACAAAAAAAAGCCATTCCGAATGGACTTCGTTTTTATCAACTTCAAATCCGTATCTGAATTTTCTTTGATTGCAGATAAAAATTACTTCAAAAAAAGAAGGTTCCTTTTCACATTCTGTACTTAGTCTGAAAGAACTGACGTTAATATTTTCTGTTGCCTGGGATTCTTTCGATGATTCAAAAACAAAACGTCTCATAAAAGCAACTGCTTTTAGCAGGTTGCTCTTTCCGCTTGCGTTTGCACCATATATTACAGCACTTTTTAATAGCTGAAATTTATTGACTGCAGAAAAAGTCGTATCTACAGCTTCATCAGGAGAGGCTATCATACTGAAATTGACAACATCCTTAAATGATAAAAAGTTTCCCACTTTAAATTCGATCAGCATATCACTGTCCGTTGTCAGTTGTCAGTTGCAACTGACAACTGACCACTCTCAATCAGCTCGGTTTCAAAAATATTTCATGTTCCACCAGGGAAAGGGCATGAATACGGGCTTTCAGGAATTTCTGCTCTCCGAATATGCTGACCAGGCTGACACCGCCGTCTTCGGGTTGGACCGTATCCACCGCTTCCATAATCAGTTTTTTCTCATCTCCTTCGATCATATAGGCATTTGCTTCACACATACTCTGTCCCTCCTTATTTTCAGTGAATAAGTAGCGCATTCTTTCAGAATGCGGCGCAATCTGAAAGATTACGCTACTACACCACTTTTTAAGTTCGTCCCCCCCTTTTTTAAAGGGGGCCGAGGGGATTTTATGTTACAAAAAAAGGGTGTTGCGGCAGAAATCTCCCCCGGCCCCCCTTTAAAAAAGGGGGGAGGAACTTACAAGTTAATGTACTACCTTCACGTTTCACGCATCACGTTTCACGCATCTCAGATGTTCATTAATTAACGACTCAATCAGGTGGGGAAGCGGGATACCGGATATCCCCACTATTTCGACATTTTCCTGGGCAAGCGGTATGAGCAGCTTCCGGGCAGGGCAGCTTGCCACGGCTTCTGCCATCTTCGGCGTCACCTCGCCCATCATGGCATGCGCCAAAATAATGCTGATGGGTCCGATAATGACATCCGCTTTTTTCACTGTCTGAACGATAGCATTTTCACCCGAAGCCCCCCGGTTGGCTTTTGCCTTGAGCATCTGGGCAGTTGCAATTGCATTCGTTCCCAAGGCAATAATTTCAACAGTTTCCTGGAAAAGTTCTTTCAGTTTCCTGATCACAGCACTGCCAATGCCGCCTCCCTGACCGTCAACTACACATATTTTTATCATTTTTGTCATTTTCGGGGTCCGAAACTTCCGAAGTTAAAAAGCTCCGGAAGCCTGGGTTTTTAAAATATTTATGAGATAATCAAGATCATCATCCGTATAAAATTCGATTTCTATTTTTCCTCTCTTCCCGCTTCGTCTGATCTGAACCTTTGTCCCCAGTTGTCGGGAAAGGTCGTCCGCTATATCTGAAAAATGGGTTTGATCAGAATCCGCTTTTTTCAACTCTTTCTTTTTTCTTTTCAGACGGCTGATCAGGTTTTCCGTCTGTCTGACCGAAAGGCCCTTGGAGAGAACTTCCTGCCAGGCCTCAGTCTGATGTGCGGGGGTTTCCGCACCCAGCAAGGCCCGTGCATGTCCCATACTCAGCACACCATCAGTTACGGAGTCCCTGATGTGCAGGGGCAACTGCCTGAGTCTCAGTATATTGGCAACTGCTGACCGGCTTTTTCCGACCCGCTTTGCCACCTGATCCTGTGTAAGCGTGAATTCGGTCATCAGGCGGTGATAAGCTTCGGACTCTTCCAGAGGATTCAGATCCTTGCGCTGGATGTTTTCAATAATGGAAATTGCCAGCATGTCTGAATCGGAAACATTTTTTAAAATAACCGGAACCGTTTCCAATCCGGCCATTTCAGCGGCCCGGAAGCGTCTTTCCCCAGCGATAATCTCATATCCGGGGTTCGTGCTTCTGACCAGCAGTGGCTGAATGATACCCTGCTCCCTGACAGAACTGCATAATTCTGTAAGTTCCTCTTGGGAGAACTGCTTACGGGGCTGATAGGGATTCGGGCGGATCAGCCCGATATCACAGTTAAAATAGTCATCTTGGTGGTTTTCAACGGATTCCATATTTATGTCTGTCTATTTTATTATGGTGTGGGAGTCAAGGGTTTTGGTTGGGGTGTAATATTGCTTTTAATATTTAAGAGCAATAGTAAGGACAAAGGAAATCAGATCGAAATAAAACTTCAAGCCATATAGAAAAGAAACTATCTGTAATCTCTGTTTAATTAAAAGAAGGCGGATGCTTCTTTGCTGTATAAAGAATCCGCCGCAGGTTAACCAGGCCTTCACGATTTAAATGCAATGTTCTCACCCTTGCACGTCCTGTCGGAGTTTCCCTATAATCAGTGTGCAGTCTTTATTCCAGACAAAATCATCGTTCCATTTCTGCTGTCTGGTAAAGAGGGACAAACTGACGACTGACAGGTCGTATTCTTCGATTTTATTGTATTTGTGGTTATTACAACCCTGACATGACAATGCCAGATTTTCCAATCCGGTCTTACCGCCTTTGTCAGCAGGAATAATATGCTCTATAGAAAAAGACTGCATTGAAAAACGCACTTGGCTAAGACAATATTCGCAACAGCCTTCTGCCCGTTCTGCAACAGTACGCCGCTGGCTGACTGTTATCCGTTTTCTACGCATATTCCGGCGGTCTGATGCCCAGTTCGTTCATCAGCAGCGTGAGCGGCTTGTTCCGAATACGGGCTAATTCTGTCAGATATTCAAGACGTGCGGCATCCGCAAGTTCCGTCTGATCTGTCAGTCGTAACAGTTCGCTGTATTCTTCATCTGTCAGCGTTCCCTGATTTCTTCTGGCGATCAGTTCGTTGTATCTGTGCTGAACATCGTCGGAAACCCCTTCATTTATCTTCATCAGCAGTTCGGACTCGGTATCGGAGAGCCTGCGATCCTCATATAAAGGGCGGACAGAAGTCACCTGCGAAAAAAGTCTTTCCAGTTCAGACCGGGATAACTGCCCCACAGCATTTACGAGCTGATCGAATGATAAATCAGCTTTTAATTGTATAACAGGCATGGTTCTCTCTTTATAAAGGGTTCCATATTTATCTGCTCTGTGGTAAATTATCAGTAGATCGAAAAGTTTCCGGTA
>JAUCGG010000353.1 GCA_030378015.1 Desulfococcaceae bacterium HSG8
AGTAATTTCTTAAATTATGCTTTTTTAAGTTGAGAATATAGGACGGGGTTCTACCCACCATTATCGCTATCTGTCAATTTAGAACATCGGTGGGGCAAGCCCCACCCTACAAACTGTTGCAACAGGAGCAGGGAACGATTTTGAAAACCGTATTAACAGGCGATTAACCCTGTTTTTAAGGGTAGTACACCACTTTTTAAGTTCGTCCTTCCCTTTTTTAAAGGGGGCCGGGGGGATTTTATGTTACAAAAAAAGGGTATTGCGGCAGAAATCCCCCCCGGCCCCCCTTTAAAAAAGGGGGGAGGAATTTACAAGTTGATGTAGTAGTATGAAAAATTTCTTTGCATTTTCAACATGTTGTTTTTGTAGTCTGGTCCATGATGTTGATCCTTTCCTGTAGGCTTGCCCCACCATTATCACTATCTCGCTATTTCGTTTATCCGATATGAACATCGGTGGATAGAACCCCACCCTACTTTTATAATTATTCAAAGTAGTTCATACCATTCCCCTGAGCTTCACAAGTAAACAGGGATTATTAAAAACGGAATGAAAGGCTATTTGCAAGCCAGATGTTACAATAGCTAAATAGCGAAGTTTAAGTCAAGAGAAAAGCTGATTTGTGAAGATATGATGATGGCGCGCATCCTTCTGACATGACCGGCTCACCGGACGCGAAGCGTCCGACCTGCATTCCCACACAAAGCGTGGGAACGAGAGGCTTCCGGGGACTTTTTCAATCTGCTGATACAAGGCTTCCCCGACCGCGGAGTGCAAAGCTTGCTTTGCGAGAATCCAAGTTTCAGCGTGAGCTTAGGGATTTCCCAATAAATAATCTGCCCGTCTGACCTTAATTTTAATCTTGCTCTTTATCTTGCTCTTGCTCTTTATCAGGCAGGAGCAGGAGCGAGAGCACAAGAGCAAGATACCGGGTATATTAATTTTGGGGGAATACCTTAGTTGCTCAGTCGAACGACAGGGCAATGCAAGCAGAGTTTCCGTAAGCAAGTGCGCTCCCAGACCGGAGTTTGGAAGTCTGAGCAGCTACAATAAATATCATCCGATTGTATGCACAACCTCCGAAGCCGGAACAAGCCGGACTCTTTTTTTCAGTTCAGGAAGCATTTTTTGAAGAACATGGTATGTAACCTCATACGGGTGTCCGATCCCGATGGCCTCACCGTAATCATCAGCAATACGCATCAGCCGGACTATTTGCCTGCGGATGACATCAGCATCCTGGATATGATCAAGGAACACATCTCTTTGTGCAAACGGGATTTGCAACAATCGGGCGGAGGATCGGCAGAGGCTGTCCACAGTAGTCAGACTGTCAATAAAGAAAAGCCTTCTTTTTTTCAGAACAGACAGTATCTTATACATCTGATGGGGAATTGTTGTCACCTTTGACCCCATGTGGTTATTGACCCCTTTGATAAAAGGCAATGAATCCAGATTGCTTTCAAGCCGGAGTACGAGTTGTTCGGGCGTCATTGCGGCCAGGATTGCCCCTGGTCCCGGATCAACCGCGGGGTATTCAACCGGTTCCATGGGAAGGTGAAGCATTATATCCCATCCTTTTGCCCTGGCCTTTCCAGCAATAGTTTTTCCAGACGGGCTGTGAGGAAATATGGAAAATGTAATCACAGCATCAAAGTTCAGAAATTTTTCCGCTGTGAAACTGTCATAGCCCATGTCATCAATAATAATAGCGACTTTGGGCAGGGATGGCCTGGGTTCCGGGATCCGCCTGTCAGGAACGATTTCCTCTTTAGGATATATTTCGAATCTGGGTGATCCCCCGGATGTTTTTTTTTCCGGAACACGAGAGCAGTGGGAAAAATATCCCACTGCTATCACCAGCAGGGCCAACAGGAATATCCCCATGCCCGCCTTCCTGAGATTCCTGATATTAAGCATTAATATCCTTAAATATATCGTAACCGATCAGAATTTCAAGAGCACGCATCACCTGATTATCTTCCTGAAGCCCTTCGATTTCAAGGGGCCCGTATCTGTATTCGGACCTGCGCTTCTTTGATTTCTTTCCGGTTTCCTTTTTATCTTCAGCATCCTGATCTTCTTCTTCAACTTCTTCTTCAACCGGATATGCTTCCAGGTGATTTTTCAGATCCTTCTCCTTCAGCAGCCCGTCATCCTCCTCATCCTCTTCCTCAATATATCTCTTTTTTACTTCAATATCCGGCTCAATTCCCTGGGCCTGGATCGAACGGCCGCTGGGGGTGTAATACCTGGCAATTGTAAATTTCAGTCCGTAGCCGTCGCGCAGGGTTTCCACTGTCTGAACCGAGCCTTTGCCAAAGGAAGTCGTTCCGAGGATAACTGCCCGCTTCTGATCCTGCAAGGCTCCGGCTACAATTTCCGATGCGCTGGCACTGCCGCCGTTAATCAGGATAACAACCGGATAAGTATGTTTTACCTTGCCACGACTGGCTTTGAAAATTTTTGTATGTTTTTTCAGCCGGCCTTTAATGGAAACAATTGCCCCTTTTTCAAGAAAAACATCAGCCACCTGAATAGCCTGATTCAGCAATCCGCCCGGGTTGTCACGAAGGTCGAGGATAAGCCCTTTCAACGGTTCTTTTGAATCCAGTTCTCTCAATGCACCACTGAGGTCATCTGTTGTATTATCCTGAAAATTGGTGACTCGGACGTATCCGTAACCGGGTCTCAAAGCAATATGTTTTACACTGTCAATCGGGATAATATCCCGTATCAGATTGAAATCTATAGGCTTTGCCTCTCCTTTTCTTACAACGGTAATGACTACCGGTTCTCCTTTGGGACCCCGCATCTTCTTCACTGCTTCCCACAGCATCATATCTTTGGTGGATTCGCCGTCAACCTTGATGATGATATCACCGGCTTCCACACCGGCCTTGTAGGCAGGCGTACCTTCAATGGGGGAAATTACCGTCAGAACGCCTTTCTGCATTGTAATTACAATACCGATGCCCCCGAATTTTCCCTGGGTATCAATTTGCAATTCTTCAAACGCTTCGGGCGGAAGCAACTGGGAATGAGGGTCAAGGCTGCTCACCATTCCTTGGATCGCCTTTTGAATCAGCTCCTTGGTGTCAACCTCATCCACATAGTTTTTTTCAATCAGTTCAATTACATCGGAAAATATTTTAAGGCCCTTGTAAGTTTCATTGTCACTGGCCGAAATATCCCGGTAAAAACCTGATCCTATTGTGCAGAACATTACGGCAATTGCCACGACAAACCACAGCTTTAAGTGTTTCTTTTTCTGAGTCATGTTTTTTTCTCCTTGCTTGTTATTGAAAATTGAGAATCAAATATGGAAACTGGCAACAAAGATATATTCTTGCAGATAGTGTTTTGTAGGGTGGGTGGAGCGAAGCGGAACCACCGCAATTTCTTGA
>JAUCGG010000354.1 GCA_030378015.1 Desulfococcaceae bacterium HSG8
CGGAAGGCTGATATAACCTATTTTTTCAATTTGTTAAAGTTTTGTCAAAACTTATAGACCTATGCGCTTTTTTCGGAATTCCCTAAGTTCCTCCCCCTTTTTTAAAGGGGCCGGGGGGGGGGATTTCTGCCGCAACCCCCTTTTTTTGTAACATAAAATCCCCAATGCCCCCTTTAAAAAGGGGGACGAACTTGTAAGTTGCGGTACTAGCGGCTCCATTTTTGCACTCCTTTGAAATCCCTATGTGACATCTGGCCGCTCTGAAGCAATAACAATGAGCCGGTCATCTTTGGCAACCTGATAATTGCTGTCAGGGTTTGATATGACATTTTTGCTATCTTCAACGCCGACGCACAGGATATCATATTCCTTTTTAAGCTCGCACATTACATCGAAAAAAGACCGGTTTGCCAGGCGGGGCGGAAGTTTTATTTTGTAAATCTCTTTGCCGTAGCGGTTAGTGAGAAGCTCACTGATCATGCGGGTAATGCCATGATCAAGGGCCGCCTGGACAAGCAGATTTGTGCTGATTTCCCCGAGAACGACAATCTCATCTGCCTTTGCCATCTTGCATTGCTCAACATTTTCGGCATCCATGAGTTCTACGCAGGCATAGACGCCGGGATATATGTTCTTTATGGTCAGGGTATTCAGTACAGCTTTTGCGTCCCGCGCGTAGGCATCAAGGTTATCGTCGGAAAGGACAATAACGCTCTGAGCCGAGTTCAGATTTGCTTTTTCAAGAATGTCTGACCTGACTTCACCGCGTATAAAATGAAGCAGGGGATCATCCATCGGTTTTTCCGGCAGGTCCGCAATGATGACTATGGGAACATCAGCGGATTTGGGGTCTCTCCGAAGCTCTTCAACGATCTCCTCTCCCCTGAAATTCCATCCGCAGATGATAAAATGATTTTTTACTTGTGTTGATTTCATTCCCTTATTCTCCAGAAGCCTTTCTTCCATAAATATCGTGGCAATACTGGCAGTGAGTACGCCCAGGAAACCGATACCCATAATCATCACCCCGATACCAACCAGCCTTCCCCCTGTTGATTCAGGAGAGATATCGCCATATCCCACGGTCGTCAGCGTGACAACTGCCCACCAGAGCGCGTCAGCAAACGTGGTATCTTTTTCAAAAAACACAAACCCCGTACTTCCCGAAAGGATAACTATAAAGGTAATCAGCATAACCTTGAAAAAGTTTTCCCGGCGAAGCATTGCAATGATTCTTTTCAGAATATAAAATAAACGCATGGCAGAACTCTTTATTACGGATCGAAAAGAGTTCGTAGTCCCGCCTTTAGGCGGCCATTCGTGACCGCCTAAAGGCGGAACTACAAACTTTCCCGCATCACACATCACGCATTACGCATTACGTTTCACGCACCACCTATCATCCCCTCCATCTTCTCAATCAAAGGCCTCAGCGTGGATCTGTCACGGGCAGAAATGGCAATTCCGCCAAAATTTGTGACAACCTGTTCAACAGCTTCTTTTTCAAGAATGTCCTGTTTATTCAGCGCGCGGATTACGGGGATTTTCTCTAAGTTCAGTTCGTCAAGTATGCGTTCCACTGACCTGATCTGGGCTTCAAAGCGGGGATTACTGATATCTATCAGATGGAGCAGAACATCCGCGCTTTCAAGCTCTTCCAGGGTTGCCCGGAATGCGACCATCAGGTCTTTGGGGAGGTCTTTGATGAATCCCACTGTATCCGTGATAATGACCTCGGTATCTCTCGGGAATCTGAGGCGTCTGCTTGAAGGATCAAGCGTTGCAAACAGCCGGCTTTCAGCCAGAACCCTGCTGTGTGTGAGCGTGTTGAGCAGGGTTGATTTCCCGGCATTGGTGTATCCGATGATGGAGATTATGGGAAGCCCTTTTTTATCACGCCTTGATCGCTGCTGTTTCCGCTGTTTTCTTACACGGGACAGTTCATTTGTTACCCGCGTAATGCGATCCCTTACCCGCCGCCGGTTGATCTCCAGCTTTGTCTCACCCGGCCCCCTGCCCCCGATGCCGCCGGTCAGGCGGGACATGGCCGTGTTCTTAGTGATAAGACGCGGAAGCAGGTATTTTAACTGGGCAAGCTCCACCTGGAGTTTTCCCTCCCTGGTCTGAGCGCGTTGGGCAAAGATATCAAGGATCAGTTGTGTCCTGTCAATGACCTTCATATCTGTGCGATCAGTAATGGAACGGATCTGGGAAGGATTCAGTTCCTGGTCAAAAATGAGCAGGGTCGCATCTTTCTGCAGGGCCAGGAGCGCGAGTTCCTGGAGCTTCCCGCGTCCCATAAGGAACCTGGAGTCAATTTTCTTGCGTTGCTGTAAAACCGTGTCTGTAATGCTGACCCCACCGGATAAAGTGAGGGCTTTCAGTTCTTCCAGGGAATCAAGAGCAATGCGCCGGGGAACTGTTGTAACACTGACAAGGAGGGCCCGTTCTTCGGTTCCCGCATCATGTAAGGCCCTGATATCGGCAAGCTCTGTTTCAAGAGCCTGGATCAGTTCAAGACATCCGATGTCCAGTTGATGGGCGCGCAGTCCCGGGAGAATTTCGTAAGGCGTATCCCCGGAGTGCTTTGGCAGAATGTGTCCGATGTGGATATAATCCGGCAGGCCCTCCCCGGAAATCGTAATCGCGGCCATGATATCGAGCCTGAGCAGTGCGAGGTCGGTCAGGTCGTCACTGGTGAGGCGCTCATTGCTGAGATGGGTATGTACGCACCGCAACCCCTTCAGGCGGCCCGGGGTTACTGCCCGGTATTCGCTGATGTCCGGGATAAAAATTTTCCGGGTATCTCCTACAATTACATAAGCAAGTTTGCCCTGACGGTCTATAAGAAGGCCGATCTGCCTGCGGATCTCATGAGAAAGCCTGCTGATGTCGCGGGCAAGCTCGGGGGTAATAAGGAATTCAGGCGGAATACGGCGGCGGTACAGGTTTTCAAGTCTGCGGAGCTGATCGGATTTCAGTCCGCCGGTGTTTCCGAAAAGTCGCTTCATAGTTTAAATATTTCCAATGGGTTACGCCCAGGCATCAATGCCGGGGCTGAAAGCCAAAGCAGCCTGAAGGCAGCTAGCTTCAGCCTGCTTTCGCTTTCAGCCTCGGAATTTATTCCGAGGCTTATGCTGTATTCGTTTTTCAGCTTATTTTTTCATTATTCCCCAAGCTTGTCAATACGAAAAATGTCGTATTTTTCAGCGATTATTCTGCGAAAAAAAGATGGGATAAAAGCAAAATGAGTAATCCTTTTATGGATGAATTCAATTCATTTTATCAATAAAATCAAATTTGTCTTACTCCTGTGTACTGAAC
>JAUCGG010000066.1 GCA_030378015.1 Desulfococcaceae bacterium HSG8
GTAATAGATGGAAAATCTGATACTGGAGCCTACGGATAAAACCTTGAAAATTAACTTTGAAGCAGAAAAAGGTTTTCTTGAGATGGAGGGGGTTTCATACCCGGAAAGAACCTGGCATTTTTTTCAAACCCTCAATGCATGGCTGAAAAGCTATATTTCCGAGATCGGAAAGCCGGTTACCCTGGATCTGAAGCTTCAGTATTTAAATTCAACATCCACAAAGTACCTGATGGATTTCCTGGAAATTTTGGAAGAATTTTATGCAAGGGGCGGCAAAGTAAGGGTAAACTGGTATTACGAAAAAGGAGATGATATGGAGGAAATGGGTAATGAATTTGCTGAAGATATTGATTTGCCTTTGGAATTGATTCTTTATAACTGATTGATCAGCGGGAAACATCCCCGAATATTCATAACCAAAATCCCGGAAGTCTTGCTGAAAAAATATTTTCAGGCTACTCCGGTGTGAGAAATATGGCTTCGATACAAGTTACAAATGTTTACAAATGTTTTGATGATGTTCAGGTTATCAACGGCGTTGACCTGAAAGTAGATGAGGGAGAACTCATGGTGTTTGTGGGCCCCTCCGGATGCGGCAAAACCACCCTTCTCAGGCTTATTGCAGGACTTGAGCCTCTTACCAGCGGAGATATTTACATTGGTGATCGCCTGATGAACGATGTTCCGCCCAAGGACAGGAATATCGCTATGGTATTCCAGAATTACGCCCTGTACCCGCACATGACGGTTGCCCAGAACATAGACTTCGGCCTCAGACTGCGGGGAGTGAGTAAGCAGGAGCGGGAGACATCTGTTAAAAATGTAGCTGAAATGCTGGGGCTTTCTGACATGCTTGACAGGCGTCCCCGTGAGCTTTCCGGGGGCCAGCGTCAGCGGGTTGCCATGGGACGATGTATCGTGAGAAATCCTGATGTGTTCCTGATGGATGAACCCCTGAGCAATCTGGATGCCAAGCTTAGGAATCACATGCGGGTGGAGATCAGGCAGCTTCAGCGGAATTTAGGCAAAACCATGATCTATGTTACCCATGATCAGGTGGAAGCCATGACCCTGGCCGACCGGATTGCGGTGCTGGAAAACGGGTATGTATCCCAGATCGGCAAACCCGATGAACTTTATACCAGGCCGGCCAATGTATTTGTTGCAGGCTTTATCGGAACACCTGCCATGAATTTTATCGAAGCTTCCAGACAGAGCGACAGAACACTCAGTCTCCCGGACGGTGTTCAGATGACACTTCCCCAAGATCGAGCGACTTTGCTCAACGGAGAAAAATATACGGTCGGCATACGACCCGAGCATATTATCCTGCATGCGAATGACAGAGATGAAGCAGGTAAGATTTTATGGCCTTCCAGGGTGACCCTTTGCGAACCCCTGGGAGGCGAGAGCCTTCTCCATGTTAGCATGGGAGAATTTATGCTGAGATTGAAAGTCTCACGAAATGAAACCGTAGGAGAAGGAACCGAAGTATGGCCGGGCTTTGAGGTTGCAAATGCCCATATTTTTGATAGCGGGACAGGTGAATGCATCAGTCCCGCATTGTATAAATGAATTTAAACAATTTGAATTAAGGAGGAAAAATGGTGAAACGTATGTTTGCCGCGGCCCTGTTTTTTATTATGCTGTGCGGGGTCGCACAGGCTGAAAAAGTCAGAATCAATTTCTGGCATGCTTTCGGAGGCGGAAGAACTGCTTTTATCCAGAGGATGGCGGATGATTTCAATTATACGCATCCGAACATCGAGGTGAAGGTTGATTACAAAGGAAGTTACCGGGATACGCTTAACGCGTCCATCCTCGCTGCCAAACAGAAACAGGCTCCTCATATCGTCCAGATTTTTGAGGTCGGCAGCCAGCTTGCACTGGATTCAGGTATTTTCACGCCTTTCCAGGATTATGTAAATGACAGTGATTATGCCATGCTGGACGACTACATTGCTCCGGTTGCCAATTACTATACGATTAACGGAAAATTCAATTCCATCCCTTGGAATTCGTCGAACCCGGTTCTTTATTATAACAAGAACATTTTCAAAAAAGCCGGTCTTGACCCTGAAAACCCGCCGAAAACCTATAAAGAGGTTATCGCTGCATGTGAAAAAATCGTTTCTTCCAAGGCGGCTCCCAAAGGGATCACCTGGCCCCTTCATACGTGGTTTGTAGAACAGTGGATAAGTATGCAGGGCGCGCTTCTTGCCAATAATGAAAACGGACGAGCGGGCAGGGCCACGGATATTTTTGTTAACAGCGATGACATGAAGCGGATTATGTCATGGTTGAAAACCCTTTATGATAAAGGCTATTATGCCTATTCAGGAAAACCCGAGGACTGGGACGGAGCAAATCAGATATTCATCACCCAGCAGGCAGCCATGCTCATCACCTCTACTTCTGATGTCACGTTTCATCAGAATACGGCAGCCGAGAACGGCTATGAGCTTGGCACGGGATTTCTCCCTGCACCGGACGGCATAGAACGGAACGGAGTAGTCGTGGGCGGGGCAAGTCTCTGGATGACCCAGGGACATTCCAAAGAAGAATCTGACGCGGCCAAAACATTCCTCCTCTGGTTTACAAACACGGAAAACATGGTTCGCTGGCACAAAGGCACCGGATATTTTCCGGTTCGTAAGAGCGCGGTGGATGTTGTTGAAAAACAGAAGTGGTTTGAAAAGAACCCTGCATACCGGGCAGCGTTTGACCAGTTGCTGCAAACAAAAGTGAACCGGGCGTCACAGGGAGCGATGGTCGGGTGCTTTCCCGAACTCAGAACCATTATCACAGATGCCGTGCAAAAGATATTTGCCGGCGGCAAGATTGACAAAGTGCTTGCTGACGCTGATAAAAGGGCGGATAAAGCACTGGCAGACTATAACAGTTCTGTAGAATGATCCATTCTTAGGTGATTTCCAATAAAAAACATACCGGATCAAAGTTTGCAGTTCCGCCTTCAGGCGGCATAACACCGCCTGAAGGCGGAACTACAAACCGCACTTGGTATATTCTTTTCTGGAAATCGCCTAAGACCTGCGAGGTTTTGAAAACCTCGCAGGTCTGCTATTTATTGGGATTCCCTGATAAATGTTCATCATGGATGAAAATTTTATAAACAGGCATCCGATTTCCGACACCTTTGAGGTGCGCTTCTGTATATTCAGACAGGTATCCGTTTTGGGTTACCAGTTGTTCTATACCGCTCTCTTTATAAACAGAATCGGATAAACAGATTTCACCCGCACCGGCCAAACCCTGGATACGGGCTGCGATATTAATGGACTGGCCGAAATAATCAAGCCGCTCATCATTCAATACGGTAAGTGCAGGCCCCTTATTCAGACCCACTTTCAGGCCGATTCCATAACCGTGCTGTTCCCATTCCTCATTGAGCTTGTCAATTTTCTGAATCATATCCAGGGCGCATAAAAAACCGTTCAAAGGACTGACAAAGGTAGCCATAACGGCATCTCCCATAGTTTTTACAATCGCACCGGAGTGGTTTCGGACAGATTCTGAAAGCAGGCTGAAATGTTCCTTTATAAGTTTATAGGCAAACATGTCCCCTGCTTCATCGTACATTGCAGTGGAACCTTTCAGGTCCGTAAACATAATTGTAAGATTTTTTATATTCAGGTTCAGAGATTCCGACAGCTTCTGGACACGGAACAGATCCCGGAAGCTCTGGGTATTAATCAGATGAGCCGCTGTCAGAAAAGGAAGTACGTTAAGCGGATATTTTTTCATATTTTTTGTAAATTCATCAAACTGGAAATGATACAGCAGGAATCCGAAACTGCTTTTGGTTCGGTTATGGACTTCTACCTGATATGAGCCAGGGGACAGATGAATTTCAGATGGTGTAAAGCCATCGGGTAATAAATTAATTTCTATTTTCTTTCTTCCGGTCACTTCCTGTTCATCAAAATATATCCAGGATGCGCTATTGTATTCAATACTTGCAAACTGATAAGCGTAATCCTTATCGCCGGTTAAAGATACCTTATACATTTCGTCGGATTTTAATGCTTTGAATTTTATGATACAATCAGATATGTATTCAAGCAGTTCTTCGGATCTCTCATAATTTGTTGAAAAATGATAACGATAGTAGCTGTATTTATCCTTCAGGGGATCTGTTTTCAGTTCCTTGATATCAGGATGAATTGTAAACGAGGCTTCCACCTGCCCGTCCAGTACGGTAGGAACATGAGCATTGCACACACTGCAATAGAATTTTTCTTCTTCCAGTTCGTCCAACTCTCTGTGTATTCTCACGACTCCTCCGCAAAGTGGACATAACATATTGTAAGAAAAATCAAACAGACCTATTTTAACCCCGTGAATAAAGAGATCAAGGCACGTTTTTTCTTCAATTCCATATTTTTCGGCGAACATCAGCGGGTTTATCCGGAGAAGACTCCAATCATCCAGGCTTTTAAGAATATTACCCAGTTTATCAATGGTATCCGAATTAAGATAACGAAATGCTTTGAGAGTATCCAGTTTATTTTGAAGAATATTTTCTTTCATCAGGGTATGCTCTTTCATCCGTAGAAATATCTGATTTTAGTCATAGTCAGTAGATCGAAAACTTTTGCAAACAGTGGATTCCGGGTTAAAGTCGGAAAACATCCGTTTTCCGATTTTCCATGAATGACAATAGGTTAAAGCTGTTATTCCGGTGAAAATTAAAAAACGGATGTTACCCGGAATTCGCTGTTTAAAAGGGTTACCGGAAACTTCTCAATCTACTGATAGTGTTGAGATTCTGAATGTGTATAGATCATCATCAACTGATCATTTATCCGTTATCTTTATGGAAATCAAGAAAAAAATGGGCATCTTTCATATCAGCATAAAACTAGTACACCAAGGCGTAAATCCGTACACAGTTATAAATACCGAATCCCCTGATTCAAAGAGGTTTTCCGAACTGAAAAAGTGTGTACTACACCACTTTTTAAGTTCGTCCCCCCCTTTTTAAAGGGGGCATGGGGGATTTTACGTTGCTAAAAAAAGGTGTTACGGCAGAAATCCCCCCCGGCCCCCCTTTAAAAAAGGGGGGGAGGAATTTACGAATCGGTGTACTAGTACACCAAGGCGTAAATCCGTACACAGTTATAAATACCGAATCCCCTGATTCAAAGAGGTTTTCCGAACTGAAAAAGTGTGTACGAACTTCTGCCTTGGTGTACTAACAGGCACGGGCGTATTTACAAGTCAGGGGAGTGATTTTCAGTCCCGGAGGGACGACTGAAAACAGCCCGGCAATTCATTGCCGGGTGAGTATTCCGGATCATCACGTCCCGCAGGGACGGCTGAAAAAAAGCTTTTCAGTCGTCCCTGCGGGACTGAAAAACGGGGACATCCGCCCCGGCAATAAATTGCCGGGCTATTTTCGGTCGTCCTCCGGGACTCCCCCAAGTTGTAAATGCGCCCATCAGGCACTTTTTAAGTTCGTAGTACAGCAACTCGTAAATTCCTCCCCCCTTTTTTAAAGGGGGGCCGGGGGGGATTTCTGCCGCAACACCCTTTTTTTGTAACATAAAATCCCCCCGGCCCCTTTAAAAAGGGGGACGAACTTAAAAAGTGCTGTAGTAGTTCCGCGTTTAGGCGGAACTACGAATTGTAAACCGAAAAATAAAGGAATCAGAATATTATCGTCATGGATAACAGATGGAAAGTTTTACTCCAGAATCAGCAGATCGAAATTTTTCGATCTGCTGAGATTAGAAAACTCTCCGTTTAACAATAGAGACAGCGGCCTGGACGAGTCATCAAGTGGATGAAATACAGATTGTGAAGCTGGTACAGTATTTGCTTTACAAAAGGGGGACTTTGAAGTATCAGCTTATGAATGACAGCGGAGGGAATGACATGAAATCAACAAATCTCGAATACAGGATCGTCAGTGGCCCGATTTGAGCGGCTTTGCCGAACAATATGCCTGACCCGATCCATCAGGCGCGCTGATCAAACTGCGATTATTTGCAGAAACAATGGTTCAATGGCTTTATCAGGAATTCGGATTTCCGCTTCCTTACCGGCCCGATTTGTTAGCTAACAAACATGAATTCAGACATATGGACTGAACACTTCCCCGACATCGTTTTTTCGAAACCGAAGAGTGATTTATGTATGACATGTGAGGATAATAAGAAACTCATTAATGCTCCGATAGCTTCCGGTGATGAAGATTACAGGTCGGAATGTCTGGCAGCGGCAAAGGAAAAGACAGTATGTCTATGTCGTAAATGTGCTTTTTACAATGTTCACCAGAAGGTAGGTTTTTTCAGACATCTCCCCAAGTGGTGCAGCACTTTTCCCGGCTGCAGAACAATTTTTCAAATTGTTTTAAACAATTTGAAAAATTGTTCTACAATCTCCGAAAAACGGCGGATTTTCCCGATTGGAAATTTTTTCACCGGACGCACCTAACCTAAATCGTTTTGCCGAATGGCTAAAAACTTAATGCTATATTTTAAAAAGATAAAATCTCTTTCCATCATTTTGGCAATATTCATTCTTTTCGTTTTGCTGTCTGTTCCCCACCTGTCTGATCCATACTTCTTTGCTCCCGATGCTGACAGGATATCTATGGACGGTATTTTCCTGTTGGATTTTATCAGGGATTTACCAAAATCTTTGCAGAACATATATGAATATACCATCACATATTATGCAAAATACCCTGCTCTTTCAATAGGGTACAGGCCTGTAGTCTTTCCCCTGACAGAAGCTCCTTTATATTTTGTTTTCGGATTATCTTATCTGAGCGCCAAAATGGCTGTATTATTGTTCCTGTTTACAGGTATGTTTTTTTGGTATCAGCTTGTGAGGGAATTATACAGTTCATCCTATGCCCTGATTTCACTTTTACTCTGGCTGACAAATCCCATGGTTTATCAGTACGCACAGCATACTATGCTGGAAATTCCAACCCTTTCAATGTGTATTATCTGCATGTATTATCTGTATAAATACGAGGCAAATCCGTCAAACAATTGGGCCGCCATTGTACTTGGAATGATGGTAGGATTAACTATCTGGACCAATCAGAAAAGCGGATTTATTTTACCGCTGCTTTTTATTTATCCGATCGTTAAAAAGAATCCGTCCCTTTTTATTTCCAGGAATACCATGACGTCAGGATTCATTATCATGATTTGCCTGATTCCTCCGGTCTTCATTACATTATGGCTTGGCGATCAGAACCTCTCACAATCAATTGGAATCATGGGTTCGGAATGGATTTATTATGAGTTCGAATTATTAAAAAATATTTCTTATTTATATTGTTTTCATTTTACAGAATTCATGCTAATACTGATTCTCGTCGGGATGATTTTTTCCCTTATCACCAAAGATGGCAGGTGCCTGATGTTTGTCTGCTGCATAGTTTGTGTGTATGTATTCTTTACTCTTATAAGGGTTAAGGGACCCCGGTATTCCATGTATTGGATTCCCTGCTTCACAATTTTTGCCTGTACTGCTTTGGAAAAGACAGCCTGTTACCTTGAGAAATTTTTTAAGTCCCGGGGACGTTATATCAAAAATCTTATATACTGCTTCCCGGTACTGATTCAGATCAGCTTTTTACCCAATGTGTTTGTAGGGCATGCTGAAGGGTATGAAGAGGCTGCTGAGTATGTTTTACACCATACAAAATCACCTGTGATTTTTTTTCACGGATATGCAAACGGCCAGTTCGTTTTTTTTGTTCGCCAGAATGATCCGTACAGGGAATCTGTTATCCTGAGGGGAAGCAAAATAATCACGTCATCGTCTGTTACTGACACAAACAAATTACAAATACACCTGCATAGCGCTGGAGATATTTATAAGAGTTTTTCTGATTACAGTGTGCATTTTGTGGTTGTCGAATCCGACAATACAACCGGTATAAAAATTTATGATAAACTCCGGGAACTGCTTCGTGATAATCCCGGGTTCAAATTGCGCAGGACAATTCCTATAAAGAGCAATATCAAGTTATTGAAAGATCAGAACCTGTTAATATACGAAAATATGGGGTATAAGGATAGGGCAAAAGACCGGATGCTGACGCTGCCTTTGCCCATCGTGGGAAAAACGATTAATATAAAGCTGGAGAAACTGACACAGTGAGTTATGGAAAAGAGATAATAAATCGTTCTGCATCCGAGCCTGTGGTTTCAATAGTCATTCCTGTCCACAACGGGGGAGAACAGTTTAAACGATGCCTGTCGGCTGCATCTGATGCCATATCTCCTTCGGATGAAATTATCGTGGTGGCGGATGGTGATACCGATGGTTCCTGGCAATTTGCGGAAAAATTCGGGGTAAAGGTATTAAAAATTCCAGAGGCCGGCGGACCGGCCAAAGCACGGAATCTGGGTGCGCGTGAAGCAACAGGAGACCTTGTTTTTTTTATAGATGCTGATGTTGTCATCGTTTCTGATACAGTAGAGCGTGTGACCGCTGTTTTTCGGGGTAATTCTGGTCTTGCAGCCCTCTTTGGCTCTTATGATGATGAACCGTCTGAAACAAATTTGTTATCCCAGTATAAAAATTTGCTTCATCATTATGTTCACCAGACCTCAAAAGAGGACGCTTTCAGCTTCTGGACCGGTTGCGGAGCCATTCGGCGGGATATATTTATGGAAATGGGAGGGTTTAATGAAACGTACCGGCATCCGTCCATTGAAGATATCGAACTGGGATACAGGCTCAGAAAAGCAGGTCACAAAATTCGTCTGGTTAAAGAAATTCAGGTAAAACACCTGAAACGGTGGGACGTGATATCCCTGGTGAAAACTGATTTTTTTTGCCGCGCACTTCCCTGGACCAGCTTGATCTTGAAAGAAAATCTGTTAACTGATGACCTGAACCTGAAAACCTCCGCAAGAATCAGCACGATTCTCGTTTACCTGTTGCTTTTTACTGGGATTCTGACCTTTTTTTCCCCGTGGCTGCTGATCCCGATAGTTTGTTGTATTATCATGCTTCTTGCTCTTAACAGGGATATGTATCTGTTTTTTACAAAGAAACGCGGCCTCGGATTTGTAATAAAAACACTTCCATGGCATTGGTTATATTTTTTCTACAGCGGATTGGCTTTTGCTATTGGTTATGGAAACTACCTGATAAAACGCCGTGGACAGATAATGCCACAAAGACACAAAGACACAAAGACACACAAAGAACCTCCGTGAGACTTCGCTCCTTTGTGCCTTCGCGGTATTCATTCATTATAAGCTGCACATCGCGTTGATAAAGATAAAGAGAAAATGATCTGGAAAAAAAATGAATCAGAGAAAAAAAAATATTGTTGTTATCGGCGCCGGTCCTGCAGGTCTCACTGCAGCGCATGAGGCAGTTAAGCAAAAAATGGCCCCGCTGGTACTCGAAAGAGCGGACAGGGTCGGTGGAATCGCAAGGACGGAATCCTACAAAGGCTACTATTTTGACGTAGGTGGGCATCGTTTCTTTACCAAGTTCGAAAAGATTTCTGCCCTGTGGCAGGATTTAATGGGTGAGGATTTCCTCAAGGTGCCTCGCAAATCAAGCATCTATTTTAATAATCATTTTTATAATTATCCCCTTCGTCCCCTGAACGCTCTGTTCAACCTGGGCATTAACGAAAGTTTCATGGTCATGCTCAGCTTTGCCAGCTCAAAAATCCGCCCTTACCCGAAAGAAGAAACATTCGAAGAATGGGTGTCCAACCGTTTTGGTCAGCGTCTGTATAAAATATTTTTTAAAACCTATACGGAAAAGGTGTGGGGCATTCCCTGCAAACAGATACGGGCAGACTGGGCTGCCCAGCGCATCAAAGGCCTTTCCCTTACAGCAACGATTTATAATGCGCTTTTCGGTTTTCAAAATTCGAAATCCCTGATTGATGAATTTGATTATCCGACAAGGGGGCCTGGAATGATGTGGGATCGCCTTCAGGAAAAGACGAAGACCGGAGGCGGGAAGGTGTTACTCAACTCTGAAGTAATCAGCCTGAACCACGAGAATGAGCACATTACCGATGCCACATATATCCATCAGGGGAAGCGTTTTGAAATCGCTGTGGAACACCTCGTTTCAAGCGCTCCGATAACCAGCCTTGTAACCATGCTTAAACCGAAAGCTCCGAAGGAAGTTCTGGAGGCGTCACGCGGTCTTTTTTATCGGGCATTTATCATCGTTATTTTTATTATTGACAAGCCATCTCTTTTTTCAGAACAATGGATATACATACACAGTCCGAATGTCAGGGTCGGTCGCATACAGAATTTCAAAAATTGGAGTGCGGAAATGGTACCTGATCCCGATTATACCAGCATCGGTATGGAATATTTCTGCAACGAAGGAGATGATCTTTGGACTATGCCCAAAACTGAATTGGTGGGATTGGCTGCCAGGGAGTTGGCTGAACTGGGACTGGCTGATGCCAATGATATCGTGGATGAATTTGTGTTGCGTCAGCCTAAAGCCTACCCGGTGTATGATCAGAATTATTCAAATTGCCTTAGTATAATACAGGAATTCATAGCAAGTTTTAAAAACCTCCAGACCATCGGACGAAACGGAATGCATCGTTATAATAACATGGATCATTCAATGCTGACGGGCATGATGGCCATACAAAACATTACAGGCTGCAATCATGATTTGTGGTCAGTGAATGAAGAGGAAGAATATCTCGAAAACGAAAAAAAAAAGCTAGGGATGCAAGAAAAAATAACCTTTACACCCTTTACACCTAAAGATTTTTCCGAAATGTAAAATGTAGCGAAAAAGGCAAAAAGTGACAGATGACAAATTGGAAACCGTCCAATATATATGGGGAAGGCGGACTTTCACGGCGAATGGAACCATTTACTTTTTTTATGCGAGGAAAAGTCAATAAAAGACTTGGCATCCTCATGGTATTCTTTCGCTGATACGAGGATTAATATATCCGGCCTTGATCTTCGTTTCGGCCATTTGTCTGAACCCGGATTTTCAGGATTAAATGATAAACAGGATTCACAGCATGTTATCCTGTAAGGGCTTTCCCCAAAATTAATATACCCGGTATCTTGCTCTTAATCTTGCTCCTGCCTGATTAAGAGTAGAATTAAGATTAAGACAGCGCGGGTAGATTATTTATTGGGAAATCCCTAAACCCTTTAATCCTGCAAATCGTGGTTCAGACAGATGGCCGAAACGAAGATCAAAGTCAGATATCCTTTCATCAGGAGGTTTTAATATTGTGGATAAACGCAAGCTGTTCAAAGGTATATTGATGTTCAGCATCGGTGTTCTCGGGTTGTCTCTTGCCCTGATGTTTAGCCTGGGAATTCTCATTACCACGAAGAGGTTCTTTATTAAGGGAGGAGATAATGACGAAGCTGAACCGACACCCCAGGCATTCATTGAACAAGCAAGGACTTACACGCGTCATAAGAACACTTGGAATGCCGTCATCGAATATAAAAATGCCATCCACCTTGATCCTGAAAATGACACAGCCTATTTCGAACTTGCTGAAAATTATGTGCTGCGCAATAGTATCCGTAAAGCAATCAAGGCTTACCAGACGGCAGTAACCATCAATCCCAAGAATAAATACGCTAATTTGAGGCTGGGGCAGATCTATTTAGAAACCGGAAAACTACCGGAAGCCAAGGAAACAATCTCTGCCATTCTTGCAACAGACCCCCAAGCCATAGAAGCCTATCATTTATTGAGCAGCATACAGATCAGGGAAAGGCATTTTGACGAAGCAATTGAAACCCTCAAAAAAGCTGTGCTGATTTCCGAGAAAAATATTAAAACCAAGCTTGCCCTGGCATCACTTTATGAAGCATCGTCAAAACAGGATCTGGCAGAAGCTATGTATAAAAACGCCCTTGCAATTGCCCCCTCCCAGAGGGAACCTTATATGAAATTGTGTAAACTTTACCGGAAAGATAAGGCTTGGGATAAAATGGAAGCCCTGTTGCTGCAGGTTCTTGAAACTCCTGAAATGAGGGAAGCTAAATTAACGGATCTGGCCCGTTTTTACGAGGGGCAGAAAAAATACAGTACTGCTGAAACCTATTATAAACGTGCTGCTGATGAATCGCCGCAATCCGTTCAGGCGCTCATGAACCTTGCTGAGTTCCACACCCGGCGAAAAGACCGTCGCAACGCAATTGTCACAATGAAAAAAACTGTTAATCTGGAGCCGGATAATCCGAAGTGTCTGGCCGGCCTGGCCCAAGTCTATCTTGCGTTTGGTATGCCTGAATTTTCTGACTATGTGATCGGCAAAGCCCAGAAAATCGAAGAAAGCGATTTAGACGTGGTGTTTACCGAAGGAAAGCTGATCATGAAGCGGGGAAACTTCAAACTCGCCAATGCCTATTTGTCCTGGATTATCGAGGAGGGTTTCATAAATGCAGATGCTTACTATTCAAGAGCAATGTGCATTAAACATCAGGCATCCCCGGATGATCCTCGCCGAGAGGAGATGAAAAAAGATTTGCAGGCAGCCCTTCTCATTGAGCCGGGCATGCTGAGAGCCAGAATGGAGATGATTGAAATTTATCTCCACGAAAAAGGCACGGCAAAAGCTGAAGAGTACCTCTGCTTTGCGTTCCGTCAGTCCCCGCGAAATCCAAGACTGCTGATCCTGCTGGCGGCTCTCAGGATACTCCAGAAAAACCGCGACGCAGCCAGGGAAATTTACACATCCATCGTGGAGCAGAATCCTTCTTATATCCCTGGTCACCTGCGATTGGCTCTCCTTTACACGGCCTCCGGGAAAATTGATCAGGCAGTACGCTCCTATCTCAGAGCCTATGAAACAGACCACCGACAGCTCTCGATTCTGAAGAAAATTTCAGACATCCTTGTGAGTGAAAAACACTATAAAAAAGCAATGGAGTTTCTCAATTCAGCAAAAATACCCAAGGATAAGATATCTCAGGCATTTGTTGAAAACCAGAGAGGGGAAATTTCCGTAAAGGCCGGTGAGAAGAATAAGGCAATAAACTTTTTTCAGGCATCCGCAGCTCTGGACCCCGCTGCGATAACCCCGAAAATGAACATGGCCAGAGTGTTCATGGACAATAAACAAATGGAAAAAGCCAAGGCCATTTATATGGAAGCAGAAAGGGCAAATCCGGATCATATGCCAATACTCACGGCATTGGGAATTATTCATACCTGCCAGGGGGATATGAAAGTGGCAGAATCCTATTATCGAAGGATCCTTGCCATTAATGATAGGCATGTATATGCCTCAAATAATTTGGCATATCTTCTGGCAGAAGCTAACAGGGGCACCAGTGAAGCACTTGTGCTTGCAGGCATCGCTCGGGACAAACGCCCGTATAACCCGGACGTCCTCGATACCATCGGGTGGGTTTATTATCAGAAAGGCTTTTACCTCTACGCCATTATTTTCTTCAAAGAAAGCCTGGACCTGAAACCGGATAACCCTATAGCCTGCTATCACTTGGGAATGGCCTTATCCAAGAACAATGAATCTGAAAAAGCAAGGCCGTATTTTGAAAAAGCGCTCAGTCTTGATCATGATTTCAAGCATGCGGAAGAGGTTCGGAACATGTTGAAATAAGTTTGCAGATCGCGTGATTTATTTGAAATTTACGCCATGTACAACCTTTTTTTAACCGAAGATAACACAGACAGATAATGCCACAAAGTCACAAAGAAACACAAAGAGCCTTCGTGAGACTTCGCGCCTTTGTGCCTTCGTGGCATTATAAGTTGCACATCGCGTTAAATTAATAACTTTTAAGTTTGCAATGCTTGCGGGTATTTGAACGGAGGTGCGGCTATTGATTAGCGGCACTGCTTTTACGCTAACAAGAAAGGGGGGGAGATGAAGCCTGATAAAAAGATATTTTTGATAATTTCAGTCTTCGTTTTGATAGCAGTTACGTGCTACGCAACACCGACCATTGATCTGGGGTTAATCTTCGATTCATACAATTATTTCGATCACAACAACATCGGTCTGTTCATAGACGACCATCAGCTTAATCCCGATCATGAGACACAGCCTGTCGAACCGGAGGGAGGCACCTATGAATTCGTCCTCCGGTTTAACAATGCGACTTCTGAAAACAAAGCCACTTATACCTCTGACATGGAGGTGTTCTCGCTGGATAACAGCAGTAATAATTCAGAGTCATGGCAGTATGTAAGCATTGCAAGCAGTTCCTTCGTTACTGCCTATTGTGATACAAAGCCTGGGAATAATTTCCCTGAGGGTGCTGATATGGACCTCCTGGCTGCTGAGTTATCAAAGATGGAGGAACCCGGAGGAACGGTCAATCTTTTCTGGACCCTGCCGAATAACAAGGGTCCTTCGAGAAGCCTGAGTACATTTAATTTCAGGGAGTGATATTTTCCCTTCGACAAGCTCAGGGTGACCGGATTTTGATCTTACGTCTGCCCATAGTCAGTAGATCGAAAACTTTCCGGCAAAGCGGATTCCGGGTTAAATTAAAAAACATCCGTTTTTTAATTTTACCAGGAATGACAGGATGTTATTCGGATATCAGATATCAGACTGTCATTCCGGGCTTTGACGTGAGTTCAGCCGAGGGATTTCCCAATAAATAATCTGCCCACGCTGCCTGACCTTAATTTTAATCTTGCTCTTTATCAATTTATCAAGCAGGAGCGAGAGCACAAGAGTAAGATACCGGGTATGTTAATTTTTGGGAAATACCCGAACGGAAAATCGAAAGATGAATATCTTCCGATTTTAACGCTGAATCCGCCGGTTTACAAAAAGTTTTCGATCTACTGATAGTCAGTAGATCGAAAACTTTTGCAAACAATGGATTCCGGGTTAAAATCGGAAAACATCCGTTTTCCGATTTTCCCCGGAATCCGCTGTTTATCAAGGTTTAGCGGGGCGCATTTACAACTTGGGGAGTCCCGGAGGGACGACTGAAAATAGCCCGGCAATTTATTGCCGGGGCGGATATCTCCCGTTTTTTTCAGTCCCGGAGGGACTGAATGATCCGGAATACTCACCCGGCAATGAATTGCCGGGCTGTTTTCAGAAGTCCCTCCGGGACTGAAAATCACTCCCCTAACTTGTAAATACGCCCATCGCGGATCGTCTCCGAATGCTTTCAGGTCTCCGCAGCGCTGCCGAAAAGAAGGCTGTATATGACTTCCTGATTGTTGTACTGACACAGCGGGTTATATCTGCATCGGGAGCGTGAATACGACATGATAATAAGGTATCGGAAGAAGCCGGCCGAGGCGGGCGTTCACCCATTTTGCGTTTCGCAATTCCCTGACATTTCGGATAGTGACGGTTGTGACAGGAGTTGTACTGTATTTCAATGTGACCGCATTCCCCGCATACGTCCGCATGATAACCGGATTCCCCGGTGCGGCAGATCAGGATGTCGGACATGACTTTCGCCTGCTGCGGAGTCAGGCTGTGCGTCCGGAAAGCGGGGCCTCCGGTTTCTTACGTTTTTCTCCGCCGCACTGTGTAAAAGGTGGGACACACTCATAATACCTTTTACATCATTTTGCAATGTCCGTTTTTTTTTATTTTCAAAATCAAATGCTTTAGCTCTAATTTTCAAAAACCATGTCAGAAGCCCGTAAAAATTAAAAAACGGATGTTTTTTAATTTTAACCCGGAATCCACTGTTTACAGAGGTTTGCCGGAAAGTTTTCGATCTACTGATATTCCGGACAGAGAATGATGAAACAATGGAAACACGGGATGCCGAATTTTTTTGCTTTTTGTTGACCCATGCTTATTATATTGATAATGATAAGTGTTCGGAAATATGGCGACATACTTATAACTCACTGAAATTTAAATCAGGAAAGGAAACTACCATGAAAAAATCAACATCATTGCTGGCTCTGCTGCTTACGCTCGCTTTCTGTTTAGGAGCATTTCAACCCGCCGCGCTGGCAGCCGAAAAGAAAGTAAAGCTGATTATCCCCGGATGCGGGGCATGAGGTGCTGCATCGAGGATAAGGTCTGTCCTCTGGAACATTGATGGCGTACTGAGTGTTAATGTTGATACCGAAGAACTTACTGCGGATGTGACATTTGACGATGAAAAAACCAGTGTGGAGCAGATAAAAACCGCACTGGCAGACGGGGGATACCCTGTATCAGAGGTTGTTTATGAAAATGAACCTCCTGTGGCTGATGCGGGCCCTGATCAGGATGTGTATGTAGGAGATCAGGTCACCCTGGACGCTTCCGCGTCCCATGACCCGGACGATGGCATTGCGTCCTACCAGTGGATTCAGTTATCCGGTGAAACCGTAATTCTTTCTGATCCCGGGGATATACAACCCGCTTTTACAGCACCGGATGTACCGCCTGAAGGAGATATCCTTAGCTTTTTCCTGACGGTCACGGATAACGAAGGAAAAGCTTCCTCAGATACATGTACGGTCAGCGTCACCCCTCAATCCCGCGTGACCCGCCTTACTGCCCAGGAAGCAAAGGATATGATTGATACTGATCCCGAACTGCTGATTGTTGACGTGAGAGAGGAAGAGGAAGTTTGCGGTGAATACGGGCACATTCCCGGCTCCCTTAATTATCCATGGAATACGGGCGTTCTCCAGGAAAAGTATGAGGAACTGCCGAAAGATGCCGGTATCCTAGTGATATGCAGGACCGGGAACCGGAGTGAGAAAGCTGCTGAATTCCTTGATTCAAAGGGATTTACCGATGTTTATGATATTGGAGGAATGAATACCTGGGAGTGGGAGATCATGACTTGCAGCGGTCAGCCTCCCGAACTTACTGTCTCAGTCAGCCCGGATCAGACCGTATCTTTAAGCTGGACAGAATACACAGGAATGAATTTTGCATCTTATGCTCTCCTCAGAACCAGATTCTCGGATACTGATTCCCCGGAGGATGCTTATATCCTGGATGAATCCGACCCGGCCATTACTGACTACAATGATGAAAGCCCGCTCCCGGGCGCGTCTTATTATAAAGTCTGTGTTCTTAAAACCGAAGGAGATGAACTTTGTTCGGAAAGCGTCCGCGCGGATATGGCTGAACCTCTGACGCTTTCTGTTTCTGCCAGCATAACCGAGGGAAATGCACCGCTGGAAGTCAGTTTCACAGTTACAGCAGGCGGCGGAATATCGCCTTATACCTATGACTGGGATTTTGCTGACGGATCATCCGGCAATGAGGAAAACCCGATACATATTTACTCCGAATCAGGCATCTATACGGCCAGCATAACGCTTACAGACGCGGAAGGAGATACTGCTGACGGCTCCGTCACAATCACCGTGACCTCTGAGCCTCTGCCCCCGGTAGCAGATGCAGGCCCGGATCAGACCGCTGATGAAAACACTACTGTTGTTCTGGACGCTTCAGGCTCTTATGATCCGGACGGAGAAATTCAAACCTACCTATGGGAACAGACAGGAGGAACCAGCGTCAGTCTCTCTGATTCGTCCGCTCCTCAGCCTGCTTTTATCGGGCCGAATATCGGTACGGAGGGCGAATCCCTGACTTTTCAAGTGACGGTGACAGACGGAGCAGGGCTGCAATCATCAGATACCTGTGCGGTTTATATCACAGGGATAAGCAATCCCCCGATGGCTGACGCGGGCCAGGATCAGACTGCTGACGAAGGAACAGTGGTGACGCTGGATGCCTCGGGGTCTTATGATCCGGATGGAGAAATTCTCACTTACCTGTGGGAACAGGGCAGCGGCACCTCGGTTACCCTGTCTGATCCGTCATCAGTAATGCCCGAATTTACTGCACCTGATGTGGGGCAGCAGGGAGAAGCCCTGATCTTCTGGGTAACAGTCACCGATAATGACGGACTGAGTTCTTCAGGTAACAGTGTGATTCATATCAACGGGATAAACCAGGCCCCGGCAGCGGATGCCGGTGCGGATCAGACCGTTGAGGAGGCCCGGACTATATTCCTGGATGCATCAGGTTCTTATGATCCGGATGGCGATGCACTCACCTATTCGTGGGAGCAGGCAGAAGGAACCCCGGTCAGTCTGTCTGACCCTTCTGCGACTCAGCCGGAGTTTGTCTCACCGGATACTGGTTCCCAAGGGGAGTCCCTGACTTTCAGCCTGACGGTGACAGACGGCGCGGGCCTGCAATCGTCAGATACCTGCATGATTTATGTAACCGGGATAAGTAATCCCCCGGTAGCGGATGCAGGTGCGGATCAGACCGTTGAAGAAGGTGTAACGGTTGTGCTGGATGCGTCGGGGGCTTATGATCCGGATGGCGAAATTGTCACCTACCTGTGGGAACAGACTGAAGGCGCGGCGGTAAGCCTGTCGGATCAGTCTGCCAGTGTGCCCGAATTTACCGCCCCTGACGTTGCTACAGGGGGAGAATCCCTGGTTTTTCGCCTGACAGTCACTGATAATGACGGACTTCAGTCGGATGACACCTGTATTGTTAATGTTTCTGATGTAAATCAGCCGCCTGCCGCGAATGCGGGAGCAGATCAGACCGTTGATAAAGGCGTAGCAGTTACACTGGATGGCTCCGGTTCTTATGATCCCGAAGGTAAAGCACTGGTTTATTCCTGGGAACAGACCGGGGGAACCCTGGTGAATCTGTCTGATCCTTCAGCCCCGGCCCCCGGGTTTACCGCCCCGGATATTGGTTCGCAGGGGGAATCCCTGGGCTTCCGCCTGACGGTGACAGATGCAGAAGGGCTGCAATCATCAGATACCTGTGCGGTTTATATAACCGGGGAGAACAATCCGCCTTCCGCGGACGCGGGAGCAGATCAGACGGCAGAGGAAGGAAAGACGGTTAGTTTGGATGCTTCGGGGTCTTATGATCCTGATGGCGAAATTCTCAGCTTTGCATGGGAGCAGACAGAGGGAAGCGAAGTTAATCTGTCTGATCCGTCCGCTTCCCAGCCTTCATTTACCGCACCGGAGGTCAGTCCGAACGGGGAAACCCTCACCTTCCGAGTAACCGTGACAGATAATGACGGATTGCAGTCATCAGATACCTGTGCGGTTTATATAACCGGGGAGAACAATCCGCCTTCCGCGGACGCGGGAGCAGATCAGACGGATGAGGAAGGAAAGACGGTTAGTTTGGATGCTTCGGGGTCTTATGATCCTGATGGTGAAATTCTCAGCTTTGCATGGGAGCAGACAGAAGGAAGCGAAGTTAATCTGTCTGATCCGTCCGCTTCCCAGCCCTCATTTACCGTACCTGAGGTCAGCCCGAACGGGGAAACCCTCACTTTCCGGGTAACGGTGACAGACAATGACGGGTTACAGTCATCGGATATATGTGTGGTTAACATCACCAGCGTAAATCGGCCGCCTGTTGCTGACGCGGGAGCGGATCAGTCTGCGGGTGAAGGAGTTGCAGTCACCTTAGATGCTTCTGCTTCTTATGATTCTGACGGCGATCTATTTGTTTACCTGTGGGAACAGACAGAAGGGGATGAGGTTACCCTGTCCGACCCGTCGGCCCCTCAGCCTGAATTTACCTCACCGAATGTCGGTTCAGGGGAAGTATCCCTAACTTTTCGAGTAACTGTTACAGATGAGGCAGGGCTGGAATCATCGGATATGTGTACGGTTTATGTAGCGGGGATCGTCAGGGGGCCAGTCGCGGATGCAGGTGCGGATCAGACCGTTGATGAGAAAAAAGCCGTCACTTTGGATGGTTCTGCTTCTTCTGCTCCGGATGATACTTCCCTTACTTACCTGTGGGAGCAGACCAGCGGGACATCGGTAACATTGTCAGATATCGCTGCTGTTCAACCGACCTTTACAGCCCCTTCGGCTGATGACGCTTATCTTGAGTTTCAACTGACTGTTTCGGACAGTGATGGAAATCAGAGTACTGATATGGTTCGCATTAAAATTGAGGATTCCGACAGCGGTGGCAGCGGCGGATGTTTTATTGATACAGCGGGCAGCCGCGGGTCGGGGATGGATTTCCTGATTTTGATAGCACTTACGCTTATCCTTTTCTTTGCTGCTGCTCTGGCTCAAAAGCGTCACTTGTCCGTTAATGTTAAGGGAACTCCGAATAAATAATGTACCCGATTCGGCTCTTCTCCTGCTTGATTCGGATTGATAAATCCGAACCCCGCGGGGGATTTGTCAATCCCCCGCGAGCACGCTGTATTTATGGCAGTCCGGTTCAGGTCGGGCGCATTTACAACTTGGGGGAGTCCCGGAGGGACGACTGAAAATAGCCCGGCAATTTATTGCCGGGGCGGATGTCCCCGTTTTTCAGTCCCGTAGGGACGACTGAAAAGCTTTCAGTCGTCCCTGCGGGACCTGATAATCCGGGGGACCTCACCCGGCAATGAATTGCCGGGCTATTTTCAGAAGTCCCTCCGGGACTGAAAGTTACTCCCCCAACTTATAAATACGCCCGTTCAGGTCGGATACCTGAACCAGCGGGGATATTTATTCTTGGAAATCATCTAAATACTCCGTTTCAAAAATAATGTCAGGGTCATAAATTCCGCGGAGTGGAAAGCTTGCTTTGCGGGAATCCCGCAGTGGCGCAAAGCAAGCTTTGCACTCCTCCGTTTTAACCCGGACGTTATTTATGAAACTGAGCACTAAGTGCTCCGTTTCAGGAATAATGTCAGGGTCATAAATTCCGCGGAGTGGAAAGCTTGCTTTGCGGGAATCCCGCAGTGGCGCAAAGCAAGCTTTGCACTCCTCCGTTTTAACCCGGACATTATTTCTGAAACAGAGCACTAAGGATAAAACGATGAATATTAAAAATAAACAATTCAAAACGTTTGATCCTAATCCTTCTCTTAAATATGCTTTACAATTGCTTAATGAGGCAAATATTTCAAAGTTTTCACTGATAGGAAAGCTTGCTATGTGGGTACACCTTGAAGATGAGAGCCAGCACCAATATACAAAAGATGTTGATTTTGCAATATTACTGAATGACATCAGTAAACTCGAAGAGGTTGTATCCAAAAAATGCAAATCCTTCAGATATCTGCAAATCGGGGGAATCGGAATCAGGGAAGAAGGTATCAGTATTGATTTTATTGACAGGCGGTTACATGGCGTACAATATTTGTTCTCCGATGCTATCGCTAATTCCTCTGTTAAAGTCACTGTAGATCAATACAATATTCCGGTAGTATCACCGGAATATCTGATCGCAATGAAAATTGTATCAGGCGAGCCTAAAGACGATAATGATTTAAAGATGTTATTAACATTGAAAAATTTCAGCTATGAAAAAACCAGAGCTATCGTTAAAAAACATCTCGGGCCGATTACAGCCGAACGCTTAGATGTTTTTGCCAGAGATGCAGGCATACTTCCAAAAAGAGGGCCGTATAAATATAGCGGGTAGATGGAACCCCCCTTTGAAGGGGGCCGGGGGATGTATTTTCAGCGAGTTACCCCTCAAGGGGGAATTTCCATCTACTGATAGCGGGGAATTTTCAACCTCCTGAGTCGTTGGTTCAGGTCTCTGACCTGAATCGTACTACATCAACTTGTAAATTCCTCCCCCCTTTTTTAAAGGGGACGAACTTAAAAAGTGGTGTAGTACTGACATAAACCGGACTCCGTCCGGCATCCGCAACGGACAACTGACAAAGGACAACTGACAATATGGGAAAAGCAATAAGAATTTATGAAACAGGAGGTCCCGAGGTACTGCGCTGGGAAGACTATGACCCGGGGCGGCCTGGGAAAGGTGAAGTCTTACTCCGGCACGAAGCAGTGGGACTGAATTTTATTGACATATATCATCGCACCGGGCTTTATCCTCTTCCCGATTTCCCGGCCATACCGGGAATGGAGGGTGCGGGGATTGTCGAGGATATAGGCGAAGATGTCACCGAAATAGCGGTCGGGGATCGCGTCGCTTACGCGGGACAGCCGCCCGGAGCATATGCACAAGTCCGACGCATTCCCGCCCATCGGCTGGTGAAACTTCCTGAGAATATCTCAACCCGTCAGGCTGCTGCCATCATGCTTCAGGGGATGACCGCGCGATATCTTTTGCACGGGTGTTATAAAGTGAAGAAAGGCGATACGATACTGATCCACGCGGCTGCGGGCGGGGTCGGCCTGATTGTCTGCCAGTGGGCAAAGCACCTCGGTGCAAAGGTGATCGGCACGGTCGGTTCGGAAAAAAAGGCAGAAGCGGCCCTCGCTCATGGCTGTGACGAAGTCATACTTTATGATCAGGAAGATGTTGTTGAAAGGATAAAAAAAATCACCCGGACCGGTGTTGATGTAGTTTATGATTCCGTGGGTCAGGCGACCTTTATAAAATCTCTTGACTGCCTGCGTCCGCTGGGGATGTTGGTCTCTTTCGGCCAGTCCTCCGGGCCCGTACCGCTGTTTGATCTCGGCCTCCTGGCACAGAAAGGCTCTCTGTTTCTTACCCGGCCAAGTCTCATGACTTATACTGCTGACCGGAAAGATCTCCTTATCCATGCCCATGACTTGTTCAAAGTGGTAGCAGAGGGAGCGGTCAGAGTTGAAATTATGCAGACATATGCCCTGTCCGATGCAGAAAAGGCCCATCAGGATCTCGAAGCCCGCATGACAACAGGATCAGGCATCTTAATCTCCGAATAGAATAGCTATACTCAGTAGATCGAAAACTTTTGCAACCAGTGGATTCCACTGCCTGCAAGGTTTATCGGAAACTTTTCGATCTACAGCCGGAAACTACTTTCAGGTAGATCGAAAACTTTTGCAGGCAGTGGATTCCGGGTTAAAATCGGAAAACATCCGTTTTCCGATTTTCCCCGGAATGACAGCATATTACCAGTCATTCCGGGGAAAATTCAAAAACGGATGTTTTTTATCCCAGGCCCCTTTAAAAAAAGGGAGAAATTTACGAATTGATGTACTATTCTCCCGCTGAGTTACGAGTTGCCCGTACTACCATCCCCACGTAAGATAATCATGAATTGAATCCGCAGCGTTTCTTCCTGCACCCATTGCCAGGATAACAGTGGCGGAGCCGGTTACGATATCCCCGCCTGCCCAGACACCTTTTTTGGTGGTCTTTCCGGTGGCCTCGTCAGCAATGATATATTCCCATTTGTTCAAAGCCAGATCAGACATGGATTTCGTCAGCAGGGGATTGGGGCCCGCGCCCACTGCAATAATCGCCAGATCACATTCCAACTCGAATTCCGAGCCTTCGACGGGAATGGGTCTGCGCCGTCCGGAATCATCCGGTTCCCCCAGTTCCATCCTAAGCCCTTCCATAGAAGTAAGACGCCCTTTTTCATTCCCCATGAACTTGGTCGGAGCGGTGAGGAAAAAGAATTCGACCCCTTCTTCTTCCGCATGGTGAACTTCCGCTGCCCTTGCAGGTACTTCCTGCCTTGAGCGGCGATAGACAATGCGGGAGCTTTCAGCACCCAGACGCAGAGCAGTCCTGGCCGAATCCATGGCCACATTTCCGGCTCCGAGGGTGATCACATTCTTTCCCCGGATAATCGGGGTGTCATATTCTGGAAAACGGTAGGCTTTCATGAGATTGGAACGGGTCAGGTATTCGTTCGCGGAAAATATGCCGATCAGGTTCTCACCCGGGACATTCAGGAACCGGGGCAGTCCCGCGCCCACTCCCAGGAACACAGCATCATAACCCTGCTCGAAAAGCTCATCCACGCTTACGGTTCTCCCCACCACCGCGTTGCATTCAAGTTTCACACCCAGGGATTCCATAGCCTCGACCTCAGCGAAAACGATATCCTTGGGAAGTCTGAATTCGGGGATTCCGTAAACCAGCACACCGCCGGGCTTATGAAAGGCTTCGAAAATCGTTACTTCATGGCCCTTGTATATAAGATCGCCGGCAACTGTGAGACCCGAAGGGCCTGAACCGACAATAGCGATCTTTTTTCCCGTGGGTTCAGCGACGTCGGGCAGTTCGCATTCGTTGCTGTTTCTTGCATAATCCGCGATAAACCGCTCCAGGTTACCGATGGCAACAGGATCGCCTTTCTTACCGACAAGACATTTTCCTTCGCATTGCAGTTCCTGGGGGCAAACCCTGCCGCAAACTGCCGGAAGGGTGTTCCTCTCCCATATTTTGCTGATGGCCCCGGGAAAGTTCCCGTCTTTGATCATCCCGATAAAGCCCGGTATGTCAACTTCCACCGGACACCCGTCAATGCAGGCAGGTTTTTTACATTGCAGACACCTTTCAGCCTCTTTTACAGCCAGTTCCGGGGTATATCCGGAGGGAACTTCGTCAAAATTCTTTCTCCTGACCTCCGGGGCCTGCTCAGGCATTGACTGCCTGGGTATTTTTTCTTTTTTCGCCATAACGTCCTCCTAAACAGGAACGGTTATGTTACTGCCGTCCCCTGTGTTCTGTTATCTTATTATCTTATGATGCATCTCTGAGTGTGCAGTATTCCTCATAACACTCTTTCTCATTCTCACAATATGCCTGGAGGCGGAGCATCAGTTCATCATAATCCACCTCATGCCCGTCAAATTCGGGCCCGTCAACACATGCAAACTGGGTTTTGCCGCCCACTGATACCCGACATCCGCCGCACATCCCTGTCCCGTCAACCATGATGGGGTTCAGGCTCACGACGGTCTTTACATCATATTCCTTTGTAATTTTACATACAAACTTCATCATGGGCACAGGGCCGATGGCAACCGCGAGTTTTATATCTTTGTTCGCATCCAGCACATCTTTCAGTTCCTCTGTCACAAAGCCTTCCCGGCCATATGATCCGTCATCCGTACATATCCTGAGATCATGGGATGCTGTTTTCATATGATCTTCCATGATAAGCAGGTCCTTGTTCCTGGAGCCGACAATGCAGATCACATGGTTTCCTGCCTCTTTGAGCGCGCGGGTGATTGGATGAAGAACAGCAATGCCCGTGCCGCCGCCCACGCATACAACCTTGCCCACGTTTTCAATGTCCGTGGGTTTGCCCAGGGGGCCGATAATATCCTGGTATCCTTCCCCCACCTGTAAGTCTCTGAAAAGGCCTGTGGATTTGCCGACAACCATGTAGATTATTGTTATCGTTCCTTTTTGGGCATCAGTCTCTGCCATAGTCAGGGGAATTCTTTCCCCTGTTTCATTTGCTTTCAGAATAACAAACTGACCGGGCTTTGCCTTACGGGCAATCAGCGGGGCTTCGATTTCATTCAGAATAACCGTTCCCTGCGCCATCTCTTCCCGTTTTATGATTTTAAACATAGTACCTCCGACCTGCGAAATCAGTTAAAAAAATCATCAGAAAAATTCCCAAATTTTTATAAATTTAATGAGTTACGATAATAACGGGTCTTTCTGACAGTAAAAATTTTTTACCAAACCTTATTTCATAACAATAATCAGATATGAAATCAATCACAAAACGCGAAATATCCGGAAGATCGGATTGGCAAGCCCGGAACTTGGCTGAGATTTTTTTTTCCGGCTTGATTTTTCAATTTTGGTCTGTTAAATTTCTTTAACGTTAGCCCTTTACATTTTCAAGTAGGGTGGGGCTTGCCCATCAATGTAATTTGAAATGATATAATAAAAATAACCAATATTGGTGGGGCAAGCCCCACCCTACAACTTCGTGCCTTCGTGGCAAAAAAAGTCAGCCACAAAGACACC
>JAUCGG010000312.1 GCA_030378015.1 Desulfococcaceae bacterium HSG8
TGAAACCAAAATTTTTTACCATCATATTTTATTTTTTATTTATTCTCTTCTCGGCGTTTACTATCCCCCTGTTCAGCCTTTTTGTGGCCGTTATGGGGTTATTTATGTCCCGCCGCCGCACAATGAGGCGGTTTCGCCGCTCTATAAGTTGGTACGGATGGTTTATAATCCGAATACTTCCTTTTCCTTTTGTGAGGATTCATTATAAAGATTATGAAAAAGAGCGCAGGGGGCCATGTATTGTTGTCTCTAACCACCGGTCTTCTTCAGATCCTTTTCTAATGGCCTGTCTGCCCTGCGAGATTGTTCAGGTGGTGAATATCTGGCCTTTCCGGATTCCTGTGATAGGCAGGTATGCCCGCTGGGCCGGCTATCTGAGCATAAGAGAAATGCCGTTTGAGGAATTTTCCCAGGAAGCACTTGAACTGCTCAACCAGGGGGTTTCTATTGCTGCCTTTCCCGAAGGAACCCGCTCCGGTGGCAGAGAAATGGGACATTTTCACAGTGCGATTTTCCGTCTGGCCCTGCAAGCCCGATATCCGCTTGTGCCTGTATGCATTACAGGAAATGAAAACATCCCTTCCCGGGATTTTGTGATGCACCCGGGAACAATTACAATCCACAAGCTTCCAGCCCTGTTATGGGAAGATTATAAGGACATGACGCCTTTTAAACTTAAAAATCGGGTCAGGGAGATTATTGCCGAAGAAATTGATTATATGGAGAAAAATAATGATGCGCTGCCAGGTTCCCGATCTTAAATATACTGGGAAAGAAGTGGAAGAAGCAGTAAAAAATGACAGGCTCCTTTCCCTGGAAATCGAGCTTTCCGAAGGCGGACTGTCTGATAAAGAGATTTGCGATGCAGTTCTCCAGGCAAAAAGACTTGGGGCAAAGAAGCTCTTAATTTTCGGAGAATTGTCCGAATCTCGTGTTTCTGACCTGATCCGCTTTGCCAGTGAACAAGGGCTTGAGGCAGATATATCGGATTATAAGATATCCGAAGCAGGAGAACGCGTAAAGCAGCATACATCCCTGCCGGAGAACAAATGCCTGCGTCCCCTGATTTCCTGCCTGGTGACATCCCAAGGGGACGTGTTGCCCTGTGCGGGCCTCAGCATTCCCATCGGAAATATCCGAGAGCATAAACTCTGCGATATCCTGAAGGACAGCGAGGTGCTTGAAGATATAAAAGCAATTCCGAGTATGATCAAGGGCCCGTGCCGCGCATGTGAAGAAGCAGATGTGTGCTTAGGATGCCGTGGGGCCGCGTATCAGTTGACCGGTGATTACCTGGCTTCCGATCCCCTGTGTCCGAAGAACGCGTCCAGGCAGTCGGAAATCATCCGTTTGCCAGTCAGAGTTGACGATATTATTCCGCAAAAAACACCCATGCGGGTTGTGGATAGGCTGACGAGAATCGCAGAACGCACAGCAGAAGTCTCTGCAACCATATCGGATGACCTGCCGTTTGCCGGAGAAGATGGCAGACTTGACGAGGTTTTATGTATGGAACTGGTGGCGCAGTCTGCCGCTGCATTCAATGGTTTCAAACATTTGGGAATATCCGGGGCAACTCCGGAAGGGTATCTCCTGGGGGCAAGGAAATTTGAAATATCAGGAACCGTAAACGTCGGCGATACATTGAACATATCAGTTTATAAATATGCTCGATACGGCGATTTCGGTATTGTAAAGGGGACGGTCTCCAGGGATGGCGATGTGATTGCCCGAGGGGAGATAAAAATCTGGCATCGCAGTTCCTAGGTGGGTGGAGCGAAGCGGAACCCACCATTTGTGAGGATGAGGAACCCGCCATTTGTGAAAATGCGGAATCCGTCGTTTGTAAAGGTACGGAACTATCCGTTTGTAAGGATTTGGTGGGTTCCGCTTCGCTCCACCCACCCTACAATTACAATCAGAAGGAGAGAAAATCATGCACCGAAAAACAGCTTTGTTCATTCTGTCTTTAACAATGATGGCGATATGCGGTTGCGCCACACTTCAGCAGCTTATTCAGAAACCTGTTGTGCAATTCAAAGACATGTCTCTGAAGAGTACGTCATTTGTCGAGGGGGATTTTGTGTTCAGATTTGACGTGAAAAACCCCAATCCCATCGGCGCGACGATCCGCAACATCGTTTATGATCTCAGATTTGACGATAAAACATTTATCAGAAACAGCCTGGAGCAGAGGGTTTCACTCCCGGCCAATGGTTCAAACACAGTGGAACTGCCTGTGACAGTTAATTACCTGGAACTCTTCCAGTCCGTCGAAGACTTTATTCGCTCGAAAAAACTGGCTTATGACCTGTCCGGGTCAATCGGAGTGGGCCCCTTTGACATTCCTTATCATAAAAAAGGAAACTTCGTTCTCCCCAGATTACCTAAAATATCAATGGGAAAAGTCAGGATCTCCGACCTCTCATTTACCGGGGCATCTGTTGTATTTTCTCTTGATATGAAAAATACCAATCCGTTTGCATTAGATGTAAGCGGATTGAATTACAACATAAAGCTGGGAGGTATAAAATTCGCAGAAGGAACCGCTGCCAATATTTCTCCCATCAGCAAAAGCGGAAAGACGACCATGGAAATTCCCATTCATATGAACTTTTTTGAACTCGGGCAGTCAGCGTATCGCTTATTGAAAAATACTTCTTCCGAGTATGAACTGACAGGAGAGATGATGTTTGAAATACCAGGAATGGGAGAAAAAGGCTTTCCGTTTAAAAGAACTGGCAGAGTTTCTTTTGGCAAGTAAGTATCAGTTCGGACGGGCGCATTTACAACTTGGGGGGAGCAGTCCCGGAGGGACGACTGAAAATAGCCCGGCAATTTATTGCCGGGGCGGATGTCCCCGTTTTTCAGTCCCGTAGGGACGACTGAAAAGCTTTTCAGTCCCTCCGGGACGTGATGATCCGGAATCTCACCCGGCAATGAATTGCCGGGCTATTTTCAAAAGTCTCTCCGGGACTGAAAGTTACTCCCCCAACTTATAAATACGCCCAGTTCGGACTCTTTGATGATAACAGGAAACACCAAATTAGAAGAAGAACTGGTTTGATTCAATTGCGGAAATTCCTGAACATCGGCAGATTGACAAATCCGCCGGAAATGCTTGGGATTTGTCAATCCCAAGCGAGCATTTCGGGAGTAATTTCCATCTGATCTATTGAATCTGAATTATTCATAAACATAAAATTCGGACTGGAAAACAAAACGGCTATGCTTCAAAGACTATATATACACAATTTCAGATGCTTGGAAAACTTTGAATTAAAGAT
>JAUCGG010000067.1:0-14488 GCA_030378015.1 Desulfococcaceae bacterium HSG8
GGGTTATGCTAGCGCTCCACCCACCCTACATTTTCCGGAATACAAACAGGCAACCCCGACTATGAAATATATTCAAATCTTCCTTTTCTTATACGTTTTCCATGTAGTTCTTCGCCCGGAACAGAATATAGTAGGGTGGGAGCGAAGCGTAACCCACCATCGCATCATTCACGAGCAAAGATGGTGGGTTATGCTAGCGCTCCACCCACCCTACATTTTCCGGAATACAAACAGGCAACCCCGACTATGAAATATATTCAAATCTTCCTTTTCTTATACGTTTTCCATGTAGTTCTTCGCCCGGAACAGAATATAGTAGGGTGGGAGCGAAGCGTAACCCACCATCGCATCATTCACGAGCAAAGATGGTGGGTTACGCTATCGCTCCACCCACCCTACATTTTCCGGAATACAGGCAACCCCGACTATGAAATATATTCAAATCTTCCTTTTCTTATACGTTTTCCATGTAGTTCTTCGCCCGGCAATGAATTGCCGGGCTATTTTCAGGTGTCCCTCCGGGACAGGAAAGTGCCTCCCCTAAATCCGTTATAATCAGTTTTTAATTATATTCAGTAGATCGAAAGCTTTTGCAAACAGTGGATTCCGGGTTAAAACCGGAAAACATCCGTTTCCCGATTTTCTCCGGAATCGGGTGCAATTAAAAATGTCAGGAAGTCCTTGTTCCCAAACTCCGTTTGGGAACACACCTGTCCGGCAAACTCTGTCTGCCATACATGCAAAACGGAGTTTTGCGTGCAATTGCGTTCCCAAACGGAGTTTGGGAACGAGGGCACCTGACACTTTTAATTGCACCCCCGGAATCCACTGTTCACAGAGGGTTACCGGAAAGTTTTCGATCTGCTGATATTATTATTTTAAATGATATTGGTGGGGCAAGCCCACCCTACAACTTCCTGTAATTTGTAATTTACGATTTGCAATTTATTTGTAATATCTGCCTCCACCTGCTCTCGGACTTCTTTGCCTGCCCCGTAACTTTCTTTCTCTCCCCCGAGGCCGGACGAGCGGCCGGAAATTCTGCCATCGGATTCGGCCCGAATGCCCAGACCTTTTTCGGATCAAGAACAGGATAGGCCCTGAGGTCATCCTCATCAAGGGCCATCAGCTCCGCGGCCTCGTCAAGAAGGCCGTTGATCTGGGACTCCGTTCCCCGAACAAAAAACACCGATTTCTGAGCCGCGATCCCCCGCTTTTTCATGAGCCTGTGAATCTTCTTCAACCGCTTGGGATTCGCGATATCATAACAGACAAGGTACCATGCCTTTCGTTTCATATCCAACCTCTCCGAAATAATTACAAATTACCAGTACAGTAGATCGAAAAGTTTTTCCGAACAGTGGATTCCGGTTCCCGCTCCCTGAGCCTGTCGAAGGGAGATTTATTTGGAATTTGGAATTTCCCCCTTCACCTTATGTGCCAAAACGTCCGATGAATATTATTCCTCCCAAGCCCCCGGCAGAGAACAGGCCGGTGACTCTCCAGCCAGATCATCAGCAGGCTGTCTGTTTCTTTGTCAAGGGGTTCGCTCAACTGCAGGAAAAGTTCCTCAGCTTCACGCATTTTCAGACGGCATTCATGCACGGATTTCTGACCGTCCAGACGCCATTCCTTTATAATTTTATACACCCCGGATCTGATCTTATTCTTTGTGATGTCATACGTCACAATGACAGGGCCTCGCCGCATATTTACCTCCTTTTGCCGTGAAAATATATTCTGAAAAGCCGGGTTTTATCTGCATATTTTCATAGGCAGGTGAAACCCGCTTTTCATGGTGTTTAATTTTCAGCAGATCGGAAAGTTTTCATTCCGGCTGTAAAACTACAGGGATTTGGTTTAATAAAGATTTGACATCCTTACTAAATTAGATCCTTGTAGTTCACCGGACATCTTTATTTAAACGGGGTATTTCGCTTCAGTTTTGGGAGCTTTTTTCCCAGGAAACGAACCCCGGGGCCGCAGGGTGCGATCCGCGTCTTTTTTCCGTTCAGACTCAGCCCGAGACGTTTAAGAGCCTTGTCAACACAGGAATAGGCTTTTTCCGCGTCTTCACGGGATGCTGAAAAAACCAGGAAATCATCGGCAAATCGGACAAAAGGGAGATTCCGCGCGGCCATTTCATTATCCCAGCTTGTCATATAGACATTGCAGAGAAACGGTGAAAGCACCGATCCCTGGGGAATACCCTTTGCCGTTGCTAAAAATCCCCGCCGGACCGCGCCCACATCCAGCCACCGCCTGATCAGGGAAACCAGTTCTTTATCGGAAATCAGACTTTGCATGATTCGGATAAGCGGTTTATGGGGAATATTATCAAAACATGCCTCAATATCCGCGTCGATCACCCATTTAAGACCGCACAGCATACATTCCCGCACCCGTGCCAGGGCCATATCAATAGTTCGTCCGGGCCTGTAACCGAAACTATCATGATGAAAAAACCGTTCCCCCATATCCTCAATCACATTCAGCACAGCGCGCTGCGCCACCTTGTCCCGCAAAGTCGTCGCGGAGATAATCCGCTGCCTGCCATCCCCCTTGTTTACAGGGAAAAAACGAACCGGATTAGGAATATAGCTGTCAGTTCGCAGTTCATCTGACAATCTGAGCAGATGATACCCGATATTCCTTTCCATTTCCCTCCTGGACAGCCCCGGCTCCCAAACCGCCTTATCCTTCCGAAAACGTCTCCATGCCGCGTTCAGAACTTCGGGAGACGCGGCTTTTTCCAGCAAATTTCCCATGACTGCTCCTTTCTGATGCGTAATGCGTGAAACGTGATGCGTGATGCGTGAAACGTGAAACGTGAAACGTGAAACGTGAAACGTGATGCGTGAAACGTGATGTGTGAAACGTGATGCGTAAAGCGTAAAGCGTAATGCGTAAAGCGTAATGCGTAATGCGTAATGCGTAATGCGTAATGCGTAATGCGTAATGCGTAATGCGTGATTCGTAATGCGTGATTCGTAATGCGTGATTCGTAATGCGTGATTCGTAATGCGTGAAAACATGTAACGTATCATATATCACTCACTAAGATATTACGCATTACGCATTACGCATCACGTTTCACGTTTCACGTTTCAAGCCTTCACTCCCTCATTAAGAATATTCTGAAACTGATCCTGAAGCGATGCCACCAAAGCGTGATAGCGGTCAATGGTGTCATAGATCAGCTCGATGTTCTTCTTCTTCAGCTCGGGAATCGCGATCTTTTCAGCTTTTTCGTAAGTCTCGGTCATCTTTGCATTGAAATCATCCGTGGCTTTGATCAGGATGTTTTCAAGGTAAATCTTCTGTTCGAGTACGAACTCGGCTCTTTCACGGCGAACATGGGTCTTTCCCTTGATAAGAAAATCTTCGTACATCTCACGAATGGACTGGAGCTGGGCATCCCTCGCTATTTCAAGGGCTTTCTCCCGGAAGCTGTACTCTGTCCCAGCGAGCCTGAGTTCGTGTTCAGCGCCTTCCCGCTGGAGTTTGCTGGGCAGCAGACGCCTCAGGAACGACTGCCTGACGCTGGCTGAATTGCTTGCCTGCTGGTCAATCTCGCGGACTTTGGCCTGGATGGGATCATCTCTTCTGACGATTTCGTTCTGCATGGTGTTCTTTCTCCTTGGTTTCAGTTGGGTGCAATTAAAAGTGTCAGGTGAGCCGGGTGAGCCCTCCTCGTTCCCAAACTCCGTTTGGGAACGCAATTGCAGGCAAAACTCCGTTTTGCATGGCAGACAGAGTTTGCCGGGCGGTGTGTTCCCAAACGGAGTTTGGGAACAAGGACACATACTGAACCTGACACTTTTAATTACACCCGTTTCAGTTCGTAGTTCCGCGTTCAGGCGGCCTCACCGCCTGAACGCGGAACTATGAACTATTCTGAATGTTTAAGGGTTTCAATCATCTGCTTCATACGCTGTTCAAACTCCCGGATACCGGCCTGAAGCTTCTTCCTGACAATTGCTGCATAACGCCTGAAGGCCGTGTGTTCACTCAGGAGTTTTTTTTTACCTCATGATTGCTGCGGTCAGCCGCGAATACAAGATCAAGATCCGAAGAAAAATTGAGCACCGCTGAATAAAATGTAATATAGATGCAAAGCTCAATAAGAATCGCGATGAGGATCGAAAAGCCGCATACAAAATTCACCTGCCTGATCTCCAGCCCGATTAAGCCGAAAACGCCCTGGTTCAGCGTCATCAGTACCGCATTGATCATCCGGTTATTCACGCGGTCATCATGAATGTAGCTGCCGGTTTCAATCTTATCCAGCGCGGCTTTTTTCCGTTCTGAAAGATTTTCAACGGCCATTCTCCTCTCTTCCTCTTTTGCCCCGATAGCGGCTTCCAGGTTTTCACCGGCACCGGCTCTCTGGGCAGACAGTGCCCCGAGTTTCTCATGATATTCAACTTCCAGCAGGTTTTTCTGGCGTTCGAACTCCCGGTATCGTTCACCTTTGAAAGTTCCGCTCACAACATTATCCATCTCCTGCCTCAGTTCGTTACGGGCATGATCAATTTTAGGCTCATAATAGGCTTTCAACTGCCGGTGTGCTTCATCATATTTACTGCCGAACCGGGATTTCAGCCCTTTGATTTCCGCATCATGCCTGGTTTCAATCACGTCATAATCCCGCATATAATCCGCTTCCGCCTGTTTTTTATCCCCGGCCCTCACCGCTTCGAGATTCGGACGATCCAGGTTCAGCGCGACCATTGCCAGAGAGCAGACAAATGAGAGGGCAATCAGGAAAAACTGGAAAACCCGGACCAGGCGCACAGTGTCGGACGGTATATCTGTCCGGGTTCGGAAAAGGAGACCATACACAATAATGGTTCCGATCTTTGCAGCCTCAAATATCAGCACAATCCACAGGGAAAAATGCGGCTCCTGGGTAATCCTGAAAAACGCCTCTTTTTCAATCAGGAAAGAGACAAAAGCCGCTCCCGCGCCGATACACGCGTAAAAGATCAGCGTGACACTCCAAAGGATACGGGATACATCTATTTTCCCGAGCATCTCGGCGAGCGGATTTTTCCCAGGCTCTGCCGGATACAGGCACTGATCATCACGCACAAGTTTCAGATCAGGGTTGTGAAAGTTCCGTTGTTTTGTCTTTTGCATGGCAAAATCCTTTCTGCTTTGAATTTTGAATGTAAAGTTGTTTTTTGTCCTCTGTCTGATAATAATAGAATGTCACTTCCATTTTTGCACAAAAATATTCATATACGAAATTTTTGATTATGGCTCAGGTTTGCCAATCCGAGTTTAGCCACTTGCCGGAATAATTATCCTGCTATTGACTTTTTTTGCTGTTTTAGGTATTTCCCCCAAATTAATATACCCGGTATCTTGCTCCTGCTCCTGCAAGATAAAGAGCAAGAGCAAGATTAAAATTAAGGTCAGACGGGCAGCATGGGCAGATTATTTATTGGGAAATCCCTTATTAACTCGACAGTCATAAGTTCTCTGAAGCCGCTGTTCTGAGTCTCCCTTTTTTAAAGGGGGATTCAGGGGGATTTCAGCAGGTCGGGGGAAATCCCCCCTTTAAAAAAGGGGGGAGTTTCCCGGTGAGTTATTTCAGCTATTTATGAGAACTTACGACTCACGAGTTATTAAAAACAGATATGCTTTCGAAAGTGTCATGAAAATGCAGAAAATGTAGGGTGGGTGGAGCGAAGTGTAACCCACCATTTGTTTTTCATTATATTACTCGGTGGGTTACGCTCCACCCTGCATTTTCGGGTAATATAATAGAAATCAGAAAGGCAGGTTAATTATGGATCCTCTGAGCCAGGGGCTTGCGGGAGCAGTTGTTCCCCAGTCTTTTTCTGCTAAAAAAGAGATGGTTGCGGCCAGCATCGCTGGGTTTGTCGCGGGCATGCTGGCGGATCTGGATATACTGATCTACTCCGCCGAAGACCCGCTCCTTTCCCTTGAATATCATCGTCACTTTTCCCACGCTCTGATTTTTATTCCCATCGGAGGGCTGATTGCCGCGCTCCTGGTCTGGCCGTTTTTAAAACAAAGATATGCTTTTCCCAAAATACTTCTTTTTTCCACAGCAGGATATGCAACCTGCGGGCTTCTGGATGCCTGCACCAGCTACGGTACGCACCTTCTCTGGCCTTTTTCTGACCAGCGGGTCTCATGGGACAACATAGCGATTGTTGATCCGGTTTTCACCGGGATACTCGGGCTTATGGTCGGGCTTTCTTTTTTTAAAAAAGACCCTCTTTTTGCGAGGATCGGCCTTGCTTTTGCCATATTATATCTCCTGGCCGGCGCTGTTCAAAGGGAAAGAGCGGAAGGTGTTCTCCTGGAAACTGCGAAAAGCCGCGGGCATTCGGTGGAGAGCATAAGAATGATGCCCACAGTTTTTAACCTGGTTTTATGGCGGGGAATCTATGAGTCAGGGGGAAATTTCCATGTAGATGCAGTCCGGGTCGGGATTTTTTCAGGCGTGAAAATTTATCCGGGGGAATCCGTGAAAAAATTTCAGCCGGATGATTTTTTCCCCGGGCTGCCAAAAGATTCGGTGCTTTACAGGGATATAAAACGCTTTACACATTTTTCCGGCGGTTTTGCAGCATTACACCCGGATAACCCGCGTGTGCTGGGAGATATAAGATATTCCCTGCTGCCCCATCGCCTTGAACCGCTCTGGGGAATTGAGATCAGTCCGGAAGCCCGGGACAGGCATGTTCCTTTAATATACTTCCGGAGCTTTGACAGAAAAACTTTGGAGATATTTCTGAATATGCTCCGGGGAGTCTAATGAGTCCGGACGGAGTCCGGTTACGTCAGTCCGGTCCACGCCGGAGACCTGAACCGGAACGTCAGATCAGGGTATTTATTTTTGGAAATCGCCTAATCGGCAGACACCCGCCAAATGGAACATAACGTATCACCCATCATTTTTTACTTCCGCGTTTTCATCGGCCAAGTCAATTCGAGGGGTGCAATTAAAAGTGTTAGGTGAAACCGCCGTCAGCCCTCGTTTCCAAACTCCGTTTGGGAACGCGATTGCCCGCAAAACTCAGGTTTTGCATGAAATATCAGGTATCTGCAAACAGAGTTTGCCTGCAAGTGTGTTCCCAAACGGAGTTTGGGAACAAGGTGAAGTGCTGAGTAGCTAACACTTTTAATTACACCCCAATTCGAGCCGTCCGTAAATTTTTCTGTACATGCGTTTTTATTTTTGTTATAATGCTGCTATCCTGAATTTCAGGCGTTAATTCATAAAATCAGATAGTTATTAACGTAATAAACCAACCCGACACAAATGTCCTGGGAGATGAATGATATTAATGAAACTCTGCCGCCTGCATGAAATTCAGCACCTTCCGATAGGAACAGGGGATGCATGGAAATTCTTCTCTGATCCTCGGAATCTTCAACAGATCACACCCTCGTGGCTCAATTTCAGAATGACCTGCGACGCGCCTGGGAAAATATATGCAGGGATGATCCTGACGTATCGTATAACGCCTGTTTTCGGAATCCCCATAAAATGGGTTACAGAAATTACCCATGTCAGAGAGCCTTGTTTCTTTGTGGATGAACAGCGATTCGGCCCTTATAAGTTCTGGCATCACCAGCATATTTTCAAGGAAACAGGGAACGGTGTTGAAATGCATGATATTGTGCATTATGCTTTACCATTAGGACTTTTTGGCAGTATGGTGAATCATTTATTCATAAAGAGCAAATTAAATGAGATATTTGCATTTAGAAAAGCAACCCTTGCGGAAATGTTCGGAACCGGGGTCTGAGTGAGCCGGGCCTTCCGAAATTTCGGGATGACGGAGGCATATCATATCATGATTAAAAAAATTATTTCCGGCGGTCAGGTGGGAGTAGAACAGGCCGCGCTTGATGTTGCAATCAATCTGGATATCAGGCATGGCGGCTGGATACCAAAATGGCGGAGAGAGGAAGATGAATCCGTGATTGAAAAATATCACTTGGAGGAAATGCCTCATTCCAATTATTCAAGGGTAACGGAACAGAATGTGCTGGATTCGGACGGAACCCTGATCATATCCCAGGGGGATCTTGCAGCAAGTTCCGCTTTGAACCGAAGGCTTGCGGAAAGGCACAAACGCCCCTGGCTTTATGTTGACCTGAACCGGACCGCTACTTTCCAGGCTTCTCAGACTATCCAGGAATGGATCCTGTCCCATCGGATCAGGATGCTGAATATTACCGGAGCGAAAGAGGGCATAGGGCTGAATATCTACCGCATGGCTTCGGATATCCTGGAAACCGTTTTCCAACTACTCCTTATCAATGCTGCCATGTATGATCCGTTATCCCTGGTTGCCCTGGTTGATGACGAGACGGAGAATACGGCTACAGAATCGGAGGAATTTTCCGATATTCCGAAAAACATTGATCAGGCCGCGGATATACTCCTCTCAAGACTCTCATTCAAAGAAAAGAGCAAGATCGCAAATATGGAGAAAAAGAAGTTAGCCCGTCTGACGTCATCATTGCAGGTCTATATCAAAAACGAGTTCAGGCTGTGGGAAGATGATGAAGAGATCATGAGAACATATCGGCCTGACCCCGGGGAAGATCCTGACGACCACGCTTCCCTTGTCATCGTACGGGAATTATGGAAAAAGCTGCAAAAGTCGAACAAGGTTTTAAAAGTCGTTAAATGAATGCGATATGTAACTTATAATGCCACGAAGGCACAAAGGCGCGAAGTCTCACGAAGGTTCTTTGTGTCTTCGTGTCGTTGTGGCATCATTATTTCTCTTCGGTAAAAAAAGTTGCACAGGGCGTTAAAGAAGATACAGGGCGGCAATAAGTTTGTAAGCTCGCGGGGATTGCCAAATCCCCGCATGTACGGGGTTCGGATTTGTCAATCCGAACCGAGCGCAGATAGTTCCAGATGTGCCCCTCCGCGTCCGCTCATAAGCCCGTAAGCTCGCGGGGATTGCCAAATCCCAGCATGTGCGGAGTTCGGATTTGTCAATCCGAACCGAGCGCAGATAGTTCCCGATGTGCCCCTCCGCGTCCGCTCATAAGCCCGTAAGCTCGCGGGGATTGCCAAATCCCCGCATGTGCGGGGTTCGGATTTATCAATCCGAACCGAGCGCAGATAGTTCCCGATGTGCCCCTCCGCGTCCGCTCATAAGCCCGTAAGCTCGCAGGGATTGCCAAATCCCCGCATGTGCGGGGTTCGGATTTGTCAATCCGAACCGAGCGCAGATAGTTCCCGATGTGCCCCTCCGCGTCCGCTCATAAGCCCGTAAGCTCGCGGGGGATTGCCAAATCCCCGCATGTGCGGGGTTCGGATTTATCAATCCGAACCGAGCGCAGATAGTTCCCCGCGTGACCCGCTCATAAGCTCGCGGGGATTGCCAAATCCCCGCATGTGCGGGGCTCGGATTTGTCAATCCGAACCGAGCGCAGATAGTTCCCGATGTGCCCCTCCGCGTCCGCTCATAAGCCCGTAAGCTCGCGGGATTGCCAAATCCCCGCATGTGCGGGGTTCGGATTTGTCAATCCGAACCGAGCGCAGATAGTTCCCCGCGTGACCCGCTCATAAGCCCGCAAGCTCGCGGGGATTGCCAAATCCCCGCATGTGCGGGGTTCGGATTTGTCAATCCGAACCGAGCGCAGATAGTTCCCCGCGTGACCCGCTCATAAGCCCGCAAGCTCGCGGGGGATTGCCAAATCCCCGCATGTGCGGGGTTCGGATTTGTCAATCCGAACCGAGCGCGGAGGCCTCCACTTCGAGACGCACCATCCGGACATGGGTAAACCCCTGGCTGTCAATGGGATGACTCATGAGGTAATTATCAATAATATCTGATATAAAAGACTCTCTCATGTTTCCAGGGATTCTTTCCGTATAGGGAAGCCAAGTGGTCCTGATCCATCCGGCCAGACCCTCTTTGCCTTTATGCTTCATATCTTTCGGAATCAGTTCAACTCTTCGTGCCTGAAGCCCCGCCTGAGTCAGCCATTTTTCATAATCATCCGGGCCGTAAAATCCGTAAGGAAAAATAAAATTTTCAAAATAAGGTCTCCATTTTTTTCTCTCAAACAGTTCGTCGAATACGGAGATAATATCTTCAGCATTCCCCCTGCCGCCCATCTGACAGAGGATTTTTCCCGGCTTTTTCATGCTTTTCTGAATCCTGCGAAGCATGGAAACATGATCCTTCACCCAGTGGAGGGCAGCATTTGAGAAAACAACGTCAAACTGATTCTCGAAACTCATCTCTCTGACATCTGTCCTCTGAAAAGCAAGGTTCGGAAAATCGGACTCAGGATAGCGTCGGGATGTCAGGTCAATCATTTCCTGGGAACTGTCAATGCCGACCAGATGACCGTCTGGCAGATGTTCGGCGATTGCCGCTGTTACTTTTCCGTCTCCGCATCCGATGTCAAGCAGGACCTCATCACCTTTAAGATTCAGCTTTTCAATCAGTTCATTTGCCCATTCCGACTGGGCAGATGAATGGGCCGCGTATTCAGCAGCGTTCCACTGGTAATTTTTATTTTCCATATGTCAGCTTGCAAAAGTACAACTTTGGCACCCCTTTGAAAAGTGTTATCGGGACAGTTTCAGATCGGTTCTTCGCCCGTAAGTCTCGGGTATATCTGATGCTCATCCATGAAAGGGTCTCCCAGTGCCAGCCTGACTACCCGGATAATTCTCTCTTTTTCCTCCCCTGTGAGATCTTTTTCTGTGCCCGATTTTTCAACCTGTGCCCGAAATATGTCGAACAATAATTCATCATTAAGCATAGTTCAATATCCTTTTGCAGTGATGCGTAATGCGTGAAGCGTGAAGCGTGAAGCGTGAAACGTGAAGCGTGAAGCGTGAAACGTGAAACGTGAAACGTGAGACGTGAGACGTGAGACGTGAAACGTGAAGCGTGAAACGTGAGACGTGAGACGTGAGACGTGAAACGTGAAGCGTGAAGCGTGAAGCGTGAGACGTGAGACGTGAAACGTGAGACGTGAAACGTGAAACGTGAAACGTGAAACGTGAGATTTCAGAAAGATCGTTCTGACCATATGGCTCGGCTCGGATTGACAAATCCGAGCCATGTCACGCATTACGCATCACGCATCACGTTTCACGTTTCACGTTTCACGGCATCACGTTCCACTATCTGAGTCTTAAAGACTTCGTCTTCATTCCCCATACATAGAATTTTATCCATTCAAATCCGAATATTAATAACTCGGTCTCATCTTTGCGGATTTTTTTGAGAAGCGCGCTTTTTACTTTGTATCTCTTAAGAAAACTGCTGTTGAATACAAAGTCGCGAAAGCTGTCTATGTTGTAGGCTGTCATGAAAGCCATCTTTCCCCTGGGACCGTCGGAACCTTCTTTACCCCAGGGGTCGCTCTGGAACAGATTTTTCAATTCGGCCCACCGCACCGTCATTTCATTATAAAACACCGCATCCTGATCTTCGGTCCATGTGCGGGGCGTGTATGTCTTATTTTCAAGGGGTCCCCGACAGAAATCAGGGGGTCTGAAAAAATAGACCCGTGTTGTTTTTTTTATCTCAGCATCATACAAAATTCCCTTTTCCATAGGGAAATTGCGGCAGGTATCCGGGCGATCCAGATATACCGAACAGCCTGCCCCTGTTGAAAAGATGCAGGTTTTATCTTCGTCTTCCGACATACGCAGGAGGACTTCCGGAAAAAAATCAGAAGGACGCAAAACAACATCCACATATTTATCAAGAAACTGATCCGACGTAATTTCCAGCCGATTTTTCAGGCGGATAACATCATAAGGATATAAAAACAGGTTCAGATTCCGGCAGCATAAATTAAAGCAGTCCAATCCAGCATGACAGTGAAAGGAAAATGTATCGTTTTCCTCAAGTTTTGTGCCGGGGATATTGTCTAAATTTTTTGTATCTAAATATTTCATAATATTTCAGCCAGATCTCCGAGGTTTTGAAAACCTCGGAGGTCTTATCGGTCTTATATTTGTCGGAAGTTTTAATCCACTTCAAACCGAATTCCCTGGGCCAGGGGCATTTCCTTTGACCAGTTAATGGTGCAGGTCTGGCGCCGCATATACGCTTTCCAAGCATCGGAACCGGATTCCCTGCCGCCCCCGGTTTCTTTTTCTCCTCCGAAAGCCCCGCCGATCTCCGCACCAGACGTACCGATGTTGACATTGGCAATGCCGCAGTCACTTCCGCGATGGCTCAGAAAGGTTTCTGCTTCTTGGATATCCTTGGTAAAAATTGCAGAGGAAAGCCCCTGGGGAACATCGTTATGATATTTTATGGCATCCTCCGGTGTTTTATACCGGATAATATAAAGGATCGGAGCGAAGGTTTCTTCCCGAACAATGGGTGCGTGAGGCCCTATCTCACAGATACAGGGCCTGACATAAGTTCCTGCATCATAAATGCCGCCTGAAAGCACTTCTCCGCCGCAGAGTACCCTGCCCTGCTGATTCTGAATCTCTTTCAGCGCGGCCTGCATGGTTTCAACCGCTTCCCGGTCAATCAGGGGCCCCATGAGGATATCTTCCTCCAGCGGGTTCCCTATTTTAACCTGTTTATAGGCTTTTACCAGGCGGTCTGTAAGCGTGTCACATACATCCTCATGCACAATGATGCGTCGGGTGGTCGTGCATCGCTGGCCAGCGGTTCCCACAGCCCCGAACACAATGGCCCGAACAGCCATATCAAGGTCTGCGTCACGCGTAACAATGATGGCATTGTTTCCGCCAAGTTCCAGGATTGTCCTGCCCAGACGTTCTCCTACCACTTCCCCGATACGCTTTCCCATGCGGACACTTCCTGTGGCCGATATCAGGGGAATGCGCCGGTCCCTGATCATAGGTTCCCCAATCTGGTCACGGTTTCCGACCACCAAGCTGAGTATGCCTTCGGGAAGTCCGTTTTCCTTCAGCACCTGCCATGCGATTTTCATGGTGGCGATGGCGGCCAGGGGAGCTTTTGACGAGGGCTTCCATACGATTGTATCGCCGGCAATCAGGCCGACCATGGCGTTCCATGCCCATACAGCCACGGGAAAGTTGAACGCGGTAATTACCCCGATGGGTCCCATGGGATGCCATTGTTCATACATCCGATGTTCAGAGCGCTCACTGTGCATGGTCAGACCGTAAAGCATCCGGGACTGGCCCACTGCAAAATCAGCGATATCGATCATCTCCTGAACTTCTCCTTCTCCTTCGACCCGGATCTTCCCCACCTCAAGGCTGACCAGCTCGCCCAGATTTTTTTTACGGGCACGCAGAGCGTTACCGATCTGACGGACAATTTCACCTCTCCGGGGAGCAGGAACCATACGCCATTCCCGGAAAGCTCTCATGGAAGATTCCACGATCTGTCCGTAATCCCCTTTCCTGGCACAGCGGATTTTTCCGATAACCTGACCGTTAACTGGTGAGACAGATTCCAGAATTTCCCCGTCACACTCCATCCGGGATGATCCTGTGCCTGCCCCTTGCTGCTCACCGGCTATGCCCAGTTTTTCCAAAATTTCTTTCATTTTTCAGACTCCTTTTTAATGTTCACATTCACGGATCGGTGTTTCCTTTCGCCAGTTTTTCTTATACTTTCCTGGATCAGCGAAAAAAGGGCTTTCCTATACAGCCGGGACTGAGGATGGGTTCTGTTTCTGTAACCTCGGAAAACTTCCCTTTTTATACCCTGGTCCTTCGACATTTTTTACTGCCGATAAACAACGGATGGTTCGGATTTTAAAGATTCAGCCAGCTCGTCAATCTTTAGGATATCCAAACCTGTGGCTTCGGCGATCTGCTGTTCTGTGAGCCATCCGGCTGACAGCAAATTTTTAGCGGTTTTTTCAATACCTTTTTCTATACCTTTTTCAATACCTTCCTCAATACCGACTTCTTTAACAGACTGTAACATTTTCACCTCCTGATAAATCGGGTTTGTCTGTATCAGTTCACGGAACTGTTTTTCTTCTTCGCTGTCAAGCTTTATACTTTCCTGGATCAGCGAAAAAATGTTAACTGTTTCCGCGCCCTTCCGATACTCCGGATGAGGTCTGCTCCTTCGACATTTTTTACTGCCGATAAACAGCGGATTGTTCGGATTTTAAAGATTCAGCCAGTTTGTCAATCCTCAGGATATCCAAACCTGTTGCTTCGGCAATCTGCTGTGTTGTGAGCCATCCGGCTGACAGCAAATTTTTCGCAGTTTTTTCGATACCTTTTTCGATACCTTCCTCAATACCGACTTCTTTAACAGACTGTAACATTTTCACCTCCTGATAAATCGGGTTTGTCTGTATCAGTTCACGGAACTGTTTTTCTTCTTCGCTGTCAAGCTTTATACTTTTCTGGATCAGCGAAAAAATGTTAACTGTTTCCGCGCCCTTCCGATACTCCGGCTGAGGTCTGCTCCTTCGACATTTTTTACTGCCGATAAACAGCGGATTGTTCGGATTTTAAAGATTCAGCCAGTTT
>JAUCGG010000067.1:14587-25515 GCA_030378015.1 Desulfococcaceae bacterium HSG8
TGTCAATCCTCAGGATATCCAAACCTGTTGCTTCGGCAATCTGCTGTGTTGTGAGCCATCCGGCTGACAGCAAATTTTTCGCAGTTTTTTCGATACCTTTTTCGATACCCTTTTCGATACCTTCCTCAATACCTTTTTCAATACCTTCCTCAATACCGACTTCTTTAACAGACTGTAACATTTTCACCTCCTGATAAATCGGGTTTGTCTGTATCAGTTCACGGAACTGTTTTTCTTCTTCGCTGTCAAGCTTTATACTTTCCTGGATCAGCGAAAAAAGCGTTGCCCGTTTTCGGCCCTCCGGTATGCCTGAAATTCCCTTCATGGCTTTGGCTTTGACTACCGGACGCTGTTTCTTGGGATAATCTGTCAGCGGCAGATATGCGGCAGCCAGCGGATTTTCTCCCATCCGTTTCTCAAACTCCTCAGCTTTGTAATTTTTCACCTTGACCAGCCGGTATGTGAACTCGTTTATCGGGTACTGACCCAAGGAAAGCGAAAATTTGTCCTTGACAGGTTTCCGCCACTTCACAGGATCTGTGAACATGGCGATGGGAAAAATCAGTCTTCTGTGTTTGAAATAAATCCCGCAAAAATAGTGAAACATCCGTTCTTCAAAGTCTCTTTCCCGCTCACTCTGCTGTTCCCAGTGGATCAGAATCCATTCGGGTTTTCCGCTGAGATGAATCTGAACCAGTATCAGGGCATCTGTAATTTCGTAATGATCCGCATCTTTTTCTTCACCGGATTCTCCGAACAGCAGAGCAATCAGTTCCTTATCCAGAAATACAGCGGTTTCGAACTCCATCATCTCTGCAAGATCGGGAAAGAACAGCTCGAAATATTCCTTCAGAAACAGGGTCAGGGTTTCTTTATGGCGGATGTCAAATCTGTTGCGTGCTTTTTTCCTTTTTTTCAATGAAGTCACCTCTGTTTAATATATTTCCCCGCATGAGACCTGCGAGGTTTCGGAAACCTCGCAGGTATGTAGTACACCGATTCGTAAATTCCTCCCCCCTTTTTTAAAGGGGGGCCGGGGGGGATTTCTGCCGTAACACCTTTTTTTAGCAACGTAAAATCCCCCAGGCCCCCTTTAGAAAAGGGGGGGACGAACTTAAAAAGTGCTGTAGTAGTAAATTCCTCACCTTTAAGCAGTCTGAGTCATCTCTCTTATGATATCCTTAAGCGGGGACAGGCAGAGATATCAATCTCCTCCGCGGCCACACACAGCGCGGGCACAAAACGAATCATGTTCCCACCGCATCCGAGGATCACCAATGGTGGGGTAGAACCCGGGTATATCCCTACTTTTTCACTTCGCTCAGGGTTTCCTCAAACAAGGACAGACATGTATCAATCTCTTCTGCGGTCACACACAGCGCGGGCGCAAAGCGAATCGTGTTCTCACCGCATCCGAGGAGAAGAAGTCCTTTTCTGAACGCATTTTGAATGACGTTGTTGCGCCACTCAGAGGCCCGTTCTTTGGTCTCGCGATCCTTGACCAATTCAACACCTACCATCAGCCCCTTGCCGCGAACATCACCGATACATTCCTCGGATTTTTGCATTTCCTGCAATTTTGTCATCAGATATCTGCCCTGAACTTCAGCGTTTTTCATAAGTTCGGTTTCCAGGAGTTCGATGGTAGCCAAGGCTGCGCTGCATGAAATCGGATTGCCGCCGAATGTAGAGGCATGTGAACCAGCTTCCCACACCATGATGTCGGATTTTGCCACCATCGCTCCGAGGGGCATGCCGGACGCGATTCCCTTGGCCAGTGCCATAATATCGGGAGCAACGCCGAAATGCTCCATTGCGAACATTTTCCCGGTGCGTCCCATACCTGCCTGAACTTCGTCAGCGACATAAAGGATTCCGTATTTTTTAGCGATTTTGTACAATTCCGCGTGGAACTCCGGAGGCGGTACTATATATCCGCCTTCTCCCTGGATCGGTTCGACAAAAATGGCTGCCACTTCCTGCGGGGGCATGGTGGTGCGGAAAAGCCCTTCCTCCACCCACCGCACACACTCAATCCCGCAGTCCGGGTAACTCATATGATAAGGGCATCGGTAGCAGTAGGCATAAGGAATATGTGTAATTCCCGGGATCAGCGGATTGTAGTGCTTTTTTTGGATTACTTTGCTCGCTGTCAGCGACAGCGCGCCCATTGTGCGCCCATGAAATGCACCGAAAAACGCAATATTCAGTTCACGTTTTGTAAACCAGCGAGCAAGTTTGAATGCCGCTTCCACGGCTTCGGCGCCGGAGTTTCCGAAATAAACTTTGGTTTCGCCTTCCCACGGCGCCAAGCCAGCCAATTTTTCTGCCAAGGTAATCTGGGGAGTATAATAAAAATCCGTGCCGGACATATGCAGCAGCTTATCAGCTTGATTTTTAATGGCATTGACCACTTTGGGATGGCAGTGCCCGGTTGCACATACGGCAATGCCTGACGTGAAGTCCAGGAAGGTATTGCCGTCCGGATCACGGATCCAAAGCCCCTCTCCTTTTTCAGCAACAAGGGGATAGTCCCGGGTGTAAGAGGGAGATACATGGGTGCGATCCACATTTACCAGCGCGGCCGCATTGGGCCCCGGCAGGGGTGTTCTGATTTCGGGCAGTTTCATGGTATGACTCCTGTGTTTGTCAGTTGTTCGTTGTCGGTTTCCGGTTGTCCAAAGAGGCCATGATCTTCTTCATCGACTCAGTTTTCCCGGATTTATCAGAGCAGACATGCCAAAACAAAGATCATGGCTTTAAAAGAAAGCAAAGTTTTTGGTCTGTATAACTCATTTAATCTGAAAAAGAAACCTCTTTTTTCATAAAAAACTGTATCCCGGATGAACAGTGATAAAAAGGGGGTGATTATTGGGATTATTAGACATTGTCGGAAATAAAATGATAATCAGTTTATACTTTTACAGATCGGGATTCTGTTCTGAAATTATGCTGTCCGGCAACAATTTCCATTACCAGGCCATCGAATCCGTCTTTCGTATTTTATTTCGTATTTCGGAATACATCTCTGAGTATGCGGCATCTTTTCACCCTCGAAATGACATGTCCGACTACGACTCTCACCCGCGATATGAGAGAGTTTTCAGCTTTCTTTTTCTATGAGAGTTCTCCGCCGCGCTGCTTCTTTTTCGGCTGAAACGTATTCACACCTTCCGGCTCGTATCCCTGATGATCCGTATCTTTGTAAAGAGTGACCCCTTGTTTCCAGTTCCGTGTCCAAGATTGCCAAAAAAGCCAAAGTTTCCCCGGCCACGATATATGTGTATTACAAGAACAAAGGTGATTTCCAATAAAAAACATACCAGATCGAAGTTTGTAGTTCCGCCTTCAGGCGGTGTTAAGCCGCCTGAAGGCGGAACTACAAACCGCACTTGGTATATTCTTTTCTGGAAATCACCAAAGAAGTTCTTCTGGTTTCAACTTATGTTGACATAAAGCTTGATCTGAGCAGGGCCATGCTTAAAAACTTTGATGACAGACTGCCTATCCTGGATATATTGAAAAATGTGTGGTTCAGTGTGTTTGAATATAGTAGCAACTTAAATTAAATTCAATAAAAAATTTTTGCTGCTCTGGAGCGGATGCTGAAGATGCTGATCTGATCTTAACTGAAATCGGAGATATTTTGCTTTGCGAGTCCCCGGAATCAGACTTCCGCCGGGACACCGCAAGCTTTGCACTCCGGGCTGATGAGGATAAATATTGAGAGGAGATTTATGATGCTTTATCAGGAAGTTTTAAAAAACGGGGATAAACTTTCAGTACTCGAATACGGATGTATGCGCCTTCCGATGAGAATCCGATAAGCCCTTTTGAAGCGGTAACAAACAGATTCTCGGTTTCTCATTTGTTGTCAATATTTAGCGAAGAATTCTTGACAAGCCTGTCATAACCTCTTTCTACAGCCAGATTCAGTTTGGGGTGGAAAATAATTCCGGTCTGCCCAATACTATCATCCGTTTTAAGAAGCAGTTCGGCAATATCTTCATAACCGTAATCTAACGCGAATTCAAAAGCGGTTACACCATTCTTTGCTTCTTTCTCTGTATCTGCACCCGCTTCACCCAGCTTTTTGACTACTACAGCACTTTTTAAGTTCGTCCCCCCCTTTTCTAAAGGGGCCGGGGGGATTTTACGTTGCTAAAAAAAGGTGTTACGGCAGAAATCCCCCCCCCCGGCCCCCCTTTAAAAAGGGGGGAGGAATTTACGAATCGGTGTACTACATCGAACTCTCCATACATGCTTGCCAGCATCATGGGTGTGAGTCTGTTTGCATTCTGGAAATCCAAATCTATTTCCGGACAATCAACTAAGATATTAATAATGCTACGAAGTTGGAGGGCTGTCCAGATATTTTCCACATGCAACAGCAATACAGCTAAAAATAAAGGCGTAATTTTCTCTGTTATGCGTGTAGGCCAAGTCATATCGAATTGCTATACCCGGTCTCTTGCTCTTGCTCTTTTATCTTACTCTTGTTCTTGCTCCTGCCCTTACTCTTGCTTGATAAAGAGCAAGAGCAAGATTAAGGTCAGACGGGCAGTGCGGATAGATTATTTACTCATAAAGCCGCATTCCATCGAATTTAGTGGTAAAACATGAGTCGGGAAATGCTTGGGATTTGCCAATCCCAAACAAGTCCGTAGAAGAAATTTCCTCATATCAGCCTGCTAAACCATCCCTTTTGCTCCGAGCCGCCAGCGCACACGGGCAACGGTCATAGGAACAATATCTCCTGGAAACCCGCCCAGCTTCCGCAGCGTTCGTACAGTCTCTTTTAATGTCGCCCCGGAGCCGATATAATCATCTATGAGAAGAATCGCAGCACTGCCTGAAAATTTTGGCAGAGCCCGCGTTATGTACATCCTGCCTTTCACGTTTTCCTTTCGCTGATCGTTATTAAGCAGTTCTCCCTGCCGATTCTCAGGAATTTCTTTCCAGGCAAGCACATCAGCATACAGGGGGACGTTGAGCTGACTGGCTATGAGATTCGCAGTAAAATCCCGCTGCATCCAGGTTCTTGAAGGAATAGGAATTACTGCGCCGAACTGTCTGCCTGTTTCCCGCATAATCTCCAGTTTTCTTATCAGCATTTCCTCAAGTTCCGGATGCAGTTTCCCGACATCGTCAAGGGCCCGCTGCCGCATAAACTGAATAAATAACGGAGATCGCAGATCCCCGTTCAGAAGAGAAAAACCTTCCGACATTTTCGGAATTTTTGTTGCTGTAATCGGGACATTCCGCAGAGTCAGCCATCGGGCGGCATCTTCCGCTGAGGAAGATATGAAATCTGACGGGAACAGGTCAGTATTGCACTGACTGCAACGGCCGCAGGGTTCAGCGTCTTCATCTCCCAGCGCAATGCGAAGGGTCTGCATCAGGCATCCTGCTTCTCCTCGTCCGTATCGGAGCATGGCGGAAAGCTCGGATGTGCGGACGATGTTCTGGTTTGTGTAGCGGCTCAGATCCGGGGCAGTTCTTTTATCTGTGCGACAATAGACCTGCTTCCGGCTGATCAGCTTTTTTTCGATCATCCCCTGCTCTGTCAGTTCAGCTACAATAAGTGTTACCCTGGTAGGATGGAGGCCGGTTCTGACCTTTATCGCAGAGAGGGTTGGCCAGGCATTCTTCTCATCAGGGCTGATATTCGCATAAACTTTTCGGAAATCTCTTATGGTGGGCAGGGCTGAACGTATGAAATGCTCCTGGATTCGGCGGTCGCTTTCATCAAAAAGGAGTATCCCTTTGGCCGGAAGACCGTCTCTCCCTGCCCTGCCCACTTCCTGATAATAAGCCGTGACAGAACCCGGCACTTCTGTATGAACGATAAAGCGGATATCAGGCTTGTCTATGCCCATCCCGAGGGCGTTGGTCGCGGCCACAGCCTTGGCACTGGTTCCGCCCATAAATGCTTCCTGCAGCCGGCGTTTCCGATCAGAATCGTATCCGGCATGATAGGAGAGGACATCCAGATGCTTCTCCGAAAGATATTCGGCCGCGATTTCAGTGCCTTCACGGGTGGCACAGTAAAGAATTCCTGTCCCGTCTGTCTCTCGGAGGATATTTTCCAGGGCTTCGAGTTTCTGGGCTGTTCCCTGCACCGGTATTACCGAAAGACTGATATTGGGACGATCCATAGATGTCCGAAGCACTCTCAGTGAATTTCCTTCAGGGCTTGACAACTGGCGGGCAATATCTGCATGGGTGCGATGGTTTGCCGTAGCGGTCAGGCCCAGGATGCGAATATCAGGTTTTTTTTCTTCAAAGCGGCGAACCGCATTCACGATCTGGCGATAAGACGGCCGGAAATCGTGGCCCCATGTGGAAATACAGTGAGCCTCATCCACCACCAGCAAGGCTACGTTCAGACCTAACAGGAATCCGTATATTTCCAGATTATCCAGTTTTTCCGGAGCAACAAACAGGATGCGGATACTGCCTTCAGCAGCATAACGCTTCGCAGCCTCGTTTTCCTCATCTGTCTGATCAGAATTGATACTGGCTGCCGGAATATTGAAACGCCCGTTTAATTGCCTGATCTGATCCCGCATCAGGGCAAGGAGAGGAGAAATCACCAGGGTCAGCCCTTCCACCCAAAGGGACGGCAATTGGTAAAGCAGGGATTTGCCATGTCCTGTCGGCTGAATGCAAAGTACCCGATTCGCTTCCACAAGGGTTCGGATAGCTTGTTTCTGACCCGGACGGAAAGCTTCAAATCCGAAATACCTTTGCAGGTCTTCTTCCATATTTGCTTCTGATATATCTTTCATATGATTTTTCCTCGCACCAAATTACAAATAGATCCCAAATTACAAATAAATCCCAAGCACCAAATCTCAAATAAATCCCAAACACCAACACCAAACACCAAACACTTTATAATAAAATATCCGAAAGACACCTGACATCCGATGTTTCGCTTTTGGGAACTGTCAGAATGATTTTCCCCGGAATTTTTTCATTTTTAATAACGCCTTCCAGATAATTTTTCAAGGCATTATTATAATTAAAGGCAATGCCCGCACCTCCGTTTCTGGCGACTTCACATATGCCGAGGCTGTCCCCCATTGTATCCCCTGCATGTGCGATGGCTGTCCGCGGGATGCCCAGCTTCTCTGCAACCTCAAAAATCAGTCTGGCTTTTTCTTTTTCATCCCGGATGCCAAGCTCTACTTCTCCGGTGGCAAGAATCTTATCATAAATATCCCCGGTTTCTTTCCTGAAAAAATAATCTCTTATAAGATCAGCAAGTTCGTGTTCACTGATCCGTCTGGCAGGATCAGCTTCCCATCCGAAAATCAGCCGGTTACAGATGACATCATGAATTTTTTCCGGGCCGTAAACGGATTTTATCACCTCAGTCGTTACGCTGTAACCGGTTGAGTTAATAACGAAATATTTTTCAGCCTTATATATATCCGATATAAATGCTTCAAACCCTTTAAGAAACTGCATTTCTGACCAGGCATATTCAATAGCATTTCTGAGACTCAGTCCTTTTGTCAGGGGGCCGGCCACTTCAAAAGCGTCTTTCATACTTGAAATCCCCGCGGTCTGACGGCTAAAAATATCCTTTGCCATTTCATATCGTTCCGGCATATGAGGGAAGCACACCCTGATCATGTCCATCATGGTATGCTGATGGACGAGGGTGCCGTTGAGATCACAAGAAATGATACGGATTTCCGGGTGCATATGTTTCATTTCTGATTCATCCTTAATTTTTATCGGTTGATATGAAATAATGGGTTGTCCCACCTTTTGCACAAAATGGTTGATCAGAACGAACACTCAGGGCGGAATTTCGGATCATTACCCTGAAAATACTGATAAAATTTCTTTATATCCGAAAGCGGCTGAATCCGTACACCCGGCGGATAACCGGCTCTGTGCAAAAGGTGGTACACTGTTTATTTTATTGAAAATGTTAATAATTTTCGTGTTTCCGCATGGTATGATCCAAAACCTGTGTGCAAAAGGTGGGACACCCAAAATAATTTCTGTAATGTTCCCTCATTCGAGCCTTTTCTTTGCGCCTTTGTATGAGATGTAGCATCCCATTCAAGACTGGTAATTCGTTGTGACCGTGAGATCATGCAAGTTCCCCATAATGAGAATTTAACATACTGTCATTCCGGGGAACTTCCATGACCTCACGGTATAATTATGCGTGACAAACTTTGCGGAAGGGTAATGGTGAAAATCTGCCATCTCGGAGTGAACTCATGGTACGCCAAGTCGGTGATAACTCCCAAATTGTGCATAGTAACGCTGACATGACACCGGCGGTGACAGAACCCCTGATCATGATTTTTCGTAATCGTCTCATTCTTTCATTTTCAGATTATGAAAAAAGAGTTTCGGTACAAGGAAACTGCATCACCTTGCAGCCGTTTTCAGTCATAAAGGCGGGATGCCCATGATATATTCAGTAGATCGAAAACTTCTGCAAACAGCGGATTCCGGGTTAAAATCGGAAAACATCCGTTTTCCGATTTTTATATGAAAGAGAACGGAGTGCCAAACTTACAGTCTGGCATTGCGCAACGAAGCTTGTGCATAGTTGGTCAAGTTGGTCCGTTGCCCGTCATTCCGAATTCTCCGGCAACGGACAACTGACTATCGGTAATAAGAATACTCCACCCCGTATTTCTTTGCCTTGTAAGCAAACTTTCTGACGGTTGTTCTGAGGAGTTCTGCTGCCTGGGTGGTGTTTCCCCGTGTATTTTTATAGGCATCAATGATCATTTCTCTCTCCAGATTCGCCACAGCTTCTTCCAGGGAAAGGGCTGGCAGGGTGTCGGATTCTTTGCCGGTCTGCAATGTCGGGGGGAGATGATAGCTGTTAATGACGCCTTCCTCGCATAACAGTACCGACCGCTCAATACAGTTTTCAAGCTCTCTTACATTTCCGGGCCAGTGATAGCTCATAAGCATATCAATTGCAGGAGTAGAAAACCGTTTGATATCTTTATAATTTTCTATAGAATATTTTTCGAGAAAATGGTCAGCCAGCAGCAGGATATCTGTTTTGCGTTCCCTCAGGGGCGGCAGATAAATGGGGAATACGTTCAGACGATAATACAGATCTCCCCTGAAAGTTTCCTCATCAACAGCCTGCTCCAGATTTTTATTGGTCGCGGCAACAATTCGGACATCGGTTTTAATGGTTTTATGTCCGCCCACCCGCTCAAATTCCTTTTCCTGTAACACGCGGAGAAGCCTGACCTGAACGTCCGGGCTGACAGATCCGATTTCATCAAGAAAGAGAGTCCCCTGGTGTGCAAGCTCGAATTTTCCCAGCTTCTGTTTGATGGCTCCTGTAAAGGCACCTTTTTCATGTCCGAACAACTCGCTTTCAATCAGGTTTGACGGTATGGCCGCGCAGTTCATCTTCACAAAGGGAGCCTTTGTCCTGTGACTGTTGTAATGAATGGAATTGGCAACCAGTTCTTTGCCTGTGCCGCTTTCTCCCCGGATCAGCACTGTGGCGTTGCTTTTGGAAACCTGGGAGATCATTTGAAAAACTTCCCGCATCTTATTACTGTTGCCGATGATATTAGTAATGCGGTATTTGTTCTCCAGTTCGTTCCTGAGCCTCCTGTTTTCCCGTCTGAGTTGCTCTTTTTCCCGGCGGATGGTCTCCAGGTTGATCACATGCTGCGCCACCATCGTGGCAACTACTGACAGAAGCTTTTTCCCACCTTCCAGGGAAAAGGATTCTTTAAAGGGTTTATCAACGCTCAGTGCGCCGATGACCTGGTTTCCTTTTTTTACAGGAACACATAGAAAGGACATTTCCTGGTCAACCTTTACATTTCGGGAATGGGTACGATCAAGAAACAGGGGTTCTTCACTGATTTTAGGGATTGTAATGGGTTCACCGGTTTCAATGACTTTGCCGGTAATCCCTTCCCCCAGTTTGTATTTTACATTTTCAATGGCAGACTGGGAAAGACCGTGCGCGACCTCTATGCCGATTTCGTTGCGTAAAGGGTTCAGAATGGTGAGTGTACCTCGTACCATTCCCATTGAATTGGACATAATATCCAGCACTTTGTACAAAGATCTTTTCAGGTCCAGATTCTCATGCAGGGTCTGGCTGATTTCATAAAGCAGTGTGACATCTTCTATTTTTTCCATGATATATTATCAGATTTCATCAAGCGGAGTAATGGGAATTCCCAAAAAATAACTTTACCCGCGGTTTTCATGACACGGATGCACACGCAGATCATTTTCCGTAATGAAATCCGGAACGGGAGCATTTCCAAAAAGCAGGTTAAATGTACAGATCATAAAATTCAATATGTTACTCATTCCAGGGCTTCCGCATGGGAATGCATCCTGCAAGGCTCTGCCTTGCGAGGCATTCCGCTTAACTCACCGATTCTGAACTGAAATACGAGGCAGAGCCTCTGCAATGCATTCCCGGGCAGAAGCCTGGGAACGAGAATTTCCTACTTTTTGGGAATGCGCCCATCCGGAACTGATTTTTCGGTCACAGATTATTTCTGCAATAAAACCCGTGTTTATTCGTGTCCCCGGAAAGTCGGGTATATATTATTTTTCGTGTGGTCCCTGAAAAGCCGGCTTCAGCGTCTGAGCCTTCTGAAAAGCTTTATTACATGATGTTCGGAATTTTTTCAAGCATTGATATCCGGGCAGGTCAAAAAAAGTTCGGAGTCCCATTTTCAGATGCTATGCCGGAGGAGTACCCGTACAGAGATATCGGGAAAAGTGTCATAATTTTTATTCAGATTTTTAATATTTATCGCACCCGTCTCCGACCCGGAAGACTGGAATACGGAAACCTGGGAACCCGCGATGGTCTTCGGTTGCCTTTCTTTCTGAAATTCTTCATAGTTATAGGGGATTTGGGGCGGCTGAAATTTATACATTTACAA
>JAUCGG010000355.1 GCA_030378015.1 Desulfococcaceae bacterium HSG8
TTATTGGTGATTATTAATATCAGCATATGGACACCCTGTCATTCCGTGGAAAATTAAAAAAATGAATATTTTTTAATTTAACCCGGGGCATTTTTCATATCGGCATAAAAGAAGTTGACACCTTTTTAAGTTCGTAGTTCCGCCTTTAGGCGGTCAACCGCCTAAAGGCGGAACTACGAACTGTAAACCGAAAAATGAAGGCCTGACTCGGAATCCACTGCTTGCGGAAATTTCCATCTGCTGATATAATAACTGACTACCGACTACTACAACAACTTGTAAATTCCTTCCCCCTTTCGTAAAGGGGGGCGAACTTGTAAATTGCGGTACTACTGACTCGCTATCACCTCCTCAATTTTTTTAATTTTCTCTTCCTGTATCGTTTTCTTTTTACAGGCATCCTGAAGTTTATACAAAAGTTCGTCAATATCCACAGGCTTCATAAGATAGTCGAACGCGCCGAGTTCCATTCCCTCTTTGGCAACTTCCAAAGAAGCATGGCCTGTCAGCATAATCACTTCCACCAGCGGATCAGCTTTTTTAATTTCTCTCAGGGTCTGGATACCATCCATTCCCGGCATTCTTACATCCAATACGATCACATCCGCCGGATTCCGAGCCAGTGCATCAAGCGATTCTTCGCCGCTTTTAACCCCGGAGACATTCACGCCGCGTTTTTTCATGCGTTTCATCAACGTGTCCAGAAAATCCGTTTCATCATCAACGAACAGAACATCCATGCATCCCCCTTTTTTAATTAGGAATTAAGAATTTTCTCAATTCTTAATTCCCGCTGCTTCTTTAATTTTTTTAAGCAGTTCATGTAAATCGCATGGCTTTGAGAGATAGTCGAAGGCACCGTATTCCATTCCTTTCTGGGCAGCATGCTCCGAACCATGACCGGTGAGCATAATGACTTCCATTTCCGGATACATTTTTTTAAAAATCTTCAGAACTTCAATGCCATCCATGTCCTCCATCTTAAGATCAAGGACTGCCACATCAAAGTCTTCCCTGCGAAGAATCTGAATAGCTTCGGATCCGCTGAAAGCCTTTGTGACATCAATGCCTCTTTTAGACATTCTCTTGGCAACGATTCTTACGAAGCCTTCTTCATCATCCACAAGAAGAACTCTGATGTGGTCTGTATGAACATTTTTGCTCTCGGTCATAACTGTCTCTCCCTAATAAGCACGCCGATTCGTAATCTCTTTCATTCGCGCTTCAACGATCTTTTCTTCATGCTGCCTCTTTTTGCCTGCTGCTTCCATTACTTTGGCGACAAGTTCTTCAATATCACAGGGCTTCATCAGGTAGTCAAAGGCGCCCATCTTCATTCCTTCAATGCCGGTTTCGATCGTGGCATGACCGGTAAGCATGATAACTTCCACCAGCGGGTGTTTTTTTTTGATCTTCTGCAGGGTTTCAATGCCATCCATGCCCGGCATCTTGACATCAAGGATAACAACTTCGATGCTGCCGTCTTTTCCCAGGGCTTCCAAACACGCTTCTCCGCTAAAAGCAGGGATAATATCAAGCTCTCTTTTATTCAGACGTTTGGTCATGGTTTCCACAAAAGGTTTTTCATCATCTGTTAAAAGTACGTTTGCGATACTCATATTCTGTTCTCCTTTCTTATATTTTTATATTTTAAGTGTCTGAGTGTTTTGTACGGAGTGAACTTTCAGATATTTAATATTTAAATACTCAGACACCGGTTTTAAAGGGAATTCGGATGTAAAACGTCGTTCCTCTGTCAACTACACTTTTTACATCTATTTCTCCGCCCATTTTTTTTATGATACCGTAACAAATGGATAATCCCAGGCCTGTCCCTTTACCTACGGGTTTGGTGGTGAAAAACGGATCGAATATTCTGCCGAGGTTGGCTTTGGGAATACCGGGCCCGTTATCCGCTACTTCAATCAGAATACGATCAGTTTCCAAACGGCTGGCAATGTCAATGCTTCCGCCTTTTTTTTTCATGGCGTCAAGAGCATTATTTAACAGATTGAGCAAAACCTGCTGCATTTCTGTCTGAGACACCTGTACCGCAGGCAAATCTTCCGCAAGATGTGTATTTATTTTCACTTTGCTATAGGTTGCGCTTTGTGCGGAAAGTCCCACGACGTCTTCAATCATTTCATTTATCTCAATATCATGCACTTTTGAATCTGTCTTTCTGGCAAAACTCAGGAGCTTATGGGTAATTTCCTTACAGCGTTTTCCCTGGGTATTAATCTGTTTTAACGCCCTTTCAAATTCTTCAAGATTTTTACTTTCTCCAAATTCTTCATCTTCTAATAAATCCTGTATCCATCCTGCCTCCTCAACCATAATTGCAACGGGGTTGTTGATCTCATGGGCAATACCGGCCGCCAACTGACCTACTGAAGCCAGTTTTCCTGTTTCGATGACCTGCTGATTCATCATCTCCTTTTCGCTGTCTGCCTTTGCAATACGATTGACCATTCTCGCGGACAATAAAACTGCCATTGTAACGATGCCAAGTCCACCGATCAGAAAAATGAACACGGCAACTGTCCGGGTATGTTCCAGTTCTGAAGGCGCATCTGTTTTGTCCTGCCGATACACCAGCATCCAATCCCTGTCCTTGAGAAAAGCTGCCACATAAATGATATCTTTATTTCCGGAAACATCCGTCTGCTCGCCAAGGTATATCCCTTTTTTCGTTTTCCTGCTCTTTTTTATAATATCTTTATAATTCTCGTTACCCGGCAGCATATCAAGAAAGGGTTTTGTCTGAAATTTTCCATCGTTATTAAGGATAAAGGCAAATCCGGTTTTGCCGATGCGAAGGTTTTCCACTAGGGAGTTAAAAGAATCGAAATCAATGGTGGATCTCAGTATCCAATGCTTTCCATATTGCTTCAGTCTCACAGATACGATGAAATGAGGACGCCCCCGGAGACCGAGAAAAACGTCACTGATATAATAGTCCTTTCTGATTGCCTCATTAAACCATTCTGCATCTGAATACTCTGCTTTTACCAGTTTGAAGGGCCCGGCATATGAAACCTGCACGCCCTCTTCATTGATCACTCCCAGGTCCTCGAATACCCAGCCATAAGCCTTTTGAAACTCGACCAGTTTTTCCTGCAAAACAGATTCATCACTCAGCTCCTCAAAATCCGAGGTTTTTGCCAGAAACCGAATGTCAGCCAGCCTTTCGTTTAAAAAACTGTCAATGTTCTGTTTGTGTTTATGTACCATTTCTTCGAGATGTGCATAGAGTTTCTCATAA
>JAUCGG010000356.1 GCA_030378015.1 Desulfococcaceae bacterium HSG8
TAACGTGATGTGCAATTTTTTTTTGGTGTTTGGTAATCCGGCTTCATGTTTGGTTATGATCGGGGAATGGTGCATTCACCAAACACCAATCGGGAGCATTCTCAAAAGTAGGTTGCATATTATATATGATAAAATTCAACAAGTTACTCGTTCACAGGCTCCGACTGGGAATGCATCCGGCAAGGATATGCCTTAACACTTCGGTTTTACAGTGAAACACGAGACAGAGCATCTCCTGATGCATTCCCAGGCAGAAGCCCGGGAACGAGACTTTCCTACTTTTTAGAAACACCAAACATCTAATTGAAATGTACGAAGAAAAAGTCAAACCTTTCCGGTTGGTAAAGTATTTTACCTTTACAAGCCTTATCCTTATTTTCCTGGGGGTCTTTGTACTATCAGCTCTGAATACGCACTGGGCAAGAGCAATGCAACTGGAAAAAAGTGAAGAATATGCCCTTCTTATTGTTGAAAATCTCAACCATCAGATTTTTTTGCAATTTGTCATCCCTATTGCCTGGAAATACGGTAAAATTCAGCTCAGGAAAAAAGAACAGTTCGAACACATGGATAAAATCGTCAGAAGAACATTGCACAGCTTTAATGTTGATACTGTCAATATTTATGATATGAATAATATTATTTCTTACAGCTTTGACCAGAAAATGATCGGGAAAAAAAATATGGGCGGCTCAGGCTACCGGAATGCTGTTACGGGCAGGTCAGTCTCCGATGTCGTGCATGTGGAAGAAGGAGGTTTTTTTAAAAAAGTCGGGTTCTTCCTCGGTGTTCCCCAGAAGAGTAAAATTGCTACATTCGCGCCTCTGCGCGTGGAAAAGCAGCCTCTCAGGATATCCGGTCCGGTCCTGGGAGTTGTTGAAATTGTACAGGACCTTTCAGAAGATTATAAAGTCATTTTCAGGTTTCAAATCCGTGTGATTATAGCCTGTACCCTTGTGATGGGAATTCTTTTCCTGGTGCTCCGATTTGTTGTTAACAGGGGTGAAGGGATCATTGAAAAACGGAATCAGGAGAGAATACGTCTCAAAGAACAGTTAAACCGCGCAGAACGATTATCTTCACTGGGTGAAATGGTCGCTGGAATTTCCCATGAGATTCGTAATCCGCTGGGCATCATAAGGAGTTCTGCCGAGCTTCTGAAGAAAAAAATGCTGAAATCAGACCCTTCGAACACCATCCCGGACATTATTGTTGAAGAAGCCACCCGTCTGAACAGCATCATAACTGATTTCCTGGATTTTGCAAGACCTCGTGATCCCAATCTGATCCCGTGCCGTATTAATGATATCCTTGAAAAAAACGTGACATTTCTTTCATCGCAGATGAAAGCACGGAATTACACCATTGAAAAACATTATGATGGAAATCATGCAGAAATAATGGCTGATCCGGATATGATTTACCAAGCATTTCTGAACATTCTTATAAATGCTATGCAGGCCATGCCGGATGGCGGAAAAATCCGTATTGAAACCGTTTCAAACGGGAATACCCTGTCAATATTTTTTAAAGATGAGGGGCGAGGGATATCCGAAGAAGTGATAGGAAAAATATGGGATCCTTTTTTCACCACCAAGGAAACAGGGACGGGGCTGGGGCTGGGGATTGTCAAAAACATTATCGAATCTCACGGCGGGAAAATCCGTATAGATAACGGCCATGTAAGCGGTGCCCAGGTCACCGCGGAACTGCCTGTGTATGATAGTCAGTTGTCCGTTGTCGCAACGGACAACTGACAACGGACAACTGACAACGGACAACTGACAACGGACAACGGACAACGGACAATAATTATGGAAACTGTTCTGATTGTGGATGATGAGAAAAATTACACGCTTATATTAAGCGCGGTGCTGGAAGAAGAAGGCTTTGAAACCCTGACAGCAAACAGCGGATATGAAGCACTTGAAATTCTGAAGCATTCTGATGTTGATCTGGTGCTTACCGACATGAAAATGCCTTCTATGGACGGTATTGAACTGCTTGAGCATGTCAAAGTCAAAGATCCGGAACTTCCCGTCATCATGATGACAGCCTACGGTACCGTGGAAAAGGCTGTGGAAGCCATGCAGAAGGGCGCTCATAATTATATCCTGAAGCCTTTTGACAATAACAGCCTGATTGTTTATGTGAACAAAGCCACTGCTGTCTATCGGATGGTCAAAGAAAACAGGCAGCTTCGTGATGCTGTCGAAGACAGGTACAGTTTCGGAAACATCATAGGAAAAAGCAGATCCATGGAGAATGTTTTTGAAACCATTCGAAAAGTCGCTCCTACTTCTGCAACTGTGCTCATAGAGGGAGAAAGCGGCACAGGAAAGGAGCTTGTGGCGAAATCCGTTCATTTCAACAGTCCCCGCGGTGACAAGCCCCTGATCGCTGTCAACTGTTCCGCGTTTGCCGAAAATCTCCTGGAAAGTGAATTGTTCGGCCATGAAAAAGGGGCATTTACCGGTGCTGTGTCCATGAAAAAAGGACGGTTTGAACTGGCTGACCGCGGAACCCTGTTCCTGGATGAAATCGGAGAGCTTTCCCAAAACCTCCAGGTAAAACTTTTGCGCGTCCTTCAGGAAAAGACTTTTGAAAGGGTCGGAGGAATCAGACCGATTTCCGTTGATATCAGGATTATCGTTGCCACAAATAAAATTTTAAAAAAAGAGATCAGGGAGGGAAGATTCAGGGAAGATCTTTTTTACCGGCTTAATGTGGTTCACATCGAACTCCCGCCGTTAAGACACCGGATAGAGGATATACATCTTCTGCTAAATCATTTTATTGAAAAATACTCAGGAGAACGAAAATCAGATATTTCTTTAAAAGGGATTGAAAAGAAAGCTGAACGTCTGTTTTATGAGTATCAATGGCCCGGTAACATTCGCGAGCTTGAAAACGTCATTGAACGCGCCATGATCCTGTGCCCGGGAGATATAATAAAGGTATCCGATCTCCCAAGGGATTTCAGGGAAAATGTTTACAATACATGGCAGTTCGAAGGTATTCCTGCCAATGCAAAACTATATGAAACACTTACTTTTATTGAAAAAAACATGATCAAAAGAGCGCTGAAGATGACGGGAAATATTCAGGCTCATGCTGCAAAGCTCCTGGGAATCGGTAAAAGCGGGCTGAATCAGAAAATAAAAAAGTATAAACTGGATGTGGGTTCAAAAAAATGAACCCAATTTTATGATTTGATATCAGATAATTACGCTATATAACATGGAGAGCAGGGGAGATAGGT
>JAUCGG010000357.1 GCA_030378015.1 Desulfococcaceae bacterium HSG8
GCTTAGCGCCAAGATGCGCGGTAAACCGGGAAAATCCGTGTCCCTAAAACACTCGCAAAGCAAGCTTTGTACTCCGCTTAAAATGACAAAGCAGGCTTTGTACTCCGCGTCACGATAAAGCGGGAAAATCCGTGTTTATCCGTGTCCCTAAAATACTCGCAAAGCAAGCTTTGCACTCCGCTGAAATGCTTAAAATGGAAACTCGGGGGGATTTACGCGTGTATCTCCAGTTCACCCTGCTCCACCGAGAGATCAGAAATGATTTCTATCTCGCTGATGTCAAATTTGTCTTTCAGGATTTCGATATTCTTGTTTTTTATGCCCTGCATTTTGGAATGGCTCCGGGGATGAACTTTTATGGTAAGTTTGTCGCGGGAGAAATTGGCGGATGAGATGGCTGCGGAAGCTTTGTCCAGGAAGATTTCCGAATGAACAAGATGCCCGAAAGCCGGGTGATAAGGGCCAGCCAGGATCACAGTTCCTTTTTCAAAATCCTCTGAAAGCTGAAGTCCCATGCGTATGACAGGAATGCCTTTTTCCCTGAATAGAAGGTAAATGGTCTTAACCAGGGTGACGCATTCATCCAGAGGCATGGGGACATATTTCCCGTACTCATGCAATTTGGCGAGGGGGCTGTCTGCAAGAACCATAGTGGGATAAATCCTGACAAAATCCGGGGAGAGTTCCGATAGCTTGCGGGCAGTATCAAGGCTTTTTTCATGGCTGTCTCCCGGGAGTCCCACCATCATCTGAAGCCCTGCCTCATAGTTCCGGGCCTTCAGCAGATGCACTGCTTCTTCCGTGTCCGAAGCAGTATGGCCCCGCCGGGACATGGACAACACCCTGTCATCCATTGACTGGACCCCGATCTCAATTGTTGAAACAGGGAAATCTTTTATCATATCAAGGCGGTCTTCCCTGATGCTGTCCGGACGGGTGGAGAATCGGATACTGTCAGCATCCCCAGCTTCTACAAACCGGGCAGCTTCCCTGAGAAGAGGCACAGTCTCGTTTTCCGGCAGGTTCAGAAAGGTTCCGCCGTAAAATGCTATCTGGACTGTCTTTCTCTGTTCTCCCTTATAATTAAGGAATCCGCTGACCACTAAGCGAAGGTTTTCCGGGGATATGATTTTCCCTTTCGCGCCTGTTATCGCGTGCTGGTTACAGAAAATACACTGGTGAGGGCATCCCGCATGGGGGATGAAAATCGGAATGATAAACGGTTTGTCACGGGTTTCCATATTTCACATTCCATATCTGTCTTCTATGATTTCAAGGGCCTTCCTGGCTGCATCCTGTTCAGCGGTCTTTTTGCTCTTACCCATGCCTACCGTGGTCAGGTCCTCCACATTGATCTGACCGCTGAAGGTCTTCTTATGATCCGGGCCCTTCTCCCCGATGACCTCATAAACAGGCATTACACCGTGCGTAACCTGGACAACTTCCTGGAGATGGCTTTTGTAATCGTAATTTGAAGCCGGGATCCCGGGGGAGGCCATGAGTTTCAGAAAATGGCTCTCAATAAACCTGAATGCAGCATCAAAACCGCCGTCCAGATAGACAGCCGCGATGATGGCCTCAAATGTGTCAGCTAATATGGATTTCTTCTTCCGGCCATTGGTCTGAATTTCCCCTTTGCCGAGTTTTACATAAGATCCGAGATCAAGGGTTACCGCGATCCTGGCAAGTTGAAGTTCATTTACCAGACCCGCGCGCATCCTGGACAGGTCCCCTTCAGGCAGGTCAGGATAACGGTGCATGAGCAGATGGCCCACCGCAAGGCTTAACACCGCGTCTCCCAGGAATTCAAGCCGCTCATTGTCCCGCATATTTATTTCGGGCTGTTCATTAACATAAGAACTGTGGCGGCATGCCTCGTCAAGAAGACTTTTATCCTTAAATTCGTACAGAAGCTTTTGTTCTAATGGTGAAAAGTCCATATCATAAACGCTGTAAGCCTGCATTGTTTTATGCCTACAGCTATGAACTGGCCCGGATTAATTTCTCATACAGGGCATAAGGTACGGAAAAATCCCCTCTCCCTGATCCCATCCTGATCTCCGGTTTTAAGGAGCCGTGAAAATCCGTGCCCCCTGTCATCAGCAGATCGTACTGGCCGGCGATTTCAGCATAACGGGCCGTCTGTTCCGGAGAGTGTTCCGGATAATACACCTCAATCCCTTTCAGACCCATTGATTTCAACAGGCTGATAAGATATTCGAGGGGTTTCTCATTCAGCGGATCAAGAAGTACCGGATGAGCGAGAACGGGGATACCCCCGGCTCCGAGAATGACTTCGATAGCCTCCCTGCAATCCACGCGATATTTATCCGCGTATGCCGGCTTTCCCCTGCTAAGGTATTTATCAAATGCTTCATTAACAGAACTGACAACTCCTTTTTTTACCATCAGCCGGGCAATATGGGGCCTTCCGATCTGACATCCTTTAAAATTATCTGTCAGTTCATCCGGCGAAATTTCGATTCCCAGACCTGTAAGACGTTCTATGACCCTGGGATTCCGATTTTTCCGGGCTTCCTGCAATACATCAAGGGTTCTGTTTAAAAGCGGATCATCCGCATTAATCCCGTAGCCCAGGATATGAAAGCTTCCGGCACAGGGGAAAGACGGGGGCGGGTGTGCACTGATCTCAATACCCGTCAGGAAATTAAGCGAATCGGGTATTCCGACAGATATGGCTGTTTTCGAACCCGCAACCGTATCATGATCGGTAATGGCAATCGCCCCCAGTTCAAGATGTCGGGCCATGGTCAGTATTTCAGACGGGGAAAGTGTCCCATCAGAAGCATCAGAGTGAATGTGAAGGTCAATATTCACAGACTCATTACAAGCCAAGGGCCCTCTCTTTCGCCTCCTCCCGGGTCTTGCATTCAATACACTGTGTGGTTACGGGTCTTGCATTTAACCTGGCCATGCCAATATCCTCACCGCACTTTTCGCAGACTCCGAATGATCCGTCTTCGATGCGTCCAAGGGCTTTTTTGATCTTTTTGATAAGCTTATGCTCTCTGTCCCTTATACGAAGCATGAAGTTCCGATCTGACTCAAGAGAAGCCCGATCTGTGGGATCGGGGAAATTCTCCTTCTGGGTGGTCATACCTGAGACTGTATTACCCGCCTGATTCAGCAGATCTTCCAGCCGATCCCCCAAAAGATTTTTGAAATATTTTACATTTTCTTCTTCCATAATGATCAAGCCTCTGAAATCTGTTCTCATCA
>JAUCGG010000313.1 GCA_030378015.1 Desulfococcaceae bacterium HSG8
TTTATAATTAAGATGAATTTGGGAATCCGGACTTGAACGGAAAAAAAAATTGTGCTATCTGCATGAACATTATGATCAGAAATCAGAATCATTACAAACCTGAAGCCTTTCTGCCGAACTCCGGGGAACCTTCATGATCTGCCGATCACAACGAATGATGAAAGTCGACTCCCCCTTTCGTAAAGGGGGCCGGGGGGATTTTTTATCGGGACTTTCATATAAAATCAGGAAACGGATTTTTACCTGTTCCCTGGCTCTGTTTTTATCTTGTGCCGGGTGCGCGGGTATCCCTTTTCAGACGACCGCCCGCGTGCCCGTGGAATCTGTTCACCCTGAAAAGGCCAGGGAGTTGTTTATCCGATCTCTTCCTTCTGAATTCCAAATGGTGAATTCCGTTGTTTTCAAATACGGATGGAAAACCTTTTCTGCAATCGGATACACAAAGATTGACGCAGACGAAAAAAAATTTACGCTTATGGGCCTGACTCCCATAGGAATAAAGTTATTTGAGTTGTCAGGAACCCCGAAGGGGACTGAGTGCGGATTTGCCATAAAAGCATTTACCCGGCAGGGAAATTTTGCCGACAGGATTGCAGATGATATCCGGCGGATATATTTTGACCGTATTCCCTCTCCTGAAGCAAAGGTCTGCAAAAAGAAATATGAAATTGTCTTCAGAGACCCGGGTGAGACGGAATATATATTTGCCGGCGCTGATAATGTGCTGATTGAAAAGCGGCGGTATGAAGGCATCCGGCGAATCTGGAGCGTTTTTTACTATGAATATCAGCGGAAAAATGGCAAACTGCATCCGGGTGGCATTATTTTCAGACATTATCAGCACGGTTATCAACTTATCATACGGTTAAAGGAAATCCGACCATGAGCAGAATGACAAACGAGATCAGGCAATATATGTCCGACCTGACGGAGACAGCAGGGGGAAATCTGACGGCCCGTTTCCTTTTCCCTTCTGATTTCATCGGATTCCAGGGGCATTTCCCCGGAAATCCTGTTCTTCCCGGTATTTGCAAGATACAGGCTGTTCTGGTTATCCTGCAGGAACGGTATAAGAAAACAACAATCCGTTTAAAGGAAATTGTCCAGGCAAAATTTCTGTCGCCTGTTTCCTGCGGGGAGGAACTTGCTTTTGAATGCCGGGAAACAAAAAGGAGCGACAGGGAGATGTTTGTGAAAGCCCTGATAAGCAGTAATGATAAGAAAATTGCCGAATTAAAATTAAGGTTGAGAAATTGAATTGAGAAATCCCGTACAAAAGCGGAAATCACGTTTCACGCATCACATTTTCAGGTTTTAATTATGACTGTTCGACGCAAAAAAAACGGATACTTTGAACGAATCGCCGGCGCTCCGGAGCCATTGACTGTCCGTCTTAAAAGATGGGTAAACTTCAGCGAAGCGGATGTAATGGGAATTGCCTGGCATGGCAGATATCCGGAATATTTTGAAGAGGCCTGGGCCGAGCTTGGCAGATATTGCGGGCTTTCATATACAGATTTTTATGAAGCAGATCTTCGTGCCCCGATTGTTCAGTTTCATATTGACTATCACCAGCCTCTGATGCTGGGTGAGAAATTTACTGTCAGTGCCTCTATGATATGGAGTCAGGGCGCGAGGCTGAACACAGAATATACGCTGATAAAAAAAGATAACACCATTGCCACAACAGGATATACGGTTCAGATGTTTATTGAAGGAACAACTAACGAAATCTGTATTACAACGCCGGAACTCCTGGGAAAATGCCGGCGGCGATGGGAAGCAGGAGAATTCAAATGTCTGCAATAAAAGCGGTTGTCGTGGCCTGTGACATGGTAACGCCTTACGGGTGGGGAACTGAGGCGTGCTGGAACGGGCTTTTATCGGGAAAAACGGCCTTGGGACCCGTGGATCGTTTTGAAACCCGGTCTTTTCAGACGAAAAACGCAGGCCTGATCCGGGAACTGGAGTCCTTCGGAGATGAGTCACCGGTAATGCAGATGCTGACGCCGCTGCTGACAAAACCGTCTGTCAGGATTCCGGGGGATTCGGGCGCGATCCTGGCAACGACAAACGGTGAGATCAGCATTCTTGAGAAGTCGGTTTTGGATGGAAAGCCGGGAGATGCTGACGGAAGCCGCATGGATATCCTGCTGGATAAACTGATGCGCCTGACCGGGGTAAGGGGCCCGGGAATAGTGGTTTCCGCAACATGCGCGTCATCGAGCGCGGCAGTGGCACAGGCCGCGGCAATGATTTCCGGCAATGAATGTGACTGTGTGCTGGTGATGGCGTGTGACTGCGTAAGTGAGTTTATTTTTGCCGGATTCTCCTCCCTGATGGCCCTGGATAAGGATATGGCAAAGCCCTTTGATAAAGGCCGCAGGGGGCTGACCATCGGCGAGGCCGCGGGCTTCATCCTGATGATGAGTGAATCCCGGGCATTGCGGGAAGATCGTCCGATTATCGGGGAGGTTGCAGGATGGGGATTGACATGTGACGCCAACCATATGACCGGTCCTTCGAGAGACGGAAGCGGATTGGCAATGGCGATTCATAAATCTTTGAAAAAAGCGGGTATCTCCGAGGACGCGGCAGGCAGTATCTCCGCTCACGGAACAGGGACGGTTTACAACGATTCTATGGAGATGAAGGCATTTAAGTCTGTTTTCAAAACTCCCCTGCCCACGTATTCCATCAAGGGAGGGATCGGGCATACAATGGGCGCGGCCGGTCTGCTGGAAGTTATCATAGGGTTTCAGACCTTACACAAAAAAATGGTTCCGCCAACGGTGAATGTGCAGAATGTTGATGAAGAAGCCAGGGGATGGGTATCTGCGGAGCCGAACCCGTCTGACAGCCTGATGACCGTTTCTACCAATTCAGGGTTCGGAGGAGTGAATTGTTCTTTGGTTTTGGTGCGTGAAACGTGATGCGTGAAACGTGGTATGTTGATTTATCCTGTTCGGAAAAGCGTCCGACAGGATAACAAAAAAATATAACAGATAGGGCGCATTCCCATTTTCTCGGTCAGCCTGTAACTATCTGATTTATAACGGTCTGATCCTGCAACTGATCTGAGGCCGGAGGCCGGATCAGCCGCTCGCATAACTAGTATCTGCTGAATTTCTCTTCAGACAGATCATCCCATAGTCTGATATGGGGTTAAAATTTTATGATTTAAGAGGTTTTAAATGCTTTTTACAGAGTTTCGGGAAAAAATTTGTCGGAAATCCTGT
>JAUCGG010000068.1 GCA_030378015.1 Desulfococcaceae bacterium HSG8
TTATATTATATATAGAAGGATATCCCGAAGTAGAACACTACCCGCTAAGATATAGCTCGGATTTGTCAATCCGAGCCTCATGGCCCGAAATTTTCGGGATTAATCATACCGCTGTTTATGCTTGACTAAACACTGCCTTTTTATTATATTAACCCTGCTTTTCAAAATACTACGCAATGCGCAACTTTAACCGCAGAGGCCGCAGAGAAATTGCATAATGCTCTGTGTTCCCGCGGTTAAAAAAGTTGGACACGGCGTAAATACTGGTTCGGAGTTTCTTTTAAGAATTCGTGCATTAAGGAGAGCGTACAATGAAAGTTGTTATATGGGGCAGTCGGGGATCTCTGCCAGCTTCGGTGCATGCGGAAAACATACGGTATAAGATTTACAGAGCCATCGAAGCGGCAAGGGGGCATGATCTCAGATCAAAAGAACATATTGAGAATTTTATTGATACTGAGCTTCCCTTCTCCGTCAGGGGCGGTTATGGTACAAATACCTCCTGCGTGGAAATCAGGGACGGAGAGGATTACATCATTCTTGACTCAGGTTCGGGAATACGGGATTTCGGAAACTATGTCATGAAAACAGGGAAGATTCCTGCCACGTATCATATTTTCATGTCCCATGTCCACTGGGATCATATCTGCGGTTTCCCGTTCTTTGTTCCAGCTTACATCAAAGGAAACCGATTAAATTTCTACGGATTCCATGATGTTCATGCTGTGGAACAGGCGTTTGCAAATCAGCAGGAACCTCCCTGCTTCCCCGTGCCTCTCCAATATATGCAGGCGGAAAGACATTTCACCCAGTTGAAACTGGGGAAAACTTACGACATAGCTGGCTTCAGGGTCAGCGGTATCGAACAGAATCATCCCCAGTTATCTTATGGATACAGCTTTGAAAAGGCTGGTAAAAAGATCATCTATTCCACGGATTCGGAGCACAAAGAGGACTCAAGCAAAGAAGACTACCACTTTGTAAAGTTTTTCAAAAATGCGGATATGCTCATATTTGACACGCAATATTCCCTTATGGATGCAATCTATGTAAAGGAAGACTGGGGGCATTCAAGTAACATTATTGCAGTGGAACTTTCTGTTCGCGCGGGGGTAAAACATCTTTGCATGTTTCACAGCGAACACACGCACAGTGACGCAAATATTGACAAAATGTTAAAAGAGACCAAAAGATACGCATCAATTTATGACAAATCTTATCCCCTCAGAATCAGTCATGCATATGACGGACTGGAAATAGAAATCTGAACAGGGCAGGGTTTTTTCAAAAGAAACTGCTTTTCTGCTTTTCCATAACCGTAAGGGAACTCCAAATAAATAAAATACCCGATTCCGGAAAATATAGCGTTAGCGTAACCCACCATCTTTGTTGGCGAATGATGCGATGGTGGGTTACGCTTCGCTCCACCCTACATTTTCGGGTATTTTATTTGGGGAAATCCCTTAATTACCCAATCTGCTACCGATCTCGTGAGTCGTAAGTTCTCATAAATAGCTGAAATGACTCACCGGGAAACTCCCCCCTTTTTTAAAGGGGGGCCGGAGGATTTCCCCCAACCTGCTGAAATCCCCCTGAATCCCCCTTTAAAAAAGGGGGACTCAGAACAGCGGCTTCAGAGAACTTATGACTGTCGAGCTACCGATCATCAATATCTCATATTTATCCGAACCGGAATCAAGGGGGACTTGACGTTACCCTTAATAATGATTATTAAAAAAGAATCCGAAAATCCTTTTTTCGGGCTATGTCCTGAATCACGTTTGTTTATTTTATCTGCTTCTGAAAATTCAGTCTCATATAATTGCGAACCGATAAATCGGCTGAGTCGGAAGCACTGACGGTCTGAAAATGAAATTTCAAAAAGGTAAAAAATTAAAAAAATTAGGGCGGAATTCCCCCTGCCCTTGCGGAAGCGGGCTGAAGTATAAAAAATGCTGCCTCCGAAAAGAAAAGCAGGTCGGAAATACCAAAAACCTGTATTTCAGAAAACACAAAATCCGATTAAAAGGGGAAAAAGATATCGAAGGCATCCGAAAGGCCGGGCGTCTGGTACTGGAGACTCTTGATCTGGCAGAGTCATCAATCAGACCGGGAATGACCACGGATGAAATTAACACCCTGATTCATGACTTCACCATTAAAAACAATGCCAGGCCCGCGCCGCTTAATTACCGGGGATTCCCCAAAAGCACCTGTGTTTCTGTCAACGAGGTTATCTGCCACGGGATACCGGGAAAAAGAATCCTGAATGACGGGGATATTGTGAATGTGGATGTGACATCCGTTTTAGACGGCTATTATGCTGATGCCAACAAAACCTTTTTTGTGGGTGAACCGGGCACTGATGCTAAAAAAATTGTCGAAGTATCCAAAGAAAGTATGAAGCTGGGGATTTCAATGGTTCGGCCCGGAAATACAATAGGTGATATCGGCTGGGCCATACAGGACTACGCGGAAGAAAGGGACTGTTCGGTGGTCAGGGAATTTGTCGGCCACGGGGTAGGATTTGAATTTCACGAGTCTCCCCAGGTTCCCCATTACGGAATAAGAGGTGATGGCATTGTCCTGGTCTCTGGGATGGTATTTACAATTGAACCCATGATCAATCTCGGGGGCAAGGAGCTTCAGGTACTCGGGGATAAATGGACTGCCATAACCCTGGACGGGTCCCTTTCCGCTCAGTTTGAACAGACCGTCCTTGTCACAGAAGACGGCTTTGAAAGCCTGACACCTTATGAGTGAAGCGTGAAAACGTGAAGCGTGAAGCGTGAAACGTGAAACGTGAAACGTGAAACGTGAAACGTGAAGCGTGAAGCGTGAAGCGTGAAACGTGAAACGTGAAACGTGAAACGTGAAACGTGAAACGTGAAACGTGAAACGTGAAGCGTGAAACGTGAAGCGTGAAGCGTGAAGCGTGAAGCGTGAAGCGTGAAGCGTGAAACATGAAACATGAAACATGAAACATGATGTATAAAAGATATGATGCGTGAATCAAATTAAATCACGCATCACGTTTCACGTTTCACGCTTCACGCATCACGTTTCAGAAAGGAAACTAAATGGGAAATATTGACGAGCAGATTCTCAGGGCATCCAAAGAAATTGTGGTTAAATTTATCGAAACCGGGAGGATTTCTCCGACGGCTTTTCCTGAAATGTTCAAAAATGTTTATAATACTATCGAAGAAACCGTGAAAAAGTCCGAAAAGGAAAAACATAATCAGTAATGAACCGCTGTCAGCGGGCATTTAGGAGTACTTCCGATCCGCTGATATCAAGATAAAAAATTTTCAGTGCAATTACACAGATACAGCAGAATGGTATCTTAATCTCATATTTATATTTAGTGGGTGTATTTTGAACGATGGAAATCAAGATTCCGGGTTAAAATCGGAAAACATCCGTTTTCCGATTTTCCCCGGAATGACAGTATGTTAAATTGTCATTCCGGGGAAAATTAAAAAACGGATGTTTTTTAATTTTTAACCCGGAATCCACTGTTTTCAAGGTTTACCGGAATCTTTTCGATCTACTGAGTCTCGGATTTGAAGAGAAACATATTGAGGGAAGCCACGTCAGATTTAAGAATCATCATACGAATGCTGTCATTGTCTTATCTGATCAGAAAATAATCACCCTGCATCATTTTCGCATGATAGAAAAGGTGCTTGAGGAAAAAGGGTTGATGAGCCGTGAGGAATTCGAAGGGTTCTTTACGTAATTTACGTAAGAAAAACGCATTATTCCAAATTCCAATTTCATGGCAGTCGCAATCCAGACATTGGAAAAACAGGATATAACAAGGTTAAATTAATAATGAGGAGGAATATGAATGAATACCGTCTGCAGATAAGGCGATTTCCGGAAAAGAATATACCAGCAGTTTGTAGTTCCGCCTTCAGGCGGCGTGATACCGCCTGAAGGCGGAACTAAACTGGTATGTTTTTTATTGGAAATCGCCTAACCTAATACAAGAAGCTCTTTTAATGCCGGAAAATGAGCGTGCAAAAAATAGCAGAAAGACTTATTACAAGCCTTCACGATCAGCCTTCGCATGAAACATATGACGCATGGCATACAGAAATCGGACGCCGGGTTAAAGAAATTGATTCCGGTGAGGTTCAATGTATTCCATGGGAAGATATAAGAAACAGGTTTTATAGGGGAACTCCCGATAAATAAAATACCCGATTCCGGAAAATGTAGGGTGGGTGAAGCGCTATCGGAACCCACCATCTTTGTTGGCGAATAATGCGATGGTGGGTTACGCTTCGCTCCGCCCACCCTACATTTTCGGGTAGTTTATTTTTGGGGAAATCCCTAGGAATGCAGCCAATGAAAATCAGAGCACATCCTGAAGTATATGATGAAATGGAATATTATCGCTGCTGGTATGAGTCAAAGACTAGTACTGCAAGTCACAAGTTCGTACACAGTAAAAAAACACTGTCCGCCCTGATTTTAAGGGCTGGAAAAGTGTGTACGAACTTATGACTTGGTGTACTAGGATGAGTGCTTCGATTTGCTGATAATATAAGGTTTCTTCAGTAGATCGAAAACTTTCGGTTAAGCCTGCAAACAGTGGATTCCGGGTTAAAATTAAAAAACATCCGTTTTTTAATTTTTCCCGGAATGACAGCTTTAAACTATTGTCATTCCGGGGAAAACCGGAAAACGGATGTTTTCCGGTTTTAACCCGGAATCCACTGTCCGCAGAAGTTTTCGATCTACTGTTCTTTGCATAATCCGGGCATTCCGAGAATGCCTCCATAATTGTACTATGAAAGGAGTTGTTATGAAATTTAAAATTTTTGTTACCGCGTTTATCTGCGGCATGTTGTTTTTCATGTCTGTCTCTTTCGGGGCTGAAAGTAAACCCGGAAGCCCGGTGGCTTTTCTGCCATCTGACAAATTTGAATTCCCGACGGTTATAGAGGGGAGTGACGTAACGCACACGTTTGTCCTGCAAAACAAAGGCGCTGCTCCCCTGAAAATCAAAAGAGTCAAAACTGGCTGAGGTTGCACCGCTACCTCTTATACCAAAGAGGATATCCCTCCCGGTGGTGAGGGAAAAGTTGCTGTCAAAGTGGACACCAGCGGCCGCAAAGGCAAGCTTTCGAAAAGTATAACGATTTATACGAATGACGAAAAAAAGAAAAAAGGGCTGAAAGTAACGATATCCGGCAATGTAGAAGCATTTGCCGATATCACTCCTTCCAGGGCCAGGCTGACCGGTTTGGTCGGGGAAAAGATCACTTCCACAGTTTCAATTGTTCCCAAAGAGAAGTATCCTTTCAGAATTACCGGTTCCGAAGCTAAAAAAGGTAAAAATATCAGCCTGAAACTGGACGAAATAAAAGAGGGAGACGGGTTAAAATACCAACTGACGGTTGAAAATCTGAAAAAAGAAAAGGGCCGATATTATGACACGATCATTCTGAAAACTGACAGTATCATCAAGCCGGAGATTAAAATAAGGGTTTCCTGTGTAATCTCTGAAGAGAAAAAAGAAGCCCCCGGTGAGAACAGCGCGGAAAATGCCCCCGAGAAGAAAAAAGCGGAAAAATAATCTGTTATGAGAAATATCCAACTGGTTGCCTTTGACTGTGACGGGGTTATGTTTGACACAACAGAGGCAAATAAGGCGTATTATAACAAGATATTGGCGCAATTCGGCAGGCCGGAGATGGATGAGGATCAGTTTGCATATTCTCATATGCATACGGCAGACGAATCTGTTGCTTATCTCTTCAGCGATAAAGATCAGTTCGAAGCCGCGCAGGCATATCGTAAAACCATGACCTATAAGCCGTTTATCAGGTACATGGAGATAGAGCCATTCCTGAAGCCTTTGCTGAAAAATCTGAGGCCAGCGTACAAGACAGCCATTGTCACAAACCGGACAGATACAATGCCCCAGGTTCTGGAAGAATTCGATCTGGCATCTTATTTTGATCTGGTTATCACCGCGCTTGACTCGGATAGGCCCAAGCCCCACCCTGATCCGCTTATCATGGCTTTAGAGCATTTTAAGATAGACCCCTCTCACGCGATTTACGTGGGGGATTCGGAAGTGGATGAAGCTGCTGCAAAAGCAGCAGGCGTTCCCTTTGTTGCTTACGACAACCGTTCTTTGGATGCGGAATTTCACATAACGGGTTTGGAGCAAATCGGGGATATTCTGTCAGATAATCAGTAGCTTCCGGGATTTTCTAAGTGATCAGTTACACGATGTGCAACTTATAATGCCACGAAGGCACAAAGGCACGAAGTCTCACGAGGGCGCATTTACAACTTGGGGGAGTCCCGGAGGGACGACTGAAAATAGCCCGGCAATTTATTGCCGGGGCGGATATCCCCCGTTTTTTTCAGTCCCGGAGGGACTGAATGATCCGGAATACTCACCCGGCAATGAATTGCCGGGCTGTTTTCAGAAGTCCCTCCGGGACTGAAAATCACTCCCCCGACTTATAAATACGCCCGTCTCACGAAGGTTCTTTGTGTTTCTTTGTGCCTTCGTGTCTTTGTGGCCTGTTTTCTCTTCAGTTAAAAAAAGTTGCACATGGCGTTAAATAATGTACGGGACTATGTATTCCTCGACCGCTCAACGCCATCCTTTGCCCGTTTCGGACAAAGCAGTTCCTTTTCAGTAGCAATTTGCCTTGCTGTTCCGTCCGCGACAGATATCCTGAACGCTCCTGACCACAGATGCCACATCACCTTTCAACAGAAGGCGGCGTTGTTTTGCGATCCGGGCTTTGCGTTCCAGGCTGACCATTTTTTGCACAATGCGGCGACGTTACCGGAAGAAGTCAGTGAGTTCGTGTACCTGTTCAGGCCTCAGACCGGGCGATCTGACCGGATCGGGTAATCCGATTCCGGACCCGGTCAGCGAAAGGATGTCAGGTAGGAAATTAATAAACATAGGGATAAGAAATTGGATTTACTCAAAGGAATTGATCGTGCATATCATCCGGAGATACTTGACAGTGGAATCCGTACAAGTATAAAAGCCAAAAAAATATTATTCCATGAAGGCGATGTTGCCCAAAGATGTTATTTAGTGATCAAAGGCAGCCTGAAGCTCACCAAACTCAACGAACAAGGCAGGGAAATTATCATACGTTACATCGGGCCCACAGAATTGACTGCGGAAGTAGCCGTACTGAAAGAAAAAAAATATCCGGTCACTGCAGAAGCTCTTAAAAAGACAGACGTCATTAGCTGGGATAAGCAGACAATGCTGCAGTTGATGCGTAAATATCCCGATATTGCAATCAATATGATTGATATAGTTTTTAAGCGTATTGATGATGTTCAATTCCGTTATTTGGAACTTAGTACCGAGCCAGTGGAACAGCGCATTGCGCGTACTCTGATGCGGCTGATGCGGCAATACGGGAAAAAAACTAAGGAGGGCGTCTGCATAGACATTCCTCTTAGTCGTCAGAATATTGCTGACTATTGCAGTACCACCCATTACACCGTGAGTCGAATTCTAAGCCTCTGGGGAAAGCGTAGTTTGATAATATCCAGGCGAGAACAGGTTACCATCACCGAGCCCCACGCAATAGGAATGATTGCAGATGAAGAGTAAAATTCCATCGTTTGAATTCCCGCCATTTAATTCCCTGCAATCGGAAGCAAAATTATTGCAACAGATGCGGATTACCGGAGCGATGTTTTTGGATGGAATCTTAATCACTGATAACAACACTTGATTTTTTATTTTTTACAATCATTGCGCCAGAGCAACGACAGCTCACTAAGAATCGAATATAATCCAATAATTTGATTGAGATGATAATATTTTCTTTTTCTTTAAACAACCTGAAATAAAGAGAAATAAAATGGCTAAAGCACTCATCGTTTATGCTACGCGGTCAGGTGGTACAAAAAAATTGCTGAATCAATAGCGGAAGGATTTCGTTCTGAGGGGATGCAAGAGTTGTGAGTGTTAATGGGATTAAAAAGGAGACGGACCTTGAAGGTTTTGATGGGCGCATTTACAACTTGGGGGAGTCCCTCCGGGACTGAAAGTTACTCCCCAACTTATAAATACGCCCGTTTTGATGCTTATATGTTCGGGTCCGCGACCTGTCATGGGGATATGATGCAAAAGCATGAAAACCATGCTCTTCCTGGCAGAAAAAGTCTGCCTCAAAGGAAAGGCTGGTTCCTTCGGCGCTTTTGGTTGGAGCGGTGAATCGCCCGGTTGCATTTATGACACCATGAAAAATATCTTTAAAATAAATGTGGTTAGCGGGCCGTTAAGACTCAAATCAGCGTCACTTGGAGGCGGTGTACAAACAGCCCGGGATTATGGGGCGAGGTCGGCAAAAAATCAAGCGCATCCTGAGGTATTATTAAGCTGATTTCTCCCGGTGCATTCAGGAAACCGGTGAGTATGTAAGGTTAACCAACAAACGAAATATAGAAAGGATGATGGAATGAGTTCTGAACCGAAAGTAAGTTCATTAACTGATTTAGTTGACTATCAGGACGGATCTGTTGTAAGTAAAACTTTAATCAAAAAGGAGACAGGGACTGTAACATTATTTGCTTTCGATCAGGGGCAGGGATTAAGCGAACATACCGCTCCCTTTGATGCTCTGGTTTGCGTGTTGGATGGCGAAGTGGAAATTATGATTTCAGGGAACCCGTATGTTTTGAAAACGGGTGAAATGATCATATTGCCGGTTAATGAACCTCACTCTCTGAAAGCTGTCAGGAGATTCAAAATGATGCTTACCATGATCAGATCATAGGAATTTTGCTTTTGTCTGACAGTTGTTCAGACAGAAAGGAGGGAGGCTGTGAATAAAAACGCTTTGCATAAAATCAGTTACGGGATGTACATACTGACATCCAAAAACGAAGACAGAGTCAACGGGCAGATCGTCAACGCCGTGCTTCAACTGACTTCTGATCCGATCACGATTGGCGTATGTGTGAATCAGAACAACCTCACACATGAGTTCATTGAGAAAAGCAGGGTTTTCACAATTTCGGTTCTGTCGGAGGATGCTCCCATGAACCTTATAGGGAATTTCGGCTACAAATCCGGACGAGACACCGACAAATTTGAGGATATCAGTTGCAAGACCGGTGAAAACTGTTGTCCGGCAGTTCTCGACTCTGTTGTGGCCTGTTTGGAACTTGAACTGATCAGCCAGACGGATATGGGCAGCCATACCCTGTTTGTCGGCAAAGTTGTAAACGGCGACATTCTGTCTGATGAGAACCCGATGACTTATGAGTATTATCATAACGTCAGAGGCGGCAGGTCACCGAAAAGCGCGCCTCACTATGTTGAGGCTGACATCAGAACAGAAGGATCTGGCACGATGAACAAGCATGTTTGCAACGTGTGCGGTTATGTCTATGACCCTGAAGAAGGCGACGAGGACGCGGGAATAAAACCCGGGACGATGTTTGAGGATTTGCCTGATGGCTGGATATGCCCGACATGTGGTGTGCCAAAAGATGAATTTGAAAAGAAAGAATAAGCATAAAGGAGGCTTATCATGAGTTTCAACATTAAGAACAATGTTTACTGGGTTGGCAAAACTGACTGGGAGCTTGAAAGATTTCATGGCTATGAATACTCGACCAACAGAGGTTCGACTTATAATTCATACCTTATCAAAGAAGAGAAAACCGCCCTGATTGATACCGTATGGGGGCCGTATTCGAAAGAGTTCGTTGAAAACCTCGCCAAGGAGACGGACCTTGGCAAAATCGACTATGTGATCGCAAATCATGCCGAACCCGATCACAGCGGAGCGCTGCCGGAACTCATGCGCAAAATCCCTGACACACCGGTCTATTGCACGAAAAACGGGCTTAAATCTTTAAAAGGGCAATATCATCAGGACTGGAATTTCAATGTTGTCAAGACCGGTGACAAACTGAGTCTGGGAGACAAGGACTTGGTATTTGTCGAGATGCCAATGCTCCATTGGCCTGACAGCATGCTTTGCTATCTGACCGGAGACAGTCTGCTGTTCAGCAACGATGCTTTTGGTCATCATTATGCTTCCGAACTGATGTACAGCGACCTGGTTGATCAGGCGGAATTGTATGCGGAATGCATCAAGTACTATGCAAACATACTGACCCCGTTCAATCCGATGGTTACGAAGAAAATAAATGAAGTGCTGTCACTGAACCTTCCCCTTGATATGATCTGTCCGTCTCACGGCATGATCTGGAGAGATCATCCCGAACAGATTGTCGAGCAGTATCTGAAGTGGGCTGACAATTATCAGGAGAATCAGATCACGGTCATTTATGACACCATGTGGAATGGTACGCGCAAAATGGCCGAATGCATTGCGAAAGGGATCAGGGAATCTGACAAAGACGTCAATGTCAAGCTTTGTCATCTTGAAAAAAGAGATAAAAATGACGTGATCACGGAAATTTTCAAATCCAAGGGAATAATTATCGGTTCTCCGACAGTCAACAGGGGAGTCTTAACATCCGTGGCCGCCATTCTTGAACTTATAAAAGGGTTGAAATTCAGGAAAAAGAAAGCTGCGGCATTCGGATGCTACGGATGGAGTGGCGAGTCTGCTAAAATCATTTCTGATAGTTTGGAAGCATCCGGATTTGAAATGGCGGATGAGGTTCTTAAAGTAAATTGGAATCCGGATAATGAAAGTGTGGAAAAATGTATCGAGTACGGAAAAAAGTTTTCTGAAAAATTCGTATAAACAGCATTTGTGAAAGGCATAACAAGGGGCTGCACCGGATTCGCAAAAGCTCCGTTTCACTCCGCTTTTGCGAACCGGTGAGATTGTTGTTAGCGTGCTTTTGTGGTACACAAGTCTGTTTTTTTTACCAATGTCCCATGCTCTAAGTAGGCAAACAAAATGATTCAGAAATAACGAATATAGGCGTAGAATATTTTCCACACTGAGGATTGAATACTGTTTTGTGATGTATGTGAGAGTTTTTCAGAAAAATACTTGCAAAAATAACATGCAGCTATCCCTAGTGCTTCGTTTCAGAAATAATGAACAGGTTGTACAGAATTTTCCGAACGCGGAGTGCAAAGCTTGCTTTGCGATAATCCCGCACAGGCGCAAAGCAAGCTTTGCACTCCTCCGTTTTAACCCGGACATTATTTATGAAACAGAGCACTTAGTGTTCAATAAGGAATATGTATGCGTTCATTTCTGAACAACTCTGGTATGATGAGATTCTGATAAGATTTGAGGGAACAACATGAATAAGGCAGGCGGAAATAAATAACGCGTTGAAATTGGAGAAAAATCGTATCAGTGCTTGGTACGCCTCTGAACTGATTACACAACATGTATTGAGACAACTCAATATTGATCACACGAACTACAGGGTTGCGTACGTCGATCTTAAAAAGCAGGTCTGTATTGGCATGTCGCTCAATCTCAGGGAAGAGGCCATACGATGGCAAAACACCCTGGATGCGATGAAACAGGACGGAACATACGCCAGAATTTTAGAGCGTAATCATATCCGGGCCCCATAACCTGAAGATTCTCGGAAAGGTTTTCCGAGAAGAACGAGGAGAAATTCGGAGGAGCTGTATTGGTCCGCATGGGCAAATGATCTTTTTCAACCCACAAACGTGTTTTTCCCTGACCAGCAGGGGAACTGCTGACAATTTGCTGCAACCCCCGCTGCACCGGACGCGGAAAAGCGTCCGCCGGTGAGCTTTCCCGTTATTTGCAACAAAAATCATGTGATGTAAAAATCTCCTCTTGTTTCATCATGTTGCATAGCAATGCGGTCTCAAAATAAAATCAAAAATAAAAAAAACTGAAAAATTGGCTTGACACAAACTTATTAAATCCCTATATTGCTATTTAACGATTTAAGGAGGTGGGAATGAAAAAAATTTTGAAAGTTATGAAGGCTCTTTCTGACAAAAACCGGCTGAAAATAATCAAGATGCTGCAACACAAAGAAATGCTGTGCGTATGTGAAATACAGGCAGGTCTTGGGCTTGCACAGCCCACAGTGTCAAAGCATTTAAAGTTATTGGAAGATGCCGGGCTTGTCATATATAAAAAGGAAGGGCTATGGGTTAATTATTCTCTTAATTACAAGCCTGACAATCCTTATTCTGCAACAATGTTGGGAAATCTGAAACATTGGCTTGAAGATGAACAGGAGATTATTGAGCTTATAAAAAAGCTGCCTGAATTGGACAGGACGTATATATGCAACTGAATTCCCGTCTTTTCAAAACTGTGATAATGTTCGCTATATATTTATGTATAACAATATAGTATTGATATTGATAAGGAGATAATGATGAAAGAAAGAACAAAACTTCTGGTGCTGATATCTCTGTTTGCAGCATCCTATTATGTTCCGTGGGATTCTGAAATTATCAGAAGATCGGGTCTTGAAGCCTTTATGATGCTCAGGGAATATGCAAGAGAGCATGTTCTGACGTGTCTGATTCCCGCTTTTTTCATTGCAGGAGCAGTTGCCGTGTTTGTGTCTCAGGCTTCGGTGCTTAAATATTTCGGCCCGCAGGCTAAAAAAATCCTCTCATACGGTGTTGCATCGGTGTCAGGAACTATTCTTGCAGTCTGTTCATGTACTGTGCTTCCGCTTTTCGCGGGCATTTACACGAGGGGAGCCGGAATCGGTCCCGCAACCGCATTTTTATATTCAGGACCGGCAATCAACATTCTTGCAATAACGCTTACCGCCCGTATTCTGGGATGGCAGCTCGGACTGGCAAGGGCAGTGGGGGCGATAATATTTGCGGTTGCAACCGGGCTTCTCATGGCTCTGATTTTCGGTGGGGAAGATTCCGAAAGAGCGGCAGGGCAGATATATGTGCCGGAAGAGGATGTAAAGGAGCGCACTCTGACGCAGGAAGGGCTTTACATGCTCACAATGGTGCTGATACTCGTCTTTGCCGCATTTGCAAAACCGGCTCCCGGCTCAACCGGTCTGTGGCCGGCGATCTTTGCTGCTAAATGGTACATTACCATCGTTCTGCTGATAGTACTGGGTTTCATGCTCAAGGCATGGTTTACCAAGGATGAGTGCAAAAGCTGGGTAGAGGCCACATGGGGGTTCATGAAGCAGATTTTCCCGCTACTGGGCGGAGGGGTCCTGGTGGCCGGTTTCATGCTGGGGCGTCCCGGGCATCCGGCGTTGATACCCGATCAGTGGGTGCAGTCCCTGTTCGGCGGAAACTCCATTTGGGCTAACCTGATCGCCTCAATGGCCGGCGCACTGATGTATTTTGCCACCCTGACCGAGGTGCCCATTCTACAGGGCCTTCTTGGGGCAGGTATGGGACAGGGACCGGCTCTGGCGCTGCTGCTGGCAGGACCGGCGTTGTCGCTTCCCAACATGCTGGTGATCGGCAGCGTGATGGGGGTGAAAAAGACAGCGGTCTTTTGTGGCATTATTGTGATCATGAGCACAATCGCCGGTATGCTTTACGGCGCATTGATGGGATAGGAAGACGTCATGGCGGATACCGACGAAATTACCCGCATTCGGGTCGGCAAGCATCCTTCCGGCATCATCGGCTTTAAGGAAATCCTGGCGGAGGTCGCGGAAACCATGATGGGTGCGCCGGATGAATTGATACGGGAAAAACTGCTGGTTCGCCTTTCCAAGCAAAATAATATAACTAGTAATGCGCGGGAACTTTATGGACAGTCCGCTAATCAATCGAAATCTTAATTGGAGGAAAAAAATGGAAATTAAAGTACTGGGACCCGGTTGTCCCAAATGTAAACAGACGGAAAAAGTGATAAAGGAAGCGGTGGCTGAAGCCGGAGTGGACGCCGACGTCGAAAAAGTAACCGATATCATGAAAATTGCCGGTTATGGCGTTTTCGGAACGCCGGCGGTGGTGATCGACGGTGAAGTCAAGTCGGTTGGCAAGATTCCCGGTAAAGAGGATGTGTTATCCTGGTTGAACAAATAAGAGGAATAATAGATGTGAATCTGCCTGTAAAAACAAACAACTGATAAAGGAGATGAAAAATGGTTTTAGACCTGACGGAACAGGAACTCATGCAAATGAAGGCCGCCGTACTGGATGAAGACGACAAGGAAGCCCTTCGCATTTTAAGGGAATTTATCAAACGACTGGAGCAGCAGAAACAAGCCGGGATGAAATCCCATCTGGGCGGGTAAGAGATTTAAACCAACAAACAAGAAGGAGATCAAATGAAAAGAATCGTTATAATCGCAGCCGTATTTATGATGGCCCTTACTGCAACCGTTAATGCAGAAGATCTGCCCCTGGAAAGCTACATATCCGGTTTCGACTATGCTGCCAGGAAAGAGATGAAAATTGACAGCAAGGCACTGGTGAAAGGGATTACAGAAGGCAAAATCCAACTGATCGACATCCGTTTTAAAGAGGAGTTTGAGGCGTGGCGCATGGGAGCTGCAACCAGCATCCCCCTGAATGAACTGCCTGCCCGTTTAAACGAACTGCAAAAGGATAAAATCATTGTCACGGCCTGCCCTCACAAAGACCGTGCCATCATTGCAATGACCTATCTGAGAACCAAAGGATTCAATTCAAAATATCTGACGGACGGCCTGATCGGGCTTGCGGAAAATCTGCGGGGCGACAGAGCAAAAGATTTCATTCATGCTATAAAAAAATAAGGACGTCATGGAGGATGAACAATTTGTCAGAAAAGGACGCTGAAAAAACCATGAGGACAGGAATTAAAAGATGAAGCGTTTATTGATTGCTGTATTGCTGCTGTCGGGTTTATATGCCGGGCAGGAGTGCGCCGCAGCGACCTGTGCGTGTGATTCGGCCTGTAATGTGGGCAATGCCCCGCATAATCATTCCGCCCCTAACCATTCAAAGCCATGCAAAATGGGGGGATGCCACCCTCATGGAGAACTGTTTTTTATTTGCCGGACTTTTCCAGAGTCTCGGATCAAAAGAACATTTTCCGGAGGAAAGGGGACACCCGCACCATGCCCGGCAACAGCACATGCGGAAACGGCGCATCTTCCGTACCGCAACGCTCTGTTTTTTCAGCATCCCTTTCCGCAAGCAGATCCGTCTCCCTTTATGCTCCATTGCGTCTTTCTTTGTTGAATACATTCTTCCCCGAAACCTTTTGTCAATAACGCCGGGCATTGATGTTGTCTGCTTCGGTATTATTTCCCTGTTTTTGAAGATATATTCAACAAGAAAGAGTTTTTAATTATGTCCCATAAAAAGAAGAAAGAAACGGTAAGCGCAATGGGTGACAAATCTCCCGGTATCAGCCGACAGACGGCTGTCCTGCTGTCCTTTGTAATGCTGGTCATCGGTTTTATCGGTGGTGCAATATTCGGTGTGATGAAAACAGACCAGCTATCGGAAAGTAAGACAGCAACTACGCCTCAGCCAACGGCTCGGATGTTTGAAACGCTGGAAGGCGAGACGATCCAAAACCCGCAGAATGTCAATGCCTGGGTGCAGCTGGGCAATGCCTATTTTGATGCGGATCAATATCAGAAGGCCATTGCCGCCTATGAAAAATCACTGACCCTCGATCCGGGCAATCCCAATGTATGGACGGATCTTGGGGTCATGTACCGACGGAACAAACAGCCGCGAAAGGCGGTAGAGGCTTTCAGCAAGGCCATGTCTGCTGATCCGAAACATGAAATATCGCGAATGAACAAAGGAATTGTGCTGCTGCATGACCTCAACGATGAACAGGGGGCCATCAAAGCATGGGAGGCACTGCTGGAAATCAATCCCCTGGCGGTTTTCGGTGACGGTCAGACAGTGGATGAACGGGTTCGACATTACCGGGAAGGGCATGATAAAGAAGAAGGAGCCGGAAAATGACACAAACGGCTAAAACAGAAACCTTTGCAGCGCCTGTATGGCGTTTTTTTTCATCAATCCGCCTGACGGTTGCCGTGCTGCTGCTGCTTGCGATCACCTCAATCATCGGCACCCTGATTCCCCAGGGGGGAAGCCAGGCTGATTACATCCGCCAATACGGGGAAACCGGGTATCGACTGCTGTATGTGTTTGATCTGTTCGATATGTACCATTCCTGGTGGTTTCGCAGTCTTATCGTGCTGCTGACCGCCAATATTGTGGTTTGCACGTTGAAACGGTTTCCATCGGTTTGGAAAACGAGCATGGCCGGAAAAATAACACTGCCAGCACGCCGGGACGGCAAAAAAGAGCCGGATGCTTTCATGGATTCACGAAATCCGGAAGCTCTGAAATCCGTATATGAAAAATACATCGGCAGGCGGTTTCGGCGGTTTCGGACGGAACCCATTGAAAACGGATTTCGCATAGTTGCGGAAAGAGGCCGGTGGACCCGTCTGGGAGTGACCGGGGTTCACCTAAGCATTGTGTTGCTGCTTGCCGGCGCTATGATCGGCTCTTTGTTCGGGTTTGAAGGATATGTCAATATTGCTGAAGGTGAACGTACTGACCGGATTCGACTGAGAAACAGCGGGGTTGTCGTTCCCCTGGATTTTGAAATTTTATGTGAAGATTTTGACGTCAGTTTTTATGATTCGGGTGCGCCCAAAGAATACCGATCAAATCTGCATATTCTGGAGGATGGAAAGCCGGTTATGCAGAAAGATATTATCGTCAATGATCCGCTGCGCTACAAAGGCATCAACCTGTTTCAGTCCAGCTATGGTAGTATGCCGCCCAAAGAACTGACGCTGAGTTTCACCAGGCAGGACACCGGCAAGGTTTTTAAAAGCAAGGTGTCTGTTGGCGGACGGGTGGATATGCCCGGCACAGACCGGCAGTTTTATCTGAGAGAGATAGCGGGCGACTACCAGCTGCGGGGCATGGCAGTGGGGGAAACAGCGCTGGGAGCTGTCATCCTCCCTGATGGCAAATCTACGGAAGTGGCGCTGCCCGTCCGGTTTCCGACCTATGATAAAATGCGCAAAGGAGAATGGATTATTGCTGTGGAAGAACACGGCCATTCCTATTACACAGGGCTTCAGGTGACCCGTGATCCGGGGGTGCCCCTGGTCTATGCCGGTTTTATTTTATTGATTCTTGGCTGCTATGTGACTTTTTTTATGGCTCACCAGAAAGTGGCGGTTGAATTCATAAAAAGCCCCCATAGCAGCACTGTGCAGGTATACGGTTCCAGCAGCCGTCATCCTCTTGGTTTTGACATCACCCTGAAAAAAATAGCCGCTGAACTGGGCGGAAAAAATAGAGGTGCATTATGAACAGTTCTCTCATACTTTCCATTACAACCTTTGTTTACGGGGCATCCGCCTTTCTTTATATTGCGGCATGGGTGTTCCGTAAACATGAATTGGGCAGTTTTGCTTTCTGGGCAGGGGCTGCCGGTATACTCGGCAATAGTGCAGGGATCGGCCTTCGGTGGGTTGAGACCTATCAACTGGGTGTCGGCCATGCGCCGCTGTCCAATCTCTATGAATCGCTGGTTTTCTTTGCGCTGGCCATTGCCGTGCTGTATCTGATCATTGAAAAAAAATACAGGCTCAGCACCATCGGGGCTTTTGCCATGCCCCTGGCCTTTCTGGCCCTGGCTTATGCATCGCTTTCGCCCAACATCAGCGACCGGATTCAGCCCCTTTTGCCTGCACTTAAAAGCAACTGGCTGATTGCTCATGTGATCACCTGTTTTATCGGATATGCGGCCTTTGCCGTGGCTTTTGGTCTCAGCCTGATGTTTCTTGTAAAAAGAGAAGACAGACCGCCTGAATCTGTCTGGTCGAAAATGCCGGCGCTACCGGTTCTGGATGAACTGACCCATCGGATGGTGGTACTCGGCTTTCTGTTTCTGACCGCCGGCATCATCACCGGCGCAGTGTGGGCCAATTCTGCCTGGGGCCGCTACTGGGGATGGGACCCTAAAGAAACTTGGTCTCTCATCACCTGGTTCATTTATGCCACCCTGCTTCATGCCCGCCTCATGCGCGGATGGCAGGGCCGGCGGGCGGCATTTTTTTCTATCGCAGGGTTCGGGGCGGTGCTGTTCACTTATTTCGGCGTTAACCTGCTGCCCGGTTTGCACAGTTATGGAAGTATGTGATGACTCACATCAGATAAAGGACGGTTGCAATGCAAGTAAAATATGAACGGTTTTGGATTTTCCTGAAAAAGAAATGATTGAAATCCGTAAAAACATGTAGTATATTAGAATGATATGAAGATCATCAATATCCATTTTATGCGATTTATGCGATTTAACAGGTTGGATTTTTTGAAAAACCGCCACTAAACGGTGAGTCTGATTTAAAAAAATGATAACGACTGTATACTATAACAAATCATCGGTCTTGTACGGATGCCTCATTCTGTGTCTGGCGATTTACATGGCTGCACTACCTGTCTTTACGGCATTCATGCCGTGTCACAGAAAGGCGCCATGCAGCAACAGCAACATAGCAACAGGAGGCACCAGCACCTGCCCGGCGCAACCATCTCACCGGCGCATCAGTCTCTGTAAGCTGATTAAGACGTTCATCCTTTCGGAAAATTCTTCCCGCACCCACCTGAAGAATAAAACAATGTCATTAAAGGTGTCGTTCCCGGCAGGCACTATTCCTGCGGAACCGCCTGGAAATACAAATCCCTTTTATTTCGCATTCAAATCTAAACACCCCCCCGGGGCTTCTCCATCTATCCTCCTCTTAACGCAATCTTTTCTTTGTTGAAGACTGTTCCGTAAAAAGCGAATCGTGCTGATTCCTGATGCTGTTTTTGCATTAAAGAGGTGAGGTTCGTCTTTAACACATTTTTTTTATATCTTTTATAGTATCTGAACCCTTATTGTTTTCAGACATGGATCATTACCTGTGCTGCCGGGCATCCTGCCTTTTCAGTGGGAAATCCCTTTTTACAGCCTGTCTGAAAACAGATGATTCAATAAAAACAACCAATAGGAGCAGTGTACATAATGAAAAGAATAATATTGATCTCGTTTATATTTGTCTGCCTGACATCCGGCGTCTGGGCAGGCACTCCTGAACCGGTGGACGCACCGGTCAAAGGCATGGTCACCATGATCGACCTTGGGGCTAAAAAATGCATCCCCTGTAAAATGATGGCCCCGATTCTTGAAAAACTGAAAAAAGAATATGATGGCCGGGCCGCCATTGTTTTCCTGGATGTATGGAAATATCCGGCGCCTGCCAAAAAATTCAAAATCCGGAGCATCCCCACCCAGATATTTTTCGATAAAGACGGCAAGGAAGTTTATCGGCATACCGGTTTTTTTGACGAAAAAAGCATCGTGGCCATGCTGAAAAAAATGGGTGTAAAATAGGAGATCATATGCTGGATCAATTGTTTCTTACTGTAAACCAATGGATGACAGGCGGAGTTGCCATTGCAGCTGTCGGCTGTTTTCTCTGGGGGATGATAAGCGTTTTGTTTTCCCCCTGCCATATGGCCTCCATTCCGCTCATTGTCAGTTATGTCGCCGGGCAGGATCAGATGCTCGAAGCCCGGCAGGGCGCAAAGTATGCCGCAGCCTTTACGGTCGGACTGTTCATCACCATCGCCCTGGTGGGCATTGTCTGTTCCCTTCTGGGCCGAATGCTGGGTGAAATCGGCCCGTATTGGACGATTCTGGTAGGGGGCATCCTCATCTGGGTGGCTCTGGACATGATGGGGGTTTCCGCCTGTTCTATGTCCGGCGGGCTGATGAGCAAATTCAAACTCAAAGGTCTGTTCGGGGCATTCACCCTGGGGCTGGCTTACGGACTGCTTTCCGGCTCCTGCACCTTTGGATTCATTGCGCCGATTCTGGCGTTTATCACCATCCAGAAACAGATTGCCATCGGCATTTTTTACATTGTGCTTTTCGGCATCGGTCACTGTATTCCCATTGCTGTAGCGGGCAGTTCAACCGCCCTGGTGCAGCGGCTTCTGGAAAACGGGAAATTTCAACAGGGAAGTCTGTGGTTCCGAAAAGCGGCCGGCATCGCCGTTGGGCTTTTCGGCATCTATTTTATTGTAACTCCGTTTGTGGGGGCATGACATCAGCGACCAGGCGGACCACCGCATGATGCGGGTATAACTCAGGCGCTGACCATTATTCTCGTGCTGTTAAGCGGGGATGATGGTCAACGCTTAAATTGAAAGGATAAAAATGCATATCAAAATAAAGTTTTATATAATTTCAATTGCTTGTTTTTTTATCATTTTGGCGGTAACTGCGGTTTCCGCCAATGAACCGCTTGAAAAACTGCCGTCGGCTTTTCTGCCGGAGAAGGTGTATACGTTTGACCCGGTTCCCGAGGGAACCGAAGTCGTCCATGATTTTATTCTTCAGAACAAAGGGGGGGAAACGCTTAATATCATAAAACTCAAATCCGGCTGCACGGCGGCTTCCGGTGAGAAGCAAGTCCCTCCGGGCGGAGAGACAAAAATAACGGTGAAGGTGTCTACAAAAGGGTATGGCGGCAGAAAAATCAGGGAAACGGTTTCGATTCAGACCGATGACAAACAGCAGCCGGGCATGGGATTTCGGAGAAAGCAAATGCCGTGCTGTAATCGTGCGGATACGGGCTGAATGCCCGGCCTGAAAGGGAGCAGACTTCCGAAAGGTCTTTCATCACGAGATAGTCGGAGAACGATGTATAAACAGGAGTTCGCAGATCGGAAGCAGCCCTGAATGCTGCCGGCGCGAGCCTGCGTTTCGCCAGAAACGTACATTGCCTGCCGATGCGTATCGTGAAGGTTCGGAGAGTCAGGAGAATTCTGACTCGTCCGTTTTGCGAAAGCCTTACTGCAAATACGGATAACAGAAAGTCGGAGACTGAGGAAAGCAGTTTATTGAGAATTCAAGTCGTTCTGTGTAATCCGAAACCGTGCGGAGAATTGTGCTGCCGGGGGCGGAGAAACGGAAGAAGGCAGACTGGCGGAAATGAATCAGGTATCCTCAGTTAATGACCGGATGCTGACGAACCGGATTTCGCAAGAGGTCTTAGGGACTCGGAAAAAACGCATTATCCCATTTCTGATTTCAAGTTATCCGGAATTATATCAACAAACCATTTTTCGAGCCCTTGTAAACGACTGATAAGAGCCTCATAACCGGCCATCACTTTCTTAGTCAGCTTTACCCCTGTCTCATAAATGCCTTTTACAATTTTAACTAAAGGATTTTTACTGTTCCATTTCATAGTTCGTGCAAATCCCATAACTTTTTCAACACTGTCCGACAGTTCCCCGTTCCGGTGATTTTCCGGAACTCCCCATACTCTCTCAATCGGGTTGTATTTGCTGTGGTAAGGCGGATAATATGCGAGACGGACTGTTATCCCTTTTTCAAATGCGAACTCAACTGCCCGTTTTACAAATTGTGTACGATGACTGTTGCTGTCAGGTCCGTTGTCGGAATTGATCACAAGTGTATGAGGGGTGAAACGTCGGTCAGTTGCCGGCCACAAATCTTCCAGTGCATCGAACATAAAATCCGGAGTTACATTGCTTTCGGTGAAATACAGAAAAGTTTCATCATGGGCAGGCAGAAAAACACCGAACAGTTTCAGAACAGTGTCCGGAGCAAAATCATGGTCTGATGCCTTAATACCCGAACGGGTGTACCCTCCCCGTGAAAAAGGACCGATATTTATTGCCGCCCCGGCATCAGTTTATACGCGGACAACCCCTTCAGTCTCATCGGCTTCTTTGCTGATACTGTGAACCCGATCAGAAATCGCATCCGTCTGAGGAATTTTTTTTACCGGCTTTGTTTTTTCAACCTTCTGAGGCTCGTATTCCATGTCATTAAGCTTGTTTCTTATCGTTCTTTCACACGGCAGTTCCTCATCACTGTAACCCTTATCCTCAGCCAGTCGCCTGCGTACCTCACCGGCTGTCAGGGGTGAATAAAGCTGGGTTGTCCGAAATGTCGGGTCAGCCTGACTCGGGGGCTTCACTGTTGCCTCAATATCTCCGAGGAGATTCGGCAGATGATATTCGCTGCTTTTCCGGCCTGTTTCGTGCAGTCTGTCAGGACAGACATTGTTTTCAAGCTCATACAGTCCTTTTCGGACTGTCTTCCGGTTCCATTCCAGCTCACGTTCGGCTTTCCGCTGCCCTCCCGGTCCCAGTGCCTGCACAACTTTTGCCTTGAAAATCCGGGAATCATAACCTTTCAGCATCTCTTCAGTATCTTTCAATATTTTAATTGTAATTTCATTGAGTTGTAAAAAATTCATATGCAATATCCTTTCAGTTCCGGAAATGTCTTGTAATCAGAAGGATAATATGATATCTGATTTGTTTTGAAAATGATTTTCTGACATTTTTTCAATCTGAATTGGGATAATGCGTTTTTTCCGGGTCCCTTAGAAAGGCTTGAGCCGTAAGTGGGGAAACTCACAAGCCCGGTTCTTAGGGGGCTAGGGGATGGCAACATCCCCCGGCTACCCGACCCGTTTGTTACCCGAATTTATCGTATTTATGTGCTACCCAATAACAGGGTAAGTGTTCTTGAGTTATTGGCTGGTTTTGAGGCTGGCATTAACAGAAAATTCTTTTAATTATAACCATACTTTTGTAATCGTGGGAATGTAGCGAAATGAAAAAAGCCGGTGAGATTGGGTGTCTTTTCGTTTCTCGGGAGGCTAAAATGGAAAATCAGATTAAAAAACTTGATGGTCATTATATCGTTTGTGGCTATGGTAGAATCGGTCGGTTGCTGACACAGTATTTAGTTCAGAAGTACATTGATGTGGTGGTTATAGAAAAGGATTGTAAGCATGAAAATCAGTTGGATGGAGATGGTGTTCTTTACCTGATCGGAGAGGCGGCTGATGAAAATATGCTTATCGGGGCCGGCATAAAGCAGGCTTCCGGTATCATTGCAGGCGTGGGAACAGATGATGAGAATGTCTTGCTTGCTCAGTTGGCTGTAAAGTTGAATCCGGATATTTTTGTTGTAGCTCGTGCATCCCGGGATTCCTCCAAGAAAACTCTGGAGGAAGCAGGTGCCCACAAGGTGATATCACCCTATGATATCGGTGCTCGGCGTATAGCCCACGCGATTTTACGACCTACGGTCATTAAATTTCTTGAAACTGCATTTAATGAAGAGTCAACCGAGTTTCAGTTCGAAGAAATTCGTGTCAGACAGGAAGCAAAACTTGATAATGTCAGCCTTGCGGACTCTGGAATCAGGCAGAAAATGAATTTGATTGTCATTGCCATACAGGATAAAGAAGGAAAAATGACGTTTAACCCTGAAGCGGATACAAAATTTAAAAACGGGGATACTATTGTAGTTATGGGAAGTGCAAAGAGTATTAAGCAGCTTGAAAGCCTGATGCGAGGACAAGCATGAACTCAGGAGGGGGCGCATAAACTCCGATTTCATCCTTAAATATTTCGCATTAAAATGCAACGCATTCAATTATATCAGCAGGTAGTATTATTTGAAATTCGGAGGAAAAATTCGGAAATTTAATTGGATATTTTCGTGACCCTGATTACTTGGTGGTAGCTGGCATTAAAGATATTTCAAAAATTAAAAAATACGAAATATCTGGTTCCCCAGTCAGCGAAGATGAGGTTGAAATTGAGATAGAAACTCCTATAAAATTTTTAAGTTCCGGTGTATTAGTCGAAGCTATCAAATTACCAACGGAAGAAAGCAAATGAATCGCTAACCCGGCGCTGCACCGGGTGCGACATGAAGTCGCTGATTTGATTGTTGATTTCATTCCTCATTATGAGGAATGAAAGTTCAACCCGTCATGTTGCTGACGGTTTCTTACTCTGACATGCGTCGTTGGTAACGACGGGGTGTGAGAGCTCGGAGGACAATGTAGCCCTCATGCCGCAAGGCATGGGAGGGAAGACCGTGAGGAATTCCCAATTCTGGCAGCATCGCAAGCCGGAAGGGAACTAAGAAGGACGATATGCGTAACATATGTGAATCGCCGTGTTTCGGCAGGCTCAACAACCATAAGCGTCGTGAGCGACGACAAGCTAAAGATGCTGATAAGCCTGAACCAAAAGGTGAGGGGTATGGTCAGGGCAGTCCGGTTTTGTCCTGCGCAACCTGCGATTCCCCCGGCGGATAGGCGGACGCTGAGTCGTCATAGTCAGATCATGCGGAACATGGTAAGCCCGTATTCCTCCTTCTCAGAAAGGTAGGAAGCCGCAAGGTGTACCGAAGGGAGTGCGGGTAAAGGATGTCGGAGAAAGCGAAGGCTGCATTGTAATGATGGGGATAATGGTTTGTGCCGTAATCCGAAAGGATGCAGACTTCCGACAGGTGGCGGATCACGGGAAAGACGAGGAAAAGTTTTACCGCAGGCAGCACGGACAGACACCGGGCTTCCGAGCCGACAGGTGACGGCGCTGCGGACGGGCAACCGTAAACTGAGTACGAATCCGTACCGTGAAGTCGGCGGAGAAATTTTTCGCCGGCGGGTGCTTCACGGCGTCTTATCGCTGCGTGAGCCGTGTGCGGGGAAACTTGCACGCACGGTTCTCAGGGGGCTTGGGGATGGCAACATCCCCCGGCTACCCGACATAACGGTTCATGCCGTGACCCGAAAGGGTGCAGACTTCCGACAGGTGGCGGATCACGGGAAAGACGAGGAAAAGTTTTACCGCAGGCAGCACGGACAGACACCGGGCTTCGGGCCGACAGGTGACGGCGCTGCGGACGGCAACCGTAAGCTGAGTAAGAATCCGTACCGTGAAGTCGGCGGATTTTCCGTCGGCGGATGCTTCACGGCGTCTTATCGCTGCGTGAGCCGTGTGCGGGGAAACTTGCACGCACGGTTCTCAGGGGGCTTGGGGGGATGGCAACATCCCCCGGCTACCCGACATTTATGGGGCTCCGCTTCGCTACACCCCACAAACCGCTGACCTCAGCGTTAGCTGTCGTTCAAGTATGTCGTTCAAGTAATTTAGCGAAAACAAAAGTTTACAAATTTCGCAGAATACCGAGAAGGAGATTATTGGTATGATTACAATTAAAATTAAGAAAAGCATTATTGTTACTTCAGTCATTACTTAAAGGTTGCCCGAAAATTTGTTTCTAAGCTGTAAATCATTGTCTGGTAAAGGTTCGGGAATTCTCGTTTATATAAGAGCCGATATTAATTGCTTTTTTTACATAAAAAATATAACATTTTGTAAATATTAATATTTATTCTGAAGAAATATTGAAATATGATGTTCCCTTGTTCGAAAATATGAAAATACTGCAATCTGCGGTTTTCAGAAATTTATAATGTTATCAGATTGTTAAAAAATAACATATCCTAATGGTTATAAAAACAAATTAAAATCGGTT
>JAUCGG010000358.1 GCA_030378015.1 Desulfococcaceae bacterium HSG8
CTCTTATGCATGTGATTGCTGCAAAGGCCCTGGCCTTCAAAGTTGCTCTTGGTGACGAGTTTAAAACCTACCAGATGAATACTGTTGAAAACGCAAAAATCCTTGCAGTCCGCCTGATGGAATCGGGAATAAACCTCGTATCCGACGGCACAGATAACCATATGATTCTTGCGGATCTGAGAAACCTCGGCATCACCGGGAAGGCTGCCCAGGAAGTCCTGGGACGCGCGGGAATCACCGTGAATAAAAATACAATTCCCTTTGACACAGAGACACCTTCCATAACGAGCGGAATCCGAATTGGCACACCTGCGGTTACCACAAGGGGCATGACTACGTCGGAAATGAGAATTATTGCAAGGCTTATTGTGGATGTCCTGAAAAACCCGTCAAATGAAACTGTGATAAAGAAAGCCGAAAAAGAGGTTCGGAACCTGTGTAAAACTTTCCCGATCTACGAAGATTCATACTGGGATATGAACTAAACGCGGGACAGAGGAGGGAGGACGGAGGACAGAAGGTTGTTCGGCCTGCTGTTCCTCCCCCGGGAGGAAATCCCCATGAAATGCCCGTTTTGCGGTGAAATTGACAACAAGGTTATTGACTCCAGGCTGACTAAGGACAGGAACGCCATTCGCAGGCGCAGGGAGTGTATTGTGTGTGCCAGGCGGTTCACGACATACGAAAGAGTTGAAGAAATCCCTGTGATGATTATAAAAAAGGACGGCCGACGGGAAGTTTTCAATCGTGAAAAAGTTCGTTCGGGCATTCAGAGGGCCTGTGAAAAACGGAATATCAGCATGAATGTCATTGAAGACTTTCTTGAGGAACTGGAGCGTGACCTCAGGGAACTCGGGGAAAAAGAAATTCCTTCCTCTTTTATCGGTGAAAAGATCATGACAAAGCTTCAGATGACTGATGACATTGCATATGTCCGGTTCGCATCCGTTTACAGGGAATTCAAAGATGCGGGGGAGTTCGTGTCTGAATTGGAAAGCCTTCTGGGGAACGTGAAGCGTGAAGCGTGAAACGTGATGCGTAATGCGTGATGCGTGATGCGTGATAAGCTTTGGATTTTATAATTTAATTTTATAACATATTCGATTCCGGAATCTGTAACCGTTTGTTATTATCCGGTGGTTACCTGAAAGGAGGTACAAGATTGAGGTACGGACGTTTGGCATGTGTTTGTATTCTGGCATGGATATTCTCTTTATCCCTGGTATCAGCTAAAAGCATTCCCCCGGAAGTGGGAAAAAGGCTTTTCAATTATCAGGGTACGAAAGTTACCGGGATAAACAAAACTGAACTGGGGGGAAATGCCCATGTGTATGAAGTGAGTCTGGAAATAGAAGGAGCGCAGTATAACGACGTCATAAAATTTTACAGGCAGGAGGCCAAGAAAAGAGGATGGAGAATATTTAATGACGTGGCCCGGGACTACGGATATATGCTGCTGTGTCATGACGGACATTATAAAATTGATATCAGCGTCACACCCAAGGGAAACAAGATGATGGTGCGCGTGAGCTTGGAAAAAAGAAGATGATAATAATTTACGATTTACGATTTACGATTGGACGGGCATAAATCGTAAATCGTAAATCGTAAATCGTAAATCATAAATCGTAAATCGTAAATCGTAAATCGCTATTATGGATGATAAATATTTTATGAAGATAGCGCTTGACCTTGCAGCAAAAGGAGAGGGATTCACATCTCCTAATCCGATGGTCGGCGCAGTGGTGGTAAGAGACGGTGAAGTCGTAGGAAAAGGCTACCATGAGGCTGTGGGAAAAGCTCATGCGGAAGTCAATGCCATTGATGATGCTGGCAGTTCTGCAGAAGGCGCGACCATTTATGTAACGCTTGAGCCATGTAATCACACAGGACGGACTCCGCCCTGCACTGAAAAGATTCTCAGTTCAGGCATCAGACGGGTTGTGGTGGCTATGGATGACCCCAATCCGGATGTAAGGGGCGGGGGAAACGATTATCTGAGAAAACAGGGCATTGATATTACATCAGGAATTTGCGAGGAAGAAGCCAGGAAGCTGAATGAGGTTTTTATAAAATATATCCGGACAAAACGCCCCTTTGTCATCCTCAAGTGTGCAATGACCCTGGACGGACGTATTGCCACAAAAACCGGTGACTCAAAATGGGTGTCAGGCGAGGCATCCAGAAAATTCGTACACAGGGTTCGTCATGCAGTTGACGGCATCATGGTCGGCATGGGAACCATAAGGAAAGACAATCCCAGTCTGACGACCCGCCTGGAGGGTATGAACGGGCTTGATCCCGCGAGAATCATCTTAGATACCCGCCTCTCAGTTTCCCGTGATGCGAAGATATTGCACCTTGATTCTGATTCTGATACTATCCTTATTACTGATGGTTCTGTTTCAGCGGATAAAAAGGCCGGGTTTGAAAACATGGGCGCCCGGGTGATCGGATATCCTGCCAGGGATGGCCGGATTGATCTTGATTTCCTGATGGATAAACTGGGAGAGTTGGGGATTACAAGTCTTCTCATCGAAGGTGGATCCTGTGTGATTGCATCCGCTTTGAAAGCGGGAATCGTTGATAAGGTTCTCTTTTTTTACGCACCCAGGATACTGGGCGGAGATGACGGCGTACCGGTTTGTAAGGGGCCAGGGCCGGATTTAATGCGGGACTGCCTGCCTGTCAGAGATGTCAGGGTCCGGCGATTTGATGATGATGTGATGATTGAAGGGTATATTGACAAAAGCTGATTATGATTACAGAACTGCAATCAGCAGACTTTTCAGTTTTTTATAACCGCAGAGTTCGCACAAGGGACGCGGAGAATTAACTCTGTGTGGCTCTCCGTGCCTTCTCTGTGATCTCTGTGCTCAAAACACTTTTGACGTAATTAAGATGTTAATAGAATTCAGCATTGAGAACTATTTATCATTCAAAGACAGGATGACCTTCACCATGGTAGCTGCTTCTATGAAAAAGAAGCATACCCGGACGAATGTTTTCCCGGTCAGCAAAAATTTAAGCCTGCTGAAAAGCGCGCTTATTTACGGGGCCAATGCGAGCGGTAAAAGTAACTTGTTCAAAGCAATGGCTTTTATGAAATATTTTGTATGTAATTCCTTTAAAGAAACACAGGCAGATGAAGAGATAGATGTGGGTTCTTTCAGGCTAAGCAGTGAGACCGAAAAT
>JAUCGG010000359.1 GCA_030378015.1 Desulfococcaceae bacterium HSG8
TATTCGCCTTTTTCTTTGATTTTCCAGGCGGTCTGTATTACTGTCAGTAGATCGAAAACTTTTGTAAACAGTGGATTCCGGTTAAAATCGGAAAACATCCGTTTTCCGATTTTTCCTGGAATGACAGTATGTTATCCGAAACCGGCATCTGTCATTCCGGGGAAAATTAAAAAACGGATGTTTTTTAATTTTAACCCGGAATCCATTGTTTGCAAGACTTGCCGGAAATTTTCTGATCTACTGACTGTATTATATTGGGTGTGTCCCACCTTTTACACAAAACGGGTCTCTGCCCTCGGTCAGAATGAGGATGCCGCAGGCGGGATATCAGATCATTATATTGAAAATGCTGATAAAAAATGCTTTCTGTCCGATACCTGTGAAATCCGGACACCCGGCAGACAGATATCTGACATCCGCCTCTGTGTAAAAGGTGGGACATCAGTTAACGATTTGAATATATTACAGATTATCACTTCTGAATCACAGCGTGATCCGAAGCGGCAAAATTTGAAATCTGCTCCCTGTGTAAAAGGTGGGACACACCCATTATATTACAGATTAAAATCTGATACAAAACATTTTTCAGGAACAGCAAAGACCGGCTTATTACCCCGAGGTTCTGCTAATGCAAAAATGAGAGATATAATCTCTTTGATTTCAAAATGTTATTTGTCTATATGTCCTTATTTCGAAGAAACCGGCTTAGGTTATTTTAAAATTTTACAAAAAAATTTCAGTATGTTTAATCTCACTTCATATCTTCAGATAAAAAATAAACAGATCAACGCCATGCTGGGCCAAATCCTGGAAAAAACTCCGAGCAGGGTTGCAGAGGCCATGAAATATTCTCTCATGGCAGGTGGAAAACGTATAAGGCCCGTGCTGTGCATTGCCAGTGCTGAAACCGTCGGGGGCAAAGCAGAAGATGTTCTATCCCTTGCCTGTGCCATTGAGATGATCCATACTTATTCTTTAATTCATGACGATCTTCCTGCAATGGACGATGATAACCTGCGAAGGGGGAAACCCACATGCCATGTTGCTTATGATGAAGCCACGGCAGTTCTGGCAGGAGATGCCCTGCTCACACTGGCCTTTGAAGTGCTTTCTTCAATCAGAACTGAAAGGCATTTGCCGGATATCATCCGCATCGTCGCACAGGCTGCCGGATACAAGGGGATGATAGAGGGCCAGATGAGGGATATCGCTTCGGAAGGCATCCTGCTGGAACCCGATGAACTGAAAGAAATACACGCGCTGAAAACCGGGGCAATGATCGAAGCATCCGTTGTTTCCGGGGCCGCCCTGGGGGGCGGTACTCCCGCCCAGATTGAGGATCTGAGGATTTATGCCAGGAATATCGGGCTGGCATTTCAGGTGACTGATGATATCCTGAATATCGAGGGAGATCCTGAAATCCTTGGTAAAGCCGTGGGTACGGATGAAAACCGGGAAAAAAATACCTATCCTTCCATACTCGGTATGGAAAAATCCAAATCATTTGCAAATGACCTGATAAACAACGCGTTAAAGGTGATTGACAGCTTTGACAGCAAATCGGGTCCCCTTCGCGCCATTGCCGCTTATATTATTGAAAGAAAAAAATAAAAAACAGAAGCATACTGCTCTGTCGGGGATTAAAATGGGCATATCTCTCCCTTCGAATACCCTTTCCACCCTATTGACTTTTCCCCTTAAATTTGTCAGTTGTCAGTTGTCCGTGCCTGCAACTGACAACTGACAACGGACAACTTACAGCGGACAACTGACAACTGATAACTGAGGAGTCATTAATCTTGAGTCTGATAGAAAAAATCAATTCCCCGGCAGATTTGAAGCGTCTTTCGCCATCGGAGCTTCCCGCGCTTGCCGCAGAGATACGCGAAATTATCGTTGACGTGGTATCCAAAAACGGCGGACACCTGGCTCCGAGTCTCGGTGTTGTCGAACTGACAATTGCCCTCCACTATGTTTTCAACACGCCTGAAGATAAGATTATCTGGGATGTAGGACATCAGGCATATACTCACAAGCTTCTGACAGGGCGGAGAGAACAGTTTCACACCCTTCGGAAACACCGCGGCATCTCCGGGTTTACCCGCATGAGCGAAAGCCCTTACGATGCTTTTACGGTCGGACACAGCAGCACATCAATATCGTCTGCTCTCGGGATTTCATGCGCGAAGCGGCTGAAAAAAGAAGCCTCAAAAGTTATCGCCGTAATCGGGGATGGCTCCATGACTGCGGGACTGGCTTATGAGGGGCTGAACCAGGCAGGGGATATCCACAAGGATCTGATCGTTATATTAAATGATAATGACATGTCCATTGCTCCGAATGTGGGAGCCTTGTCCTCATTTCTGAGCCGTACCTTTTCAGCTAAAAAAATACAGGGATTGCGAAAAGACTTCGGAGAGTTCCTGAAGTCCCTGCCTAGGATCGGGGATGATATCTATCAGTTTGCCAAACGCTCGGAAGAATCCTTTATGACTTTTGTAACCCCGGGCATGTTGTTCGAAGCCTTTAACTTTGAATACTTCGGCCCCATCAACGGACATAATATGACGCATCTGATCAGTATCCTCGATAATATCAAGGTGCTTGACGAGCCTGTGCTTCTTCATGTCACCACGAAAAAGGGGAAGGGATACACTTATGCTGAAAATAATCCGGTTCATTTTCATGGGGTCGGGTGCTTTGATGTGGGAACAGGGGAATGTGTAACCCAGTCCGCTTCGGTTCCGCCTACTTATACAAAGGTTTTTGGCGAAACCCTTGCCAGCTTGGCTGAAAAAGACGAAAAGATCATTGCAGTGACAGCAGCCATGCCCGAAGGCACAGGACTTATGAAGTTTGCCGAAGCCTGGCCCGACCGCTTTTTTGATGTGGGAATTGCCGAACAGCATGCGGTCACTTTTGCCGCGGGACTGGCTGCCGAAGGTTTCAGGCCCGTTGTCGCCATATACTCCACCTTTCTCCAGCGCGCGTATGATCAGATACTGCATGATGTGTGTATTGAAAATCTCCCGGTTGTGTTTGCCCATAGTCTGACATGGGGTTCAAAATTTCTGATTTAAGGGGTTCTGAATGCTGTTTAAAGAATTTCGGAAAAAAAATTGCCGGAGATCCGATTTTTCGGACGCACCTCTCCTCTCCTCGGAAC
>JAUCGG010000069.1 GCA_030378015.1 Desulfococcaceae bacterium HSG8
TGCAATTAAAAGTGTCAGGTACTCGGGGCCCCTTGTTCCCAAACTCCGTCTGGGAACACACCTGCAGGCAAACTCTGTTTGCATCTGCAACCTGACATTTCATGCAAAACCGGAGTTTTGCGGGCAACAGCGTTCCCAAACGGAGTTTGGGAACGAGGACTTACCTGACACTTTTAATTACAACCCCTTAAAAAATACTGATATGACAGAACTTGAAAATAACACCCTGAAAGGATTGGATTCCGAATCAAGGGAAATGGTTACAGATACGGTCAGGGGACTGAGAAAACGGCTGCTGACCAAAGAAAAAATCCTTGAATTTGATAAAAAAGAAATTTTTCCGGAGGATATTATCCGGGAAATACTGGGTCCGGATGTAGGTCTCCAACTGCTTTTCATCCCGGAAGAATACGGGGGCATGGGCGGCGGTGCAAGGGACTGCTGTGCTGTCACCCGTGAAATGTCCAAAATATGCCTGGGCATTGCAACGGGCTTTTTTGCCATACAACTGGGGGCAGATCCCATCCTGGTGGGAGCTACCGGGGAGCAGAAAGAAAAATGGCTCGGCGCGATTGCGGAAAAAAGTGCGATTGTCGGGTATGCCGTTACCGAGCCGGAAGCCGGGAGCAATGTGGCAGGCATTAAGACAAAAGCCGAACCTGTAAAAGATGATGCAGGAGAGATCACCGGGTACAAAATCAACGGCAGCAAACAGTTCATTTCCAATGGCGGGTATGCGGATTTTGTCACCCTGCTTGCTAAAACCCCGGAGGGCCCCTCGTTCTTTGTTGTGGAAAAGGGAACACCGGGATTTGTACTTGGCAAGGGTGAGGAAAAACACGGCATACGGGCTTCCAATACATCTCCGCTCACACTGACAGATGTGTTTGTCCCCCTGGAGAACCTGATCGGCGGCGTTCCCGGGAAGGGGCTGAAGCAGGCCAACAAGGTTTTCGGATACACACGGCTCATGGTCGCTGCAATGGCCCTGGGCGCGGGGCAGGCCGCGATGGAAATCGCTATCCCTTATGCCCAGGAGAGAATACAGTTCGGTGATCCGCTTTCGGAAAAGCAGGGATATACCCACAAACTGATTGTTCCCCATGCGGTAAGGCTTGAAGTCGCGGCAGCGTATATTGACGAAGTGGCCCTGAAACTGGATTCCACTCAGGAAGACCTCCAGGTCGAGGGCGCGATTGCCAAGCTCTTTACCACGGAATCTGCCAACATGGCAGCAGACGGAGCCATGCAGGCTCTCGGGGGGTACGGATACATCACCGAGTTCGAAGTGGAGAAGATCAAACGGGACGTGAGAATCACGAGTATCTACGAGGGAACCAGCGAAATTCAGCAGAGCATCGCCAGCACATTCCGATGGAAAAAGACCCGGAAAACCAAAGGCGGTTTTTATAATGACATCTGCGAGGAGATGAACAAGCTGGAGGCGGAGCAGAATGACGCAGGATGCCGCTTCTGTGGGCTTGCTGCAAACGCTCTCAATAAAACCATCTTCCTGGTTAACGACAATAAAATGACCCGGCAGCAGTACATCATGTTTGCCTTGGCAGATATGATGGCCCATGTGGAAGTCGGCGCAAGCATGGCGCGGAAGGCAGTGAAGCTTACAAAAGAGGGCGCGCCTGATGCGGAAAAATTCAGGACCATGTCAAGAATTTTTGCTGGTGAAGTGACACAGCTTGTATCGGAGAAGATGCTCAGAATCCTGATGGGAACGGGGATATTTGATCAGAAAGCTGCTTCTGATTTTATGGAAAGCGTGTCTTATAATGAACTGATCTGCGGTTGTCAGAATGTCATAAAGGACATGGACACCGCGGCCGATATACTGTTTGATCGGTAACGCATCAGGAGTGCGGAAATCATTCTTCGCACCGAAAAGGGATTTTCGGACTCCTGATGGGATTCCAAAATAACTTACTCGCGGTTTTCAGGACACGGATTAACACGGATTTGCACGGATTTTTGTAATAATATCCGTGTTAATCCGTGTCCCCTTATATTATTTTCATAAGGAATCCCCTAACTGGAGAGGCAATCATGTCAGACCAAATAAAACGTACTGTGGTTGTCACAGGCGGATCAAGAGGCATCGGGAGATCGGTCTGCCGCGCGTTTGCGGACCCGGATACACAGATATTTTTTAATTATTCTTCTGCGGAAAGCTCTGCCCGTAAGGCGGAAAAATACGTTTCCGAGACAGGAGGTTCGGCAAAAGGTCTGTGTGTAAATGTCTCATCCGAAGATGAAGTTGCAGGTTTTTTTAAAACAATACTCGGCGAAACCGGTCGGATAGACGTGCTTGTCAACAATGCCGGTATCACTAGGGACGGTCTGCTGGTCCGGATGAAGGCAAAGGACTGGGATGATGTCATGGAGACGAATCTGAAAGGCGTATTCAACTGCACGAAGACCGTAACAAAACCCATGATGAAACAGCGATACGGGCGGATCATCAATGTATCATCCGTTGTCGGTGTCACCGGGAACCCCGGGCAGGCAAACTATGCAGCTTCAAAAGCCGGCATCATCGGGTTCACCAAAGCTGTTGCAGCAGAACTAGCGTCGAGAAACATTACTGTGAATGCGGTTGCCCCGGGATATGTTGAGACCGATATGACGTCTTCGATGTCAGACAAGGCAAAAGAAGCAATGATCAGCCAGATTCCCATGGGCAGGGTGGGAAGCCCCGAAGATGTGGCAGGCGTCGCAGTATTCCTGGCTTCCGAAAGCGCGGCTTACATCACCGGACAGGTGATCCATGTGAGCGGCGGTATGTATATGTAGATATGTTCCCTTAATGTAGGGTGGGTGGAGCGAAGCGGAACCCACCGTTTGTCGCTATTATATTATAAATCAGTAATGTAGGGTGGGTGAAGCGAAGCGGATCCCAACATTTTTGTTATGCGGTGGGTTCCGCTTCGCTCCACCCACCCTACATTAGATAGGAGAATACCTTATGTCCGTTGAGGATAGAGTTAAAAAAATAATTGCAGAAAAACTGAGTGTTGACCTGAGCGAAGTTGTTCCCGAAGCATCTTTTGTGGATGACTTGGGAGCGGATTCGCTGGATCTGGTCGAACTGATTATGTCAATGGAAGAAGAATTTGATGTTGAAATTCCGGACGAAGACGCGGAAAATATCGTGACGGTCAAGGACGCTATGGATTACGTCAACAACCCGCCGAATTAACATCAGCAAGATGGAAAACCAGTAGAAATCCGGTGTATTTGAAGCAACTGGTCAGCCCTTGTTCCCAAACTCCGTTTGGGAACACATTTGCAGGCAAACTCTGTTTGCAGCAAAACCGGAGTTTGGACAGCATTTAATTGCACCAGCAGAAGCCCCGAAATGCTCGCTTGGGCTTCGGCGTGAGCCTGTCGAGCGGATTGACAAATCCCAAGCATTTCCGGAACTGAAATTAATTTTTAATCACCGGGAGCGGTTCAGGGCATTCCATCTACTGAAGGCGATTTCCAACAATGAATATACCAGATTGAGGTTTGCAGTTCCGCCTTCAGGCGGTGTCACGCCGCCTGAGGGCGGAACTACAAACTGGCCTCGGGTATTCTTTTCCGGAAATCACCGAACATAGGACAGAAGCCGGGGAACAGATGATCCATTCCCGTTCCCCGGTTTTCCAAACAGAAAGGAGGGTTCTGTGGACAGGCGGGTTGTTATTACAGGAGCAGGACTTATTACGCCGCTGGGTATCGGCATTGATGAGACATGGAGCGGACTGTGCGCGGGGAAATCCGGGATATCGGAGATCACCCGGTTTGACACATCTGCTTTTAATACAAAAATTGCCGGGGAGGTAAAGGGCTTTCGTCCGGAAGAGTTTCTTCCGAAAAAAGAGGCAAAGCGGACACAGCTTTTCATTGCATATGCGATTGCTGCCGCTCGCATGGCCCTGGAGAATGCCAGCCTGAAAATTGATGCTTCAAACGAACACAGGATCGGCATTGTCACCGGATGCGGTCTGGGGGGGCTTTCCATATTGGAGGAAACCAGCATCCTGATTGAGAAGAAAGGGCCCAGGCGGGTGACGCCCTTTTTTATTCCCATGATGATCGGGAATATGGCAGCCGGGATGGTTTCCATTCACTGCGGGGCAAAGGGTCCCCACTCTTCGGTTGCCACAGCATGTGCGGCAGGCACCCACGCTGTCGGAGATGCATTCAATATTATCAAAAGAGGAGCCGCTGATGCCATGCTTACCGGCGGGGTGGAATCTGTGATAACGCCCACATGCGTTGCCGGTTTCAATTCCATGAAAGCCCTTTCTACCCGTAATGATGATCCTGAAAAAGCATCCCGTCCTTTTGACCGGGATCGTGACGGATTTGTCATAGGAGAGGGAGCCGGTATTGTCATCCTCGAAGCCCTGGAACACGCGCTGGAAAGAGGCGCGCGCATTTATGCTGAAATCAGCGGATACGGCATGAGCGGAGACGGATATCATATGACTTCCCCGCCCCCGGACGGCGAAGGCGCTGCAAGATGCATGGCCGCGGCAATTGATGACGCTGGAATCACATACGATAAGATTGACTATATCAATGCCCACGGTACCTCGACACCGCTGAATGATCTTTACGAAACACGGGCCATCAAATCCGTATTCAAAGAAAAGGCACATTCGATAGCGATCAGTTCAACCAAATCCATGACCGGGCATCTGCTCGGGGGCGCGGGAGGAATCGAAACTGTTATCACCGCACTGACCATCCGCGAGGGCATTATTCCCCCGACCATTAATTATGAAAATCCCAGCGAAGAGTGCGACCTTGATTATGTGCCGAATGCTGCCCGGAAAGCGGATGTTGAATTTGCCATGAGCAATTCATTCGGGTTTGGCGGGACAAATGCAAGCCTGGTGGTAAAAAAATATCGGGAATAAATCCTACTTCCTTTGTGAATATGAAGGGGCAAACACAAGGCTTGCCCTTTCCTTCTCTTTTATCATCCCTCCTCTTTTAAATCAGGTATTTTTTATTATCAGCGTTATTTCAGCGTTCATCCGCGTCCTGACTAATGCAAGTTTTAGGTGATTTCCAGAAAAGAATATACCAAGTGCAGTTTGTAGTTCCGCCTTCAGGCGGCTTAACACCGCCTAAAGGCGGAACTACAAACTTCGATCTGGTATGTTTTTTATTGGAAATCACCTTAAATGGGACGCAGATAAACGCGAATGCCCGCAGATTTTTATTTATAAAATCCGAGGAATCGGAGTGCCAAACTTACAGAGACAAAATGATCAGTAATGATAGTGACACTGAAAAATAACTACCATCTCATCAGCAATCTGATATACGAGTCTGTGTTCCTGAGTGATCCGGCGCGACCATTTCTCTGACAACTCAAAGCGGATTCAGGTTTGCCTATACTACCTTCTTTCGGATGACGTTTTATGTCCCGTACCCTCCGACAACTTGTCAGGCATTCTCGTTACGAGGAACGGCAATCCTCCGGGCGGAAACATGCTTCTCTCATCCGCATGTCAGTTTGTGAGATGAATACAGTGGCTTACATATCAGGCAGCAGAACCATGAGCGGAGTTTAACAATATCCTGATTTCTTTAATACTCAGAGGTGGCAGTTCGGACAGACAGGACGTAAATCTTCTTATTCTAACAATCTCAATTGAGTACTGATATTTTCTTTCTTTTGGGGCGATATTTGGTTAGCTATCTGCATTTCGGAACAATCTTTTTCATCAATGCAGAATTTATCTTGCGGGCTGTCCGAATAAGTTGTTTCAATAACATTTTTATCATTTCTGATAACCGAGATTAATTCATTAAAAATGAGGTCCTTCTCCTGTTGTGTAACAACAGGAAAATTATAATTATTATTGATATGCTTGAATCCGCCTTTTGCCTTGAATCTTTCTTTTACAAAATCCAGATGACTTGCTATTCTCTTGCTGATACGTTCATCCGAATAAGGCACAATCTTATCTGCTCCTGAAAATATCAGATCTCTGAATCCCGATTCCAATTCGTAGCCGACAGAGTTTCTGCAAGCTGCCATTGCTGCAAACGTCGTTGTGCCTATGCCCAGAAAAGGATCCAGAACAGTGTCGCCTTTTACGGAAAGCATGTTTATCAGTCTGTACGGGACTTCAAAGGGAAACGCCGCGCTTCTTTTTCTTATTTTGCTCTCAGACAAATTCTGAGATATGCCTTTCAAATCAGTCCAGATGTCGGAAAACCAGACATTTCTCTCTTCCCAGAAATATGAACTTCTTCTTCTCTCTGTTTTTTCAGTATTTTTTTTGAATTCTCTTTTCCCCCCCTTTCTGAATATCAGAATAAATTCATGCTCCAGGGTGACATATGCTCCCGCTGGCAACATTCCCGAACCCATAAATTTATTCGGAGCGTTGGTCTGTTTCCGCCATAAGATTTCCGGCAATGCGGTAAAGCCCGTTCTGAGCATATGTGTCATAATTCTTGAATGGTTAGGATATAAGGCGAAATTCCCGTTCAGCGTTCTTGTGGCATCTCCTATGTTGATACATACAAAACCGCCTTTTTTCAATATTCTCCGGACTTCATTCCAAACCGCATCAAGTTCTCTGTGCATCAGTTCGAATGCCCGTGAGCCGTTATGATTGTTCAGAGCTTCATGTATTTTCCGATTCTGCGCGGAAAACATTTCATCCCACATCCCAATCATCGGGTAAGGCGGTGATGTGACGACTAAATCAACACTGTCCGATGAGATATCGGCCATGCTGTTTGAATTTTCAAAAATAATCTGATGAGTTGTTTCCATAATTCTCTTTCACCGTCAGACGGATTCTGTGATTTCGTACAGCCTTTCGGGTAACCGGGAGATGACTTTCGTCTGCCGTCAGGCTGTGTGTCTGTCTGTATTTCTCTCCGTGAAGACGGAAGATTGCCGCGGCTTCGTATGCAGGGCGTTCAGGAATCGGAACCTCCGTCGCACAGTTCAGGAAACTCTCCCGATACGGGAACGGCAGTCCTCCGGGCGAAAAACATGCTTCCGCAGGCTTCGGCGATGTTCTCTCCTCCGCATGTCTGTTTGTGAGATGAGTACAGTGAGTTACATATCAGGCAGCAGAACCATGAGCGGAGTTTAACAATGTCCTGATTTCTTCAATACTCAGCGGTGGTGAACGACGATGGATCATGGCATGACAGGGCGTAAATCTTTTACAGGATCAACTTCATATTCCTCTGCTATCTCTGAAACAGGGATCAGATGATGAACATGAATGAAACCTTTACCCCGTTCTCCGAAGGTTTTGCCAAAATCGAACCGCAAACTGAGCAGGCCGAACCATAATGATCAATTCAATGCATTTTTGTCGGGCTTCAGGATATCGTTCATAGGCATTGACTAAGGCCTCGCGAAATACTTGTGCTGAATCTACTTTTCAGTCCCGGAGGGACTTCTGAAAACAGCCCGGAATTCATTGCCGGGTGAGTATTCCGGATCATTCAGTCCCTCCGGGACTGAAAAAAACGGGGGATATCCGCCCCGGCAATAAATTGCCGGGCTATTTTCAGTCGTCCCTCCGGGACTCCCCCAAGTTGTAAATGCGCCCATCTGTAACGTAATCTTTCAGATTGCGCCCGGAGAAGTAAGCGAAGAACGCAATCTAAAAGATTACGTCACATTGCGCTCGTGCAACCCGGACATTATTTCTGAAACAGAGCAGCAATCGTTCGACTGAAGCTTGGGTCGAAGCCGGACAGGGCGCGTCAGGAGCGCAGAATAATTCGCAATAGTCCTATCCTAATTATCTTCCCGTTTCTGAGCCGTCCGCTGTTCGATCCACTGATGAACCGCTCCCAGGGATTCGAAATCAAGAATCTGCTCTCCGAGTTCCGGAAAATCATCCGGGCTGAGTTTTTCCAGTTTTAACAGTTCCCGGTCCGGCTGGGAGTTGAATTTTTTGGCGATCAGTCTCGCTAAAACCGAGCTTCCCTGCTGAATTCTTCCGCTTTTATACCCTCTTTTATAACTGATTCTTTCAACACTTGTGATATACGACATTTTTCCGACCTACATTTCTTTCATCTTACTTAATTTCCATAAAATATTCCTACTTTGCCATTGATGATTATGTCTGTTGTTATTGTCACATAAAAAAGAGTATAACACCCTCCGCCCCGTTTTGCAATCCCTGTTTTTGAAAACACAGCTTCATCTGTATGGATTACGGATAAGAAAAAAATTCTTTTTCAAATTGGGCATTTAATGTAGAACGATTTTTCAAATTGTTTTAAACAATTTGAAAAATTGTTCTACAGTCAGAAAAAGTGTAAACTACTTTCAGCTTTTATAAAGGATGCCTCAAATTGTTATGGAATCATTGCTTCAGCCGCTTCCGAAATTCTTGGCCCTGAAATCTTTGTTGTTCAGAATCTCCGTCATTCCGTCCCGACCTTTATCACGAACAGTCCCTGATTTCTGTTCCATACGCAGGAGGCTCTGTCCCGTAAAAAGTCAGTTTATCTCTGACAACTTTTTGATTTACGATTTACGACTTCGGTAGTGTTCTGCTTCCGGATATGCTTTATATTAGGATATCTGGAAGTAGAACACTACCACTTTTTAAGTTCGTCCCCCCTCTATTATAAGAGAGGGACGAATTTCCAAATTGTTGCAGTACTACCTACGATTTCTGCCGTCCGGTCGTAAATCGTACCCAGATCGCATTATAGTATTGAAAATTTCAAAAAAGTATTGTAACCTGATTCAGATTGGCAATGAAAATTCAGGATTCGCAATAACTTTTACCCGGACACGGATGCGAACGGATCATTCTCAGTAAGGGATTTCCCAAAAAATAAAATACCCGAAAATGTAGGGTGGGCGGAGCGTAACCCACCGTATCATTCGCCAACAAAGATAGTGGGTTACGTTACGCTCCACCCATCCTGCATTTTCCGGAATCGGGTATTTTATTTATTTGGAGTTCCCTAATGAAATCCGGGCAGGTTTTCCGGTCACAAGACACACACAGTAGATCGAAAACTTATGCGGACAGTGGATTCCGGGTTAAAACCGGAAGATATTCATCTTCCGGTTTTCCCCGGAATGACGGGTAATACTGTCATTCCGGAGAAAATTAAAAAGCGGATGTTTTTTAATTTTAACCCGGAATCCACTGTTTACAAAGGTTTATCGGAAAATTTTCGATCTACTGAACAGCGGCTTCAGAGAACTTATGACTGTCGAGCTTAAAATTAAAAAAGTTGCAAAATTTAAATCAGAGGAGGAATTTAATGAAAAAAAGTATGTTTCCACTGTTTCCACTTATTATTACCCTGCTGTTGCTGGTGTCTGTTACCTCAGTATCCTCAGAGGAAGTCAGGCACAAAACATTCAGCGGACAGGAAATTAAGGCGATGAAGGATGCCACTGCGGTGATCAGTACAAAATTCGGAGATATTACGCTGAAATTTTTCCCCGAAGTTGCCCCGAATCATGTCAGCAACTTCATCGAACTTGCCAAAAAAGGATCCTACGATGGAACCACTTTTCACCGGGTTATTCCCAAATTTATGATCCAGGGCGGTGATCCCAATTCCAAAAATCCTGACAAGTCAAAACACGGAATGGGAGGGCCCGGGTACAGCTTAAAAGCTGAATTCAGCGACAAGCCACATAAAAGAGGAATACTTTCAATGGCAAGGTCTGCCCACCCGGACAGCGCCGGCTCGCAATTTTTCATCTGTGTAGCGGATGCGCGCTACCTTGACAAGAAATATACTGTTTTCGGAGAGGTGAGCAAGGGGATGGAAGTCGCTGACAAAATCGTCTCCCAGTCCAAGGATGGTAAAGATAACCCGGTGGAAAGAATTGAGATAAAGGTGAAGATTAAGTGATGCTTGAAACTTGATGCTTGAAACCCCAAGCGAGCATTCGGAGACTACTTTTCATTTACTGATAATCGCTTAGTGTGTACTCATACTCATAAATTAATTGGTACTGCAACAACTTGGAAATTCGTCCCCCCTCTTATAATAGATGAAAGGGGGGACGAATTTCCAAGTTGTTGCAGTACTGCAATTTTTTTTATCAGTAAGGTATTTTCCCCCAAATTAATATACCCGGTATTTTGCTCTTGCTCTTACTCTTGTGCTCTTGCTCCTGCTTGATAAAGAGCAAGAGCAAGATAAAGAGCAAGATTAAAATTAAGGTCAGACGTGGTTATGAGGATCGGGATTTCGTTCATAAGTATTCGGATACTGAAAGGTTCGGAGAGTCTTTTCAGTTCGAGGAAGATTCCGTCTTCGTGCTGCCCACGAAGCTACGCATCTCAGAATCCCCTCTTATCCGGGTATAAGCGAATAATTCCACCGGGGCAACACATCATGCTTCGCCAGCTTTATTTTTTTCATTTGGGAATCGGATACTTTCAATCCTTTTTCATATTGTTTTTCATTTAAAACAGCTTCGACTTTTGATCCTTTGCCATCTTCAGTCGTTGCGGAACGGATCAGACTGAGCATTTTCTCAACTGATCTGAGAGGGCGTCCCTGCCAATTCCTGCTTATGAAACTGAAAAGGCGGTGTCCGACCGGATTCCATTTCGATGCTCCGGTCGGATAATGGCAGACACGTATCCTGATTCCGTACACCTTGCAGATTTCATGACAAAGCGCGTATTTCCACATTCTCGACCTTGAACCGTTGCTGCCTCCGTTGTCACAGAGAATCAGCAGTTCCTGAATAGCTGAATATCTTGCCTCCGCAAATTGAAGTAACCATGTTTTAATTGCATCAGTTGCAAATTCGGGAGTGTCATAAGACAGTCATATAGCAATGGTTCCCAGATTGTAAAGGATCTCATAAATTCGCTTTATCAGATGCATAGGAACGGAAATCATGCGTCAGAACATCGTCAGATTCTCTGCACCGGATTTTACCGGGATTTTTGAAATTGCCGATCAGTTCCTTCTTCTTGCTATCGACACTTATTATTATTACCGGCTGCAGGGCATCTTCAAATCGTTTTCCGATATCAGAGATGATGCGAAAATTTTAACCACGGAAGACACGGAAGACAGGAAATTATATTTTTTTCGGCATCTTTCATATCGGCATAAAGGCAACTGACACTCCGGGTTCGCAGTTCCGCCTTCGGCAACCGCCTGAACGCGGAACCGCGAACCGGAAAATGAAGGACGCTCTCTTTTTCGTGTATTCCGTGTGTTTCGTGGTTAAAGCTGACAGATCAGGGAAAAAGACATATTTACAATAAGCTGAAAGCAGGCTCTTACATAAATGAGATTTCATGAATCACTGCCTGGCAGTGGCTTACAGATTATAAAAAAAATTTCGGAAAATATTTAAGTAAGTTGTAATTTACAATTTGTAATTTACGCATACCTATGTTATATTATTGCAGACCCGGACATTTGTCATGACCAAACACCAAACACCAAAGACATAAAAATGACTGAATCAATTGAATTAAATACATACAGTGATGTTGAACGCTTACCTCTTGAGGCGTTTACAGAAAAAGCATATCTGGAATACTCCATGTACGTGATTTTGGACCGTGCCCTGCCGCATATCGGCGATGGTCTGAAACCTGTACAGCGGCGAATTGTTTATGCAATGTCCGAACTGGGGTTGAAAGCCACTGCAAAATACAAAAAATCAGCGCGTACTGTGGGCGATGTCCTGGGAAAATTTCATCCGCACGGTGACACCGCATGTTACGAGGCAATGGTTCTGATGGCGCAGCCGTTTTCCTATCGCTATCCCATTGTTGACGGACAGGGGAACTGGGGCTCGCCGGATGATCCCAAATCCTTTGCAGCCATGCGCTATACCGAGTCCCGTCTTACACATTACGCGGATATCCTGCTGGGCGAACTGGGCCAGGGCACAACTGATCCTGTACTCAATTTTGACGGTACGCTTGAGGAACCGGCTTTGCTGCCCGCGCGTCTGCCCAATGTCCTGTTGAACGGCACTACCGGAATTGCCGTGGGAATGGCTACGGATATCCCGCCCCATAATCTTAGGGAAATCACTGATGCCTGCATCTGCTTATTGGAAAATCCAGATGCCACCGTCGAGGAACTGTCTGATTTTGTCCAGGGGCCTGATTTTCCCACACACGCAGAAATAATCACACCCCGCAGCGATATCATCAGGATATATGAGACTGGGGTCGGTTCCCTGCGAATGCGGGCCGTTTTTCATCTTGAGAATGGAGATATCGTGATTACCGCGCTGCCTCATCAGGTCTCCGGTGCGAAGATTCTGGAACAGATCGCCGGCCAGATGGAAGCGAAAAAGCTGCCTATGGTGGGGGATTTGCGGGATGAATCCGACCAGGATGACCCCATCCGCCTGGTGATCGTGCCCCGTTCCGCACGCGTGGATAAGGATATGCTGATGGCCCACCTGTTCGCGACCACAGACCTTGAGCGGAATTACCGGGTGAATATGAACGTAATCGGCCAGAACGGACGTCCCCAGGTCAAGGGACTGAAGCAGATGCTCGGCGAATGGCTGGCATACCGGACAGAAACGGTACGCAGGCGATTACAGTATCGTCTGGATAAAGTCCTTGCCCGTCTTCATATTCTTGAAGGATTACTCATCGCTTATCTCGATATTGATGAGGTCATTGAAATCATACGCTATGAAGACCATCCGGGCCCCGTTCTGATGAAAAGACTGGAACTCAGTGAGAAACAGGCTGAGGCAATCCTGGAACTCCGGCTGCGTCATCTGGCAAAGCTGGAGGAAAAGAAAATCCGGGCTGAACAGAAAACCCTTGCCAAAGAGCGGAAGACACTGGAAACAATACTGGGATCTGAAACCCGCCTGAAAACACTGATTCGCAAGGAACTAACAGCCGATGCGAAAAAATACGGAGACGAGCGGAGATCTCCCATTGTTGAGCGGGAAGAGGCTCAGGCACTTAGCCAGACCGATATCCTGCCGGCAGAACCCGTTACCGTGATCCTGTCCGCCAAAGGCTGGGTTCGGGCAGCAAAGGGGCATGAGATAGACCCCGTGAACATGAATTATAAAGCCGGGGACAGCTTCAGTATGGCTGCCCTAGGACGAAGTAACCAATATGCTGTGTTCCTTGATTCCACAGGCCGCAGCTATTCTGTTCCTGCCCATACCCTGCCTTCGGCCAGGGGCCAGGGGGAACCCCTGAGCGGGCGTCTTAATCTGTCCCAAGGAGCTGTTTTTGAGACCGTCCTGATGGGGGAACCGAATAAGATGATGCTGCTGGCGAGCGACGCGGGGTACGGATTTGTTGCAAAATTATCGGATATGTTCACCAAAAACCGTGCAGGCAAAGCCGTGCTTACTTTGCCTGAAGGCGCAAATCCCATGATGCCGCTTTTTCTTACTGAATTTGATACTGACCGGCTGGTTGCCATCAGCAACGAGGGGAGGATGCTGATATTCCCGATAAGAGACATGCCAAAGCTGGCAAAAGGCAAAGGCAATAAGATTATCAGCATCCCCGCGGCACGGACAAAATCACGGGAGGAACTTCTGACCAGGCTTGCTATTCTTCCGGATTCCTTTCATCTTACCGTTCATGCAGGCAGGCGGCACATGACATTGAAAAATGAGGATATTGACCAATATACGGGCGAGCGCGGCCGCCGGGGAAAGAAGCTGCCGAGGGGCTTCCAGAAAGTTGATCAGGTGGAAGTGATAGGAAGCCAGTCGGAGTCTCAGTCCCAGCAGCAGATGGAATTGTTGTAGATCAAAAAAGTTCGTAATCCCGCCTTAAGGCGGTCTCTTCACTGGCTTAACTATCTGATTTATAAGACTGAAGACGGGCTGCAAAGGAGAGGAAGGCCATGATCTTCGTTTGGGCCAACCTGGCTCGACTCGGATTGACAAATCCGAGCCATGTCACCGCCGGATTTGCCAATCCGGCGGGAGCAGAGCAAGAATTTATAAGTTACTCGTCCGTCATTATAAGGATGCCTGATTTGGAATTTATTTGCAATCCGGCTTATGTGAAAGTAGAATATTTCTACCCGTGAATACTGTTTTCACCCCATTGATCCTGTAAATCGGAAGCTGTAAGCTGCATAATGTAAAAATACTGGTCGGGAAATCTAACGATTTTTGCAGGTGGGTGTAGCGGAATCCGCTGTTTCGTTGGCCTGTCATTCCGGATGAAAAGATATTATCCTGAGATTTCACAGGGAATCCCCTGATATTATATAAAACCACAAAATTCTTCAACACAGATTCCCACGCTAAACGTGGGGCAGATTGCTGGGTGCGCGCTTAATATGGGCATACGGAGCGAAGATATGACACTGTTTGAGTCACTGAAATTCAGGTTCAGGTTCTGGAATGAGGACCTTAAGGCCGGCCGAATTAAAAGCCTTTTCCATTTCCGGCGCGTCTGGGAAGTAACGGTGCTGTTTGTAGCAGGCATCACCCTTATTCCCCTGATTTCAATGGCCCTTATCGACTACAAGGTGACACAGAAGTCTATCGAATCCGAGGCAGTTCTGCACACAAAACGCCTTGTATCCAATACCAGGCAAACCCTTTCCTATTTTCTGGAAGAACGCAAATCCGACCTGCATTTCATTGCTCGGGAAAATACTTTTGAAGATCTCCGCGACCCGGATCGGCTCTTCGACCTCCTGGAAAACCTGAAAAAAGGGTTCGGCATCGTGAATCTCGGGATAATTGACGATTCAGGAGATATCCAGGCTCATGTCGGGACTGGGAAAACGGATGCCGGTAAAAAAGAATGGCTCGAAGAAATCCGAACGCAGGGCCTTTCCATCAGCAGCGTATTCAAAGAAAATGAGGAGGATATCCGTCTGAGCATATCGGTCAGGCACGATTTACCGAATGGGAATTTTTTCATACTCCGAGCCTGCCTGGACACCAACCATTTCCAGGATATCGTTTCCTCCCTGGATCTGGGTTTTTTGGACGATGCCTTTATCATCAATCGGGAAGGACTGCTTCAGACCCCCTCGCGTCACCACGGCAGGATTCTCGAAAAAATATCTCTGCCGCTCCCCCGGGACTCCCTGCAAATTTGTACGGAAGAGAGAGAAAACGAGAATGGCCGTGCGATCATCGGATATGCCTGTATTCCTGATTCTCCCTTTATCCTGATGATCGTTCGCCCGAAAGATGAGCTTATGAAGTCCTGGTATGACACCCATATGGATCTCATCGGATTTCTCATACTCAGCGTTATCGTTATCCTTCTGATTATCCTGGGAGTTGCCACATACCTGGTTGATATGATCTATGTGGCGGATCAAAAGAGAGCCATGATTCTCCGGGAGGCCGAGCATACCAGCAAGATGGCTTCCGTCGGCAGACTGGCTGCGGGAATCGCCCATGAGATCAACAATCCCCTTGCCATTATCAATGAAAAAGCAGGGCTGATGAACGACCTTCTGACTTTTAAGCCAGAGTATCACAAAGATGAGAGACTCCTTACACTCACGGATTCCATTATCTCATCGGTAGAGCGATGCGCATACATCACCAAACGCCTGCTCAGTTTTGCGCGTCCTGTTGATAAGAGGATAAAATTCGTCAACCTGGAAACGATTATCCTTGAAGTCCTGGAATTTCTCCATAAGGAATCCGAATACAGGTCTATCTGTATTAACGTGGATGTTCCTGAAGATATCCCGGAAATTGAAAGTGACCGGGAAAAACTTCAGCAGGTATTTCTGAACCTGGTGAATAACGCGTTTGCTGCCATGAATGATCGGGGGCATTTGGACATCACGGCTAGAAAACAAGGGAATGAACATCTGTGCATAAAGGTCAGGGATGACGGAGCAGGCATATCTGAAGAGGACCAGAAACGGATATTTGAGCCTTTTTTCTCCACCAAGCAGAAAGAAGGCGGAACGGGTTTGGGGCTTTTCATTACTTACAGCCTGGTCCAGGAAATCGGCGGCACGATCGTGGTGCAAAGCGAAGTGGAAAAAGGCACATGCTTCAGCATGATCTTACCGCTGATTATTGAAAAGAAGAAAGGAAAAAATCATGAGAGTTATTCTGGTGGATGATGAAGAGGAACTGATTTCCGCACTGGCAGAGCGTCTCTCCTTCAGAGGGATTGAAGCGGACTGGGCCACAAATGCAGAGGAAACCGAAACACTGGTCTCTGAAAATCAGTACGATCTGGCGGTTCTGGATGTGAAGATGCCTAAAACAAGCGGCCTTGATCTCAAAAGGATTCTTCAGAAAATAGCGCCGTCAATGAAGTATATTTTTCTTACCGGTCACGGATCCGGAAAGGATTTCGAGGCTGGCGCGGCCGAAGCCGGCGCTAATTATTACCTGGTAAAACCGGTAAAAATTGAAGACCTTGTTGAAAAGATGAAAGAAGCGGTCGGGAAATAATGCTGTAAACTGTAGGCTGTAAACCATTAATTATCCGGTAGTTACAGTTTGCGAGGAGAGAATATCATGAACTGCAAACTGGATATTGTCTGTGAGACCGGACTTCAGTTCTTTGGAAAGATGTCTTCCTCTAATTTTCATGAGATTAAAAACGCTCTGGCGATCATCAATGAAAACGCCGGACTTTTGGAAGACTTTTCCAATATGACATCGGAAGGAAGAATTATTGATTCGGAACGTCTCATGGTATTGGCACGGAAAATCATGAAGCAGGTTCGTCGGACAGATGAGATTGTCCGAAATATTAACCGATTCTCTCACAGTGTTGACGACTTTGTAAAACGCGTCGATGTGGGGGAAACCGTTGGTTTTGTCGCGACGATTTCCGAAAGGTTCGCGGTCATGCGAGGCGTAGTCCTGGAACCGAAGCATCCGGAAACCCAGGTGCGTATCATAACAAGCCCTTTTTTCCTGGAGAATCTTATCTGGTTGTGCCTGGATTTCGCCATGAACGCGGCCGGCGATGGAAAAACCGTGGGGCTGATCACCGAAGAAACAGAAAGCGGCGCACGAGTCCGATTTACAAGACTCGATGCCCTTGGAGAATCGTCGGAGAATATGTTTCCGACAGAACGGGAAGAGGCTCTTATCAAGGTACTCGGAGCATATCTTACTGTGAATACCGAAGCCGGGGAGATTATCCTCGGTCTGGCAAAAACTATCTGATAAAATGGTGAATCATTCCAGAGAGTATCAAACACCATTAACTAAGGAGTATCGCTATGTCTGAAAAAGTCTTACTCGTTGATGACGAAAGGGATTTTGTCGAAACCCTGGCCGAGCGGATGGAGGCCCGTGGAATGGAAGTATCAACCGCAACTTCCGCCAAAGAAGCCCTTAAAAAAGTAGATGAGGAATCTTTTGATGCTGTAATCCTCGATCTCATGATGCCTGAAATGGATGGTCTGGAGGCTCTTACTGTGTTTAAAAAAAAGAAGCCTGAGTTGCAAATCATCCTGCTCACCGGTCAGGCTACTGTCCAAAAAGGCGTCGAAGCCATGAAACTCGGCGCGATGGACTTTGTCGAAAAACCCGCGGATCTGAAAGTCCTGACCGAAAAAATCAAAGAAGCCCAGGCTCAGAAAATGCTTCTTGTTGAGGAAAGGAATAAAGAAAAGATCGAAAGTATTATCAGGGGAAAAAGCTGGTAGCACCAGGTTCTGGATTACATATGTTCCCTCCGCAAAAATTCAAAAACGCGAAAAAGAAAAAATAAAATCCCTGTCCGGATTTATTTTTTCTCTTCCGCGTTCCTTTCTTCGGAAGGATGTTTTTTCCCTACGAACACGGATGCGATTTATAGTCAGCAGATCGAAAACTTTTACAGACAGTGGATTCCGGGTTAAAATCGGAAAACATCCGTTTTCCGATTTTCCACAGAATGACAACATCTTATCAGCCATTCCGGGGAAAATTAAAAAGCGGATGTTTTTTTAAGACACGATACACACGATCTTTCATGCGAAAATTTATTTTGAACCTTACTCCGGATCAAAGCAGGTTGTATTCAAAAGGGCATAACGTCTTTTCTCGTAAGGTATTTCCCCAAAATTAATATACCCGGTATCTTACTCTTGGTCTTGCTCTTGCTCCTGCTTGATAAAGAGCCATATCATATCAGCAAAACCGGAGTTTTGCGGGCAATAGCGTTCCCAAACGGAGTTTGGGAACGAAGGCTGAGTTTAGGATATCAGCAATCTTTCCCAAGCTTTTCCCTGATCTCCTCAAGTTTCTCGTTATTGATTTTTGCCTTGATCACCCGTCGGATTTCGTAATAACGATTTTCGTTTTCCGGTTCGCCGGCCTCTTCTACAGGTTTTAAAAAGCCCATATTAATAACCTGATTCACATAAGCATCAAAGCGGGACAATAATTTCACTGTATCCGATCTTTCTTTGAACAGAAGTTCGATTTTTTCCATGATCTGCTGCCGGGTGATAAAACACCTGGAACTGTCAGTGGTTCTGACATCAAATTCCTCAAGGCTTTCCCTTAAAATTACCAGGAACAGGGTGACGTCGTATGAAAGCGGCATCCGTCTGACCAGCCGCGGTATTCTGAAGGCATCTTCTCCTGTATCCCTTTGCGTTAAAAAGGCAAACCCGTCTCTTTCATCCATATAAAGATCAATGCCGATCTGGCTGAAATAGTCTCTGACCTGTTTATGATAAATCAGCAGGTCATTCCACATCTTTGCATCTTCATCAAAAAGTGTTCCCTGCAAAAGCTTTATGATGACCGGCGCATGGGGAACTACCCTGTTCTGATAAATTTCATCCGGCATGGTGCGTTCCCTTCCTGATTTTTTTCCCGTAAATCACCTGGGGCATCTTTATTTTTTTATGCGCATCACTGTCAGACCATTCTATGTCCACATATTTATCCTGGTTAATGATATGGCGGCGCGACCCTGATGCGATGGACAGATAAGCCACGATTTCAGCCAGCCCGTTTTTTAAAGGAACATCCTGCACGATTTCCTCCAAGGTAACCTGCTCACCTCTTTTTAAGCACACTTCAATATTCTGTTCAAGCATTTCCCGATCAATCTCAAACGGGTTGAATAATTTTTCCAGGTCAGTGCCTGTGATCCTGTTGTTGCCGATTTCAAAAGGTTGATGAGCAAAAGAGGCTGATCGGGGAGATTCTCCTATGGGCCTGTCCATCACCATGCTGATATCGCAGTCTCCTTCGATCTCAATAAAAGATTCCTGCCACGGGGGCCGTCCGATACGTTCGATTGCCAATTTTCGGATTTCAGCAATCAGTTCAACAGTTTTTCTACGTTCAAGTAGAAATTTTTCTCCCAGTATCCGACTCAATTTTCCGATCATCCGGTGATTGGAAGTTACAACTTTCTGCCCTGCATGATGCAGATAAATCTTCATCTTCTGCAAAAACGGGTCAGGATCAGTCATACTTCTTTGCTCAAGAATATTGAAAACCTCTCCGATCAGAATGTCCAGTTCCTCCTGTTTATGATCAGCAACTAAAAATTGCCAGAATGTGTAAAAAGATTTCCCCTGGTCAGAATCCTTTAATTCGTCCGTGGCATCCAGCGCGTACCCGAGGATTTCTCCTTTGGTGACATTTTCCCTGGTTTGCTTTTCATAAATGCTGCGCGTGATATTTTTAAAATTCTGCTCCACCTCTTTAAAGTCGGAAACCAGATCTCTGCCCAGTCTGCTGATTTCATAAAATCGCTCCTTCACCCGGGTATCGGAAAAAGTCTCTGCTTTTCCTGAAACCTCTATGATTCGGATCTGTTCTTCAATCTTTCTTTTTTTTCTTTCAAGCCTCGCGACCCGCTTCCGGGGATCCTGGGAACTGTTTTCAACCAGTTCCCGAAGTTTTCGGAATATATCTGAAAACCGGGATTCCGTGCCGATAAACTCTCTTTTCTCAAGGGTTCTGATCCATTGAAACGCTTTTTCCGTATCCGGCGTCAGTTCATGCACGGGCGTACCTGCTTCATCAGGGAATTTTCTCAGATATCGGTTGTCTTCGCTGCACCAGTCGTCAATATATCTTTTTGAGCGCTCCAGAAAATCCGAGTAGGGATGATCTTCATCCATATAATTCAGTTCTTCCAAGTAATCGGACAATTTGCTGACGAGTTCATGATTGGCAATCGTCAGGCGATGTTCTTGTTTGAACTCCCGATACAGGAAGCTCAGAATCAGGGGCGCGTTTTTGGCTCTTAATAATTTCACTGCCGGCGAATCGGACAGCAGTGTTGTAAGCTTTTCATAGTTCATTATTCACAGGTGTTTCTATCAGTCCGAAGAATCGCTTATTGAATCTGCAACATCCTGGATAACCCGGGTTTCCGTATCGAATTTTTCACGAAGCAGTCCTTCAATCATCAGAATCAGTTCCTCATCCGAGTATTTGGAAACATGTTCCCTGCTGATATACAGAAATGCGCCTGAAACTGATTCTGTTTTGTCATCCGTGAAATCCATTTTCTCTCTCAGTATTTCAATATCACCTGTCTCCCAGTATTCCCCTTCGTCAAAAACCTGAAGATCAGGGATATAATATTTTTTCAGATATTTCAGCAGAGCAACGATCCGGATATGGGTTTCAGGAGAAGAAGGCTGTGTTTTCACGGAAACCCATGCATTTTCCGGTTCCATATGTCCTTCTGTAATCATGATCTGACTCAGCGGATCGCGCAGGTTTCCCTGGGAATCAAAAAAGAACTGCAAGGGATCGGAATCAGCATCAACAGTAAGTCCGACACCCTTTAACGAAAGATAGCCGTCAATCTCCGCACCGTTTGTACTGACAATCACGGTTGCGTTTGCCGGTACTGACCAGTCTTCATCCAGTGAAATCCATTCCCAGTTCATCCGCGCGGCAATACCAATCAGTTCGTCACACATTGTTCTGATTTTCCGGGTATCAGACAGTCTGCCCCGGTAATGCATTGAAACTTCCATTGTCACAGTTCCCTTTAAAAGCAGATTCAGTGAAAAACAGTTTTTATCAGCAGATCAAAAATATAGCAAGGCAACCGCGGAGTGCAAAGCTCGGTTGCGAGAATCCCGGTTTCGGCGTAAGCTCAGTCGAACGCTCAGACTTCGGCGAGATCAGTCGAGCCGCCGAACGACAGGCAAAGCAAGCTTTGCACTCCGCTGAATTTATAACCCTGACATTATTTTTGAAACGGAGCGCTAAGGTTTTGCAAACAACATGCCTGTTTCCAAACCGAAGTTCGGGAACGATGTCTTCTGATCTGCTGATTATATTATGTAACACAATCTTATTATCAAATCCACAAAAAAACAAAAATTCCCGGTGATAAAATCCCGGAGCGGAGGTATCATTTTGTGCAAGATTAATCTTGATCTTCGTTCAAACCGGGCAATGTATCACTTCATGCAAGACGAAAAATTTCGCCGGATACTTGCCAGATATACGGATAGAGATTTGCTTTGTCAAGTGTCAAGTGGCGGTCTGCCATGATCATCGGATCGGAAATTTCAGATCCGAAAACAGTTTCTTCGCTTAAAGTATATCCTGCGACAAATTTTTTCTGTTTGGCATTCAGTTTGAAACTTTTTACCTTATTATTATAGGATGTATAATCGTCTGAGCGCAGAAATCAGATATTCCTGATTTCGATCAGAACTGCGTCACAGTCATATTGTTTTCTTTTATGGAAATGCCTCCGAACGCCTGTTACACAAGGCTTTTATGAATAATTTTAAACTATCCGGTCGCGCGAAAAAGGCAGGTTTTACATATCCTGCGAAAAAAAAATGATTTATTTTTACTGTAATACCTATAAATTCTTGACAAAATAAAAAGACGGCGTTAAATTAGAAAATCTTGAGGATAGGGAAATATTTTTAACCGAATATCAGCCGCGTTTTTAAATGCGGGTTTTTCGGAGATTCCGAAAAACAGGCCGGAATACACTGCTACCGTATATGAAGTAAGTTTTCCGCCCTGATGACAAACTCCTTCTGATCAGTCTGACTGAAGAAAGGGAAGATATGGGTATATGTCTCTAACAAAAGCTCACATAGTAAGCGATGTGCAAAGCCGGCTTAGTTTCTCCAGAAAAAAAAGTACCGAAGTGGTTGAAACCCTTTTGGAAATTATGAAAAAAACCATGGCGGACGGAGAAGATATCCTGATAACCGGTTTTGGAAAGTTCTGTGTAAATGAAAAACGGGAAAGAAGAGGAAGAAATCCTGCAACCGGTGAAGCAATGATGCTGGCATCAAGAAAGGTTGTAACATTCAAGTGTTCCGGTAAGCTGAGGGACAGAGTTAACGGTAAGGCATAGAAAAAAGAGATGAGGTGAATATGAAAAAGAAAAAAGGAAACAAGAGTAACGCTCAACTGATTGTAGGAGTACTGCTGGGAGGAGGAGCACTGAGATCCCGGGATATTTCTAAAAAAATATCTGAAACCGATGGGAAAGATATCAAAGTTCAGGATGTGGCGAGTATGCTTTCCAAAATAAGTGACAGCAAAAAATGTGATCTTGGTCATTTTATCCAGCGAAAGAAAGAGGGAACCGGTTTTATCTATAATATGGTTGAAGAGGCCTTGAAACTCTCGGAGAAAGAGGCATATGGTCTGGCTCTGAAGACAGGGAAGGAAAGGTACACGCTTGACCAGGCATTGAAAGATTATCCTGCTCTTCGTAAATATGCTGAACCATCCAAGTCCAAAGCAAAGGCACCTAAAAGCGCGGCTAAAAAGGCGGTAAAACCTGCCAAGGCTGCAAAACCTGCCAAGGCTGCAAAACCCGCCAAAGCTGCAAAACCAAAAAAGTCCAAAGTCCCTGCCGCTCCGAAGAAAAAGGCGGAACCGCCTGTTTTGGCGTCAGACGATAAGATCATAGATAAGGTGACTGCCAGCCTCATGCAGAAGCTCACAGACTTGGAAAATTTAAATGTTAATGTAAAGGTTTCCGTCAAGTTTGAAGAGTAACCCTGGCTGTTTTAACATCTCAGAAAGCTTTCAGCATTCTTGGGTGTTAAGTTCGTCCCCCCCTTTTTAAAGGGGGGCATGGGGGATTTTATGTTACAAAAAAGGGTGTTACGGCAGAAATTCCCTCGGCCCACCTTTAAAAAAGGGGAGGAATTTACAAGTTGATGTAGTAGTACGGGCTTCGGAAGTCTTATTCATGAGGGAAGACCATTTTTCCGCTCAGGCGGATATCGTAACCGTCGAATTTTTCAGCGGCTTCGGAAAAAGCTTTTTCATGAAGAAATCCCAGGAAAAGCTGTACCCCCTGATCAAAAAATTTTTCCTTAGTGATGAGAAGGTCATAACGCTCCCAACGAAGCGGAATGAAGTCAAGTCCGAGCAGGGAAGCAATCGGTCGGATGCCCGGACCCGCGTCTGCATGGCCCAGAAGGATTTCAATGCCCACATCCAGGTGACGATGAACTTCGTGATGATACCCCTCGATCTTTTCTCCGCTGATCCTGTTTTTATATAGTTCCCGATCAAATAAAAGCCGGGTTCCGGTTCCCATGGGACGGTTGACGATCCGCACACCGGGTCCGGCCAGATCGGCAATATCCCGGATATTTCGCTGGTTTTCTTTTTTTAGCAGTACCCCCTGCTCACGTAAGCAGAAATTGACCACTGCCGGCATCCTGTCCAGTTCCTGCGTGGCAAAATCAAAATTATATTCCTCTTCATTTTCCTGGAGCAGATGACTTGACGCGATATGACACAGATTCTGCCTCAGTGCCCTCAGTCCGCCCATGCTTCCCATATTTCCGAACACCGCTATATGGTCTGTATGAAAGCTGTTGAAAAGGGAAATAGTTTCTTCCAGAAGCGGGTCATTGCTTCCGGTTAATATTAGCAGACCGTTATAGGGCGGAAGGGATGTGGAAGGCTCCGGATAGTTGATTGTATTGGTCTCAATCCATTGTTCCACCAGATGCCTGGGAAAAAGCCATTTGCCTGTGATTTTTGTAGCGGGCAGACTTTTTTCGGAAATCAGTGAATACACCATTTTTTCATTAATACCTAAAAATTTTGCCACCTCTTTTGTGGAAAACAGTTTTTTCATTTCCTGCTCCGATGTGTTTTTTTAATCCTTAATCATTTACCCGGAAGTCTGACGCTTCACTTTAAGGCTTATATATTTTTTATGCACTGATGTGTCAATATGTTCTGTTATTTATTTTCAGAAGATGGAAAAGGATTCAGTCTCCTTCACGCTTCTATGTTGATCCCTAACTATTTTAAAACATAAGGCTATATGGAACTTATAATGCCACGAAGGCACAAAGGCGCGAAGTCTCACGAAGATTCTTTGTGTTTCTTCGTTTCTTCGTGTCTTTGTGGCATTATTTAAAAAAAGTTGCACGTAACATAACAAACGGAACCTGTCCAGTCAGATTGTGTTTGTCTGATTTTAGTTGCACTCAGTTCAGTAAAAGGCGGAATTAAGGCCATGATCTTCGTTCGGTAGAGCGGCTTGGTTCGGATTGACAAATCCGAGCCATGTCACCGCCGGATTTGTCAATCTGGAGGGAACAGTTCGGGTGGCTGGGCGAAACGAAGATCAAAGCTTGGGATGTTGCAACGGGAATAAAATGAGGTTCTCTGGTAATCCGTATTAAAAACAAATTATCTGTAAATCAGTAAGTTATCACAAATATCCGAGGGCGGATCTGAGTTTTATGTTTTCTCTTCCCTGTCTGACAAGGTTTTCGGATGAATTAACGACAAATCTGTATTATAAACGATTCCGGCATGTTCATTGCTGGCAGCATGTAAACGCAAAAAGTCATCATCTTGTGTAAAAATGGTACGTCTCTCTGATTTTGCTCTCTCCAAATGTTCTTCATCGGTTTCACCTAACAAACCGGCTTCAACGACGGTTATTACATCAATGCCACGCCTTCTCAGACCCTTTGCAACTGCTTTTGAGACATGTTCATCCAGATAAAATTTAATTCTGTTTTTCATGCAGCTTTTCTTTCCTGCATCTTTTGCCTCAGTTTTGACTGCGAGTTTTCTCTGGTATTCTTCAGAAAATTTGGCTATCCACCTAAAGCGGGACAAAATGCTTATCATTTTTCTAAAATTAAATACCCGCTCTTGCATTTTTTCCAAAACAGATTATATAAATCTGAAGCAAACTCTTCAGACTTCAGACAATGTATAATAAGGGATTTCCCCAAAAATAATCTACCCATTTTTGAGAAATAATGGTATATAGTCATTTCAGATTTCAGAGGACAGAACTACTGATATTATATTATTCAGAAATGGAAAGCAAATGAAAAAAT